>DASVFB010000270.1:0-11894 GCA_036380275.1 Gaiellaceae bacterium | reverse complement strand
CCGTCGGTGTCTGTGACGCCGTAGGCGTCGGCGAGCTGGCGAGCGCTGACGATCGTGCCTGCCCATCGCTCGGCGTCTGCCGCGCTGGCGAGTGCGGCAACGCCTCTGGCCACATAGGTCGGCGACTCGGAGATCCCGAAGCCGGGACGCTCTTTCACGGCATCGCGCCAGTTCGCCTCGCTGACGCCGAAGTTCTCCAGCATCTTCTCCGAGCGCAGCCAGCCGGGAGTCACGCCGACCGCCGTCACGGGACGGTCCTCCAGCTCCGCGCTCAGGCCCTTGACGATCCGCTCGACGTTGGCCTTGACTAGGTCGTAGTAGAAGCCGACATTCCGCCGGAACTCGGCGTTCGCCTGCGCGGTGCCGTCCGTCATCTCCACGACCAGGCCGCGCGTGCCGAGGGCATCGGCGGTGCGCAACAGGAGCGGGATCGCGGCACGACAGGTGATCAAGTGCGTGTGCACGCCCATCTGCAGCATCCGCAGCCCGCCCGCCCAGTCATGCTCCCAGAGCGGCTTGTCCCACTCCATGTACCTGTCGCCACCGAAGATGTCGTTCACGAGCACGTCGAGCCGCCCCCGCTCGCCCTCGATCGCCGCGACGAGCTCGGCAACCGAGGCGGGCTCCTCGTGATCGACCACCAGCGCCGACCCCACGCCACCCGCCGCCGCCATCAGGTCCCCCGTCTCCTCGATCGTCTCGGGCCTGCCAATCTCAGAGGGCCCGGCCGTGCGACTACTGCGACCGGTCGCGTAAACGTAAAAGCCCGCACGGGCAAGCTCGACCGCGACCGCACGACCGGCGCCGCGCGTCGCCCCCGCAACCAGCCCCACTCCCACCGCCTCGCTCACAACAACCTCGGTCTTCCACCGCGGACGAGCTAGCCGTCGAGCTGGCTGGCGGGCTCCGCAACCTGTGGCCTGCTTGCGTGCCCGGCTTGTTGAAGGATGGCCGGTACCTCGGGGTCGGAGATGAAGTTCTGCCAGCCCTCCGCGTCCCAGTCGAAGAGCACCCAGACCCGGCCCTCCTCATTGGGATCGTGAAAGACCTGTGAACCCTTGGAGCCGTGCTGCTTACGCTTCTCGAGGCTCGTGGTCGAGAACACACTCCACCAGCGGTCGAAATCCTCGACCTTCGACGTTGCCAGGAACATTTCTTCTCCTCTCGGTTTCTCGGCGCTGCCACTGCGACCGACGGTGCGGCGAGTCTAAGCGCGGGAGCGCAACCTTCGGGGAGAACCGAATATGGCTCGCCGAAGCCCGATTGCACGAGCCGGAGTGGCACTACGATCGGCGCGTGATCGTCCGGACGGTCCTTGGGGACATCGCGCCGAGCGAGCTCGGCGCGTGCGACGCGCATGAGCACCTGTTTCTCGCCACACCCGCCCAGCCGGGCGACGACTTCACGGACGTCGACAAGGCGATTGCAGAAGCCCGCACGCTCGTCGACGCGAGCGGGCGCGCGCTCGTGGACTGGACTCCACTCGGCGTCGGGCGCGACCTCGACGGGCTCACCGCCGTCGCGCGTGCCACGGGGCTGCACATCGTCGCGGCGACCGGCCTCCATCGCGACGTGCACTACGCGGCGGACAGCCCGTACCGCTCAGAGCCCGTCGATGCACTCGCGGATCTGTTCGTCGCCGACCTGCACGCCCGTTGCGGAATGGTCAAGGCCGGAGCGGGCTACCACCGGCTGACGCCGTTCGAGGAGAACGTGCTCGCGGCCGCGGCAGCGGCACACACGGCCACCGGAGCGCCGGTGTGCATCCACACCGAACACGGCACGATGGGGCTCGCGATCGTCGAGCGCCTGCTCGAGCACGGCGTCGAGCCGGGCTCGGTAGTTCTCGCGCACCTCGACCGGAACCCGGACGCGGGCGAGCACGCCGAGACGGCCGCGGCCGGTGCGTGGCTCCAGCTCGACGGTCCCGGACGCACCAAGTACTGGCCGGACTCGACGATCCTGCGCCTGATCGCGGATCTCGCAGAGCGCGGGCACTCGTCGCAACTGCTCGTCGGCGGTGACACCGGCCGTGCGTCGATGATGCGGGCTTACGGCGGCGGGCCCGGGCTCGACTACGTCTTCGCGAGGTTCAAGCCCCGGCTCGAACGCGAGCTCGGTAACGACCTCTCCGAGCAGATCTTCGTCGCGAATCCTGCACGGGCGTTCGCATTTGAGCCACGCTAGAGCGACTCGCGCACGCGACGCGCGCCGTCGACCAGCGCCGTCAGCTTTCCGCGCGCCGCCCAGCGTGCCGTCTGCGACAACCCGCAGTCCGGCGACACCGACAGCCGCTCGGGTGCGACGAAGCGCAGACAGGCGCGGATGCGTTCGGCAACGTCGTCCGCCGACTCGACGTACGAGTTCTTGACGTCGACCACGCCGACGCCGACGTCCTTCTCGCGGCCGATCTCCTGGATCAGCTCGAGCTCGGAGAACTCGCGGCTCGCCATCTCCAGGTGGAGCTCGTCGACGGCGAGCCGCAAGAACGCCGGGAACATCGGCGCGTACCGCCGCGGCGCAACCGCCCGCGCCTTGAAGTTGCCGAAGCAGAGGTGCGCGCCGATGTACGTCCTGCCGACGATGGGCTGGACGGTGCGGTTGAAGACGTCGACGAGCCGGGCGACGTCCTCCCTCCAGGCATAGCAGCTCATCGAGGGCTCGTCGACGGTTACGAATGCGCAGCCCGCGGCGACGAGACGCACGAGCTCGTCGCGCACGATCGGGACGAGCGCCTCGGTCACGGCGTAGCGGTCGGGGTAGTCGGCGCTCGGCTCGATCCGCCCGGCGAGGGTGTACGGACCGGGTACAGATGCCTTCAGCATCGGACCGGCGGCGGCAAGCTCGCGCAACCGCTCGAATTCCTCGACCGCGCCGAGACCGCGCGGTGCGCGCAGTTGGCCGACGATGCAATAGCGGGGACGCTGATCGTGCGCCGGCGGGCCGAGCCGGCGCCGCTGCTTCTCGGGCTCGAGCCCGTCGAGGAAGGAGTAGAAGGAGAGGTTGAAGTCGAAGCGCGTCTGCTCGCCGTCGGTGATCACGCCGAGACCCGCGCGCACCTGGTCCGCGATCGCCGCGGTGACCGCGTCGCGAACCGCTTCCTCGCGATCATCGGTCCCGGTTTCGTTCGCATGTTGTCCGAACAGCTCGAGCCAGCCGGGGAACGGGTAGCTGCCGATCACGGTCGTCCGAATCGGCTCGTGCGGCATCGCGCGAGTCTAATTGCGAGGTGGTCTGGACAGCTATACAGTCGCCGCATGCCTGGACCGTTCGAGCTGGCCGGGCGCCGGGTCGTCGTCACAGGCGCTTCGAGCGGGATCGGCAAGGCGGTCGCACGCGCGTTCGCGGAGGCCGGGTCGCGGGTGGCGGGCATCTCGCTCGACGGCGGCGGTCCGGGCGAAGGGATCTTCGTCGCTGGCGACACCGGCGATCCCGAGCAGCTCGAGTCGCTCGCCCAACGCGTCACGGCGGAGTGGGGAGGCATCGACGTCTGGGTCAACAACGCCGCGCGCCTGTTCGTGAAGCCGGTCGTCGAGATGACGGACGATGACTGGCACGGACTGCTGCGCGCGAACCTCCACGGCTACTTCTACGGCTGCCGCGCTGCGGCGATCCGCATGCTCGAAGCCGGCGGCGGCCGCATCGTCAACGTCACGTCCGCCGCGCGCATTCTCGCCGTCCCGGAGCTCGGCGCGTACGCCGCGGCGAAAGGCGCGATCGAGGCGCTGACGAAGACGCTCGCGCTCGAGCTCGCACCGCGCGGCATCACGGTGAACGCGGTCGCCCCGGGCGCGATCGACACGCCGCTGAACGCACGCGCCTACACGGCAAAGGTTCGCCGCGCTTACGAGGAGCGCATCCCCATGCGCCGGATCGCGGCGGCGGACGAGGTTGCGGACACGATCCTCTTCCTCGCATCCGACGCGGCACGGTACGTCACGGGGCAGGAGCTCGTCGTCGACGGCGGACTGACGATCAACGGGGCGGTCGGACATGCCCGCGATTGAGGTGCTCGTCGACGAGCTCGACCACCCGGAGGGCGTCGCGTGGGACCCGGCGGCGCACGTGCTCTGGGCCGGCGGCGAGGACGGACAGCTCTACCGCGTCGACGTCGAAGCCAGGACGTGGCACGTCGCTGCGCGCGCGCCCGGGTTCGTGTTGGGGCTCGCCGTGGATGGCCGCGGGCGCGTGGTCGTCTGCTGCCAGGGCGCTGGCTCACTCTGTGTGCTCGACAACGGTGCGGTGCAGACCTTGCGCAACGGCTTCGTGTTCCCGAACTACCCCGCGTTCGCGCCCGACGGCACGCTCTTCGTCTCCGACTCCGGGCATTGGGGATCCGACGACGGCCGCGTGTATCGGCTCGGCCCGGACGGCGCACTCGACGTCCTCACCGCCCGGCTCCCCCACTTCCCGAACGGCTGCGCGGTCACCGCGGACGGCGGCCACCTCGTCGGTCTCTGCGGCGCACCGCTGTACTACCCGGAGCGCTGGGCGGCAGACGCGTGACGGACTTCGTTCGCCGTTACTTCACGATCGAGCAGTCGCTGCGCGCACGGATATCTGAGCTCGACGCGCATGCCCCGCTTCCTTCGAACGCACTCCTCGGCGAGGCGATTGCCGAATCCAACCGCGACGGACGATGCGTGGAGGTGAGCCTGTGAACCTCGGACTGATGACGTCCGCGTTCCCGGACCTCTCGCTGGAGGAGGTCGCCGGCTGGGCTGCCGCGAACGGCTTCGAGATGCTCGAGGTCGCGTGCTGGCCGTCGAGCGGCGGTGAGGCGCGGCGGTATGCGGGCGTCACGCACATCGACGTCGACGCGCTCGACACCGACGCCGTGCACGAGACGCTCGAGCGGCACGGGCTCGCGATCTCGTCGCTCGCCTACTACCCCAACAACCTCCATCCGGACGACTCGCACCGCAAGCAGGTGAACGCGCACCTGTGCAAGGTGATCGACGCGGCGCAGACGCTCGGCGTCAGCATCGTCGGCACGTTCGCCGGCAACGACAAGGACCGCCCGCTGCCCGAAAACCTCGACCGCTTCCGCCGGATCTGGCCGGAGCTCGTCGCGTACGCGGGCGACCGCGACGTGAGGATCGCGATCGAGAACTGTCCGATGATCTTTAGCTACGACGAGTGGCCGGGCGGCACGAACCTCGCGTGGTCGCCTGCGATCTGGGACGAGATGTTCTCCGTGATCCCGGACGAGAACTTCGGGCTCAACCTCGACCCGTCGCACCTGGTGTGGCTGATGATCGACTACGAGCGCGCCGTCTACGACTTCGCCGAGCGGATCTTCCACGCACACGCGAAGGATCTCGAGGTCCGACGCCAGGGCCTCTACCGTCACGGCACGCTTTCGAGCGGCATCGGCTGGCAGGTGCCACGCATCCCCGGGCTCGGGGAGGTCGACTGGTCTCGCTTCGTCGCCGCGCTGTACGCCGTCGGCTACGACCACGTTCTTTCGGTCGAGCACGAGGACCGACGCTTCGAGGGAACGCAGGAGCTCGTCGAGCGCGGCTTCCTGATCGCGCGCAACACGCTCGCGCCGCTGCTCGTTTAGAAGCTCTCACATCGCCGGTCGTCGAGGACGCGAAACCGAGCGCTCCGGCGACCTCGAGCCTTGCCGCGTCGCCCGGCGTGCCGCGCACGTGCACTCGGCCGCCGGACGCGCGCGCGACCTGAGCCGCGAGCAAGCCGATCGGTCCGGGCCGACGACGAGCACGCGGTCACCCTTGGCTCCGGGCGTTCGGCGATCGCGACGTTGCTCGGACCGGAGGCGAGCTTCGTCAGACCCCGCACTGCGTCGTTAGTCCGACTGCGCCGTCGCGCGCGCGTAGATCGCCGCGAGCGCGAGGATGATCAGACCGTAGAGGATCTGACGGACTGCCTGCGACGCGTTCAGGATCGTGAGCAGCGAGTCGAGCACCGTAAGGATGAGCGCGCCGAGGATCGTTCCCGCGTAGCCGCCGAGGCCGCCGAAGATCGACGTCCCGCCGATCACGACTGCCGCGACGGAGGGGAGCAGGAACGGCGAGGCGATTCCGAGGTCGGCGGCGTTGTTGAAGCCGACGAGCAGGATCCCGGCGGCCGCCGAGAGCAGCCCGGAGAGCCCGTACACAACCAGGAGCACCTGCCACACGCGCACGCCTGCGAGCCGCGCGGCAACAGGGTTGTCCCCGACCGCGTAGATCACCCGGCCGAGCCCGGAGTAGCGCAGCCCGAGGATGATCAGCGCCGAGACGGGCGCCCAGACCAGCAGGTCATACGGCACGTACGTTAGGAAACGTCCCGATCCGAGCGTGACGACGTCGTTCGGCACCAGCGAGGTGAACTGCTTCTGCGCCTCGACGGTGAGAATCCCGAGCGTGATCACCGAGATGCCGAGGGTCATGATCAGCGCGTTCACGCGGAAGATCCCGACGCCGATCCCGTTGACGACGCCGATCGCGAGGCCGACTCCCAGCGCGATCACGATCGCCTTGGCGGAGCCCTCCGTCCCGTAGCGCGAGACGAAGAACGCGCTGGCGGTCGCCGTCGTCGCCACCGAGAGGTCGACGCCTCCAGTGAGCATCACGAGCGTCTGCCCCGCCGACAGCAGGCCGAGCACCGCCGCGTAGAGAAACGTTGTCGAGACCTGCTTCGGGGTGAGAAACGCTTGACCCGACTGCGCGCGGTTCACGATGTCCGTCACGACGAAGAGACCGACGAACACCAACGTCAGGACGACCGCCGGATTGTCGACGAGCGCGCGGCGCAAGTCGCGGCGCCGGGCCGACTCGGGAACGGCCGTCATCCGCCGCTCTTGCCCTTCTGGCGGATCGCGAGGCCGCCGATCATGACGACGAGCACGATCAGCGTCCCCTGGATCACCTGCGCCCAATTCTGGTCGACGCCCTTGATGATCAGGATCGTCTTCACGAGGGTGAGCACGAAGGCCGCGGCGATCGGGCCGATGAGCCCCCCGACCCCTCCGAGCAGCGAGACGCCGCCGAGCACGACCGCGGCCACCGAGTTCAAGGTGTAGATGTCGCCGGAGTGCGGGTCGCCGAGACCCGAGGCGGCGCTGAGCGCCAGCCCGCCGAGGGCCGCGAACGCGCCGGAGTAGGCGTACGCGGCGATCCGCGCAGCAGGGACGTTCACGCCCGCGAGGTACGCGGCGCTGCGTTTTGAGCCGACCGCGTACAGCGCAAGCCCGGGCCGCAGCCGCCGGACGGTCGCCCAGAGCAGTACGACGGCGCCGAGAAGGACGAGGACGGCCGCGGGGAGCCATTTCGTCCCGACGGTGTCGACGGTGATCAGGCTTGCATAATGCGCCGGGACACCTCCCCCGGGAATCGTCAGCACCCACAGCGCCGCACCCCCGAGCACGAAGAGCATCGCGAGCGTGACGATGATGTCCGCCACTTTCGTCACGACGATCGTCAAGCCGGTCAGCGCGCCGACGAGCGCTGCGGCGAGGACGAGCAGCACCGAGATGAGGAGCGCGTGCTCGAAGCCGGCGTCGACCATCAACCGCGCCGACACGACGTTGACGAGGCTCATCATCGAGCCGATCGAGAGATCGATCCCGCCCGAGATGACGACGATCGCCTGCCCGCACGCGGCGAACGCAAGCGGCAGCGCGTCGATCGCGAGCGACTGGACGTCGAACGGTCCCCACGGCAGGGTCGTTTGCGAGCGCCAGTACAGGATGAGCGCGAACAACAACAGGTAGACGCCGATCGTCCAGCCGTGCCTGCGCACCAGACGGCGGAGTTCCGGCGCGCGCCGCAGCGGCGCGACCGTCGCGGGCGCGGAGCTCACGCCACGGCCTCGTCCTCCACGAGGCCGTGCATCGCGCGCAGCAATGTCGCCTCGTCCGCCGCCTCGCCCACCAGCTCGGCCGTGACCCGGCCGCCGAAGACCGTCAGCACCCGGTCGCACACGAGCGGGAACTCCGCGAGCTCGCTCGAGAAGAAGAGGATGGCGCCGCCGTCGTCCGCGAGGCGTCGCAGAAGCACGTAGATCTGGCGCTTCGTACCGACGTCGATCCCGCGCGTCGGGTCGAAGCAGAGCAGTGTCGCGAAGCCGGACGCGAGCCAGCGCGCAATCGTCACCTTCTGCTGGTTCCCGCCCGAGAGCCGACGCACCTGGCGACCGGCGCGGACGTCGATCTGCAGAGATTCGACCGCGTTGCGGACGCGGCGCCCCTCCTCGCGCATGTTGATCACACCCCAGCGCGAGAAGCGGTTGTAGCGTGGAGACGCGATGTTCTCGCGGACCGAGCGTTGCGGAAGCAACGCGCGTAAACGGTCCGCCGGAACGAGCACGAGCCCCGCGCGGATCGCGTCGTAAGGGTGCCGCGCCTTGAACGCTCGCCCGCCGACGCGGATCTCGCCTGAGTCCGGCGTCCGCTCACCGGAGAGCACGTCGAACAGCTCGTCCTGCCCCTGGCCCTCGAGCGCCGCCACGCCGAGGATCTCGCCCGGGCGCAGCGTGAACGAGACGCCTTGCACGTGCCCGATCGAGACGGACTCGACCTCGAGCGCGGCGGGCGCGTCCGCGTCCCGAGGCCCCATGACCTGCGCGTCGCGCTCGATCGCCTCTCCTACGGCTCGCGCGGCCTCGGGCCCGAGCATGTACTCGACGATTCGCTCCTCGCCGCCCTCCTGCGGGACGATCGTCGCCACGGCGGTCCCGTCGCGCAGGATCGTCGCGCGGTCGCACGTCGCGATGACCTCCTTGAGGCGATGCGTGATGAAGAGGACCGAGCGGCCGCGCTCACGCCGCTCGTGCATGACTGCGAAGACGCGCTCGGCGAGGTCGGACGGGAGCGCTGCCGTGATCTCGTCGAGCAGCAGCAGCTCGGGTTCGCGTGCAAGCGCCCGCGCGAGGTCGATCATGCGTAGCAGCGGCAACGGCAGATCGCCTGTGAGCTCCGTGAAGTCGACGTCGAGCTCCATCTCCGCGAGCCGTTGCGCCACGGCGCGCGCGTCCGCGCCGGTGAGGCGCAGGTTCTGCGCGACGGTCAGGTCAGGAACGAGCGCCGGGTCCTGGAACACCGGCGCGAGGCCGAAACGTGCGGCGCGGGCCGGCGACCCCACGCGTAACTCTCTGCCGCGGACGGAGATTGTCCCCTCGTCGCCCTGGATCACGCCCGTCAGAAGCTTGACGAGCGTGCTCTTGCCGGCGCCGTTCGCGCCGAGCAGTGCATGGACCTCGCCAGGCGCGACGACGAGGTCGGCGGACAGAAGTGCCTGCACAGGCCCGTAGCTCTTCGAAAGGTCGCGCGCTTCGAGGAGTGCCACGGCTTCAGTCATGAAGAGGTGCGGGAGAGGGCGCATGCCCTCTCCCGCGTCACTCCGTTACGGCGCCTTGCAGCTGAAGAGCTGCTTCGTGGTGTAGGTCGTCCACGGCTTGATCTGCAGCCGTGCGCTGTACGTGGGAGGACGGCTGGGCGAGTAGTTCGCCTTGATCTCCTTGCGGCCTACCGACCTTCCGTTGTCCCACGCCTGCGGCGTGAGCTTGACCCAGTTCTGGACCTTTTTGCCCTGGAGCAGCTTGATCGCGACCGCGGCGCCCGCGCCGCCGATCGTGGCCGGGTTCGTTACGGCCACGCCGCTCAGGCCCTTGACCGTGAGCAGCTGCTTCAGGAACTGGTTGTTGTCCGCGCCCACGACGGGCACGTACGGCTTGCCGGCCGTCTTGAACGCGTTGACGATCGTGTAGTCGATGCCGGACGTCCACACGCCGTCGACCTGCACGCCGGAGTTGAGGATGTCGAGCATCTGCTTCCCGCCCGGCGCGAACGACCAGTTGGTGAACGTCTGCTTGACGACCTTGATCCCCGGGTACTTCTTGAGCGCCTGCGTGAAGCCCGTGTGACGATCGGTGTCGGCCGGAACGCCGGCGATGCCGCGCATCTCGACGACGTTGCCCTTACCGCCGAGCTTCTTGAACAGCCACTCGGCACCGAGGCGTCCGTAGGCAACCTGGTCGTTGGTGACGTTGTGCGCCTGCGGCGCAGACACACGCTGGTCGACGGAGACGATCTTGATGCCTCGCGAGGCCGCCTGTGCGATGACCGAGTTGAGCGCGGTCGCGCTCGACGGGTTGATGACGATGGCGTTTGCACCCGCAGAGATCAGGTTGCGGATGTCTGCCGTCTGCTCCGCGGGACCGCCGTTGCGGTTCGCGACGACGACCTTGCTCACGACACCGCTGGCGAGCGCCTGCGCCTTCACCGCGCAGATCATTTCCTCGCGCCAGCCGTTGCCGACGAGCGTGTTGGATACACCAAGCACGTACTTCGCCTGCGCCTTGTTTGAATTCGCAGACGCCGTCACGGCCGCTGTCACCGCAATCGCGACGAACACCAGGACCGCGAAGACCCAGCGGACGTTGATCGGGACCCTCATGCATCCTCCTTTGTACAAGTCGACCGCAGCTCCGGCCGTACCTGTCTAGACATTTCGCCCATCCGGGACGACGCTATCCGGGCGTGTGCTGCTGCGTCAACCCGGTCGCTGACGGAGCGTTCGCGCGAGGCGCCGCGCGTGCTCGGCATACGCCTCCTCGAAGAGCTCGGCCGAGCGCCGCGGGCCAACGACTGCGGCGCTGGCCAGGACCGGCGGCAGCCGACCACGCTCGGCGAGCAGCAGCGCCGTACGCGCCTTCAGCTCGTTCGCGAGCGCGACGCCCGCAAGCGACGAGCCGGGCGCCACGGGCGTGTCGACGCCGTCGATCGCGACGAGCGCGTCACCGGCAGGCGTCGCCAGGTCGAGCACGACGTCGGCGTGGTCCACGAGCCGCGGCCCGGGCGCGGCCGCCTGGGCGGCGGCGAACGACGTGACCGCGATCACCGGCAGCCCGCGGCGCCGAGCACCGGCAGCCATCTCGATCGGCACCGCGGTCGTGCCGCCATGGCTGAAGACGAGCATCGCATCAGGCGGGCCGAGCTCGAAGTTGTCGAGGATCGCCTCGGCGAGCCCCTCGACGCGCTCGATGAACATCGCCTGCCGTTGACCGTTGGCGCCGACGACCTGCGTATGGAAGGTCATCGAGAGCTCGACGATCGGGTTGAAACCCGGGTACGAGCCGTAGCGCGGGAAGAGCTCCTCGACGGGGATGCGCGAATGGCCGGTTCCGAACGCGTGGACGAGTCCGCCCTCGCCGATCGCCTCGGCGCAGATTCGGCTCGCTCGATCGAGCGCCTCCGTTTGCGCGGCGAGGCGGTCGAGGAGCGCGCGCGCCGCGCTGAGGAAGGGCGTAGAGTCGGCGCCGCCCATCTAGCCCTCTAGACAACCATGACCGGTGAAGGAGCGCAAGCCGTTGGAGGGTCATCGCGTCACCATGCTCGGCACCGGGCTGATCGGCCTCTTCTACACGCGGACGCTGCACGGCCGCCGCGGCCGCGACCGCGTGCACGTCGTCTATTCGCGGACCGCCGAGCGCGCCGAGACGTTCGCACGCGAGAACGGCGTCCCGAACGCGTCGACGGACCTCGAGCACGCGATCGCCCATCCCGAGACCGATGTCGTCGTCGTCGGTCTGCCGAACGACGCGCACGAGCAGGCGATCGAGCTGTGCGCTCGACAAGGCAAGGCGATCCTCTGCACGAAGCCGCTCGCACGCAACGCCGACGAGGCGATGCGCATCCTCGACACGGTCGAGACCGCGGGTGTCTTCGCCGGCTACCTCGAGGACCTCGTCTACACGCCGAAGACGCTGAAGGCGGTGCAGGTCGTGCAGGCGGGACAGATCGGCGAGGTCACATGGGCACGCTCGCGCGAGACGCACCCTGGCCCGCACTCGGCCTGGTTCTGGGACCGGCGGCAGGCGGGTGGCGGCGCGATCATCGACCTCGGCTGCCACTGCATCGAGATCGTCCGCAGCTTCATGGGCAAGGG
>DASVFB010000269.1:0-2029 GCA_036380275.1 Gaiellaceae bacterium | reverse complement strand
ACAAGTCTAAACACTCAGCCTGAGGGTTAGACTCACGTACCTCGAACAGCGTTGACAGCGGACGTTCGGAGGCGTACCCTGCCGGGCGCTGAAGACGAAATGTCGAGTAAAGCTTGAGGTGGAGACGGGTTGAGCGTACGTGATCCAAGCGGGAACTACCTGGCGCTGATCAAGGTCGTCGGCGTGGGCGGTGGCGGCTCGAACGCCGTCAACCGGATGGTCGACGCCGGCCTCGGCGGGTGCGAGTTCATCGCCGTGAACACCGACGCGCAGGCGCTGCTGATGGTCGACGCGGACGTGAAGATGCCGATCGGCTCCGACGTCACCCGCGGGCTCGGCGCAGGCGCGGATCCGTCCGTCGGAAAATCGGCCGCCGAGGAGAGCCGCGACGAGCTGAAGGAGGCGCTCAAGGGTGCCGACATGGTCTTCGTCACCGCCGGCGAGGGAGGCGGCACCGGCACGGGTGCGGCGCCGACCGTCGCGCGGCTCGCACACGAGATTGGCGCACTCACTGTTGGGGTGGTCACGCGGCCGTTCTCGTTCGAGGGTCGGCGCCGCGCCGAGATCGCCTCGCGCGGCGTCGACGAGCTCCGCGAGGAGGTCGACACGCTGATCGTGATCGAGAACGACCGCCTGCTGCAGGTGGTCGAGAAGCGCACCTCGATCCTCGACGCCTTCACGCTCGCCGACGACGTGCTGCGCCAGGGCGTCCAGGGCATCACCGACCTGATCACGATTCCCGGGCTCGTGAACCTCGACTTCGCCGACGTCCGCACGATCATGAACGAGGCCGGTTCGGCGCTCATGGGGATCGGCACGGCATCGGGTGAGAACCGCGCGACCGAGGCTGCGCGCTCCGCGGTCTCGTCGCCGCTGCTCGAGTCGTCGATCGAGGGCGCGACGGGCGTCCTGCTCAATGTCACCGGGGGGCCCGACATCGGACTCTTCGAGGTGAACGAGGCGGCGCAGGTGGTCACCTCCGCCGCCGACCAGAACGCGAACGTGATCTTTGGCGCCGTGATCGACGAGTCGCTCAAGGACGAGGTGCGCGTGACGGTGATCGCCACCGGCTTCGGTCCCGCCAAGGTTCGACGTCGCCGTCGGGCGGAAGAGCCTGCGGACGAAGCGCGCCGCGAGCAGGAAGGCGACCGCGAGCAGCCCAGGGACCGCTTCGAGGTCGAGGACGACATCCTCGAAGTGCCGTCCTTCCTGCGCGACTAACTCCGCACACAAATGTTTAGCCGTCGGTTGCGGCGGCAATGACTGCTGTGCCCTCTCGGGTCGACCGAAGCGGTTGACCCGCGATGACCCGGTCCGGCCGCCCCGGCCTCGACTGTCAGTCGAAGCCGGGGCGGCCCCCTTTTCGGCTCCATTAGCATCAGCGCCCGATGCAGACGCTGCTGAAAACGCCGCTGTACGAGCGTCACGTCGCCCTCGGCGCGCGCCTCGTTCCGTTCGCAGGCTGGGAGATGCCGGTGCAGTACGAGGGCGTGATTCCGGAGCACCGCGCGGTGCGCACCGACTCGGGCGCCTTCGATGTCTCGCACATGGGTGAGTTCCTCGTCGAAGGCCCCGCCGCGCGTGCGTTCCTGCAGACGGTGCTCTCGAACGACCTCGACAAGATCGGTGAAGGCAAGGCGCAGTACACGCTGCTCACGAACGAGCACGGCGGGATCGTGGACGACCTGATCGGCTACGAGCTCTCGCCCGAGCGGTTCCTCCTGATCGTGAACGCGGCGAACCGCGAGCCGGACTTCGCGTGGCTCGAGGAGCGCTTGCCGAGCGAGGTCGAGCTGCGGGATGTCTCTGACGAATACGCGCTGATCGCGGTGCAGGGGCCGCGCGCGCTCGAGCGGCTCGGGCTGCCGGAGGCTCCGGCGTTCACGTTCGCCGACGGTGAGGTCGGCGGAGTCGCCTGCACCGTGAACCGCACGGGCTACACCGGCGAGCAGGGCGTCGAGCTGCTCGTCGAAGCAGGCGCCGCGACCGAGCTCTGGGACCGTGTGCTCGACCGCGGTGTCGTTCCGTG
>DASVFB010000268.1:0-12728 GCA_036380275.1 Gaiellaceae bacterium | reverse complement strand
TCGCGCCACCCGCGCACGCGCGGCGAGATGAAGCGCGCATCAACGGCTCGCGCGACCGCGATCCCACGCGGCGGGGAACGGCGCGAGAAGAACGCGTTTGCATTCCGGTCGGAGACGCGAACGTCGATGCCGAGATCGCGCCACGACGCTGCGAGCAACATGGCCCCGTAGCGCAGCGTGCCGTCGCCCTCGACCCGGACGCGGACCGGCACGTGCTGCAGGTCAGGGATCGCGCGACGGGCCGTGCGGAACGCGCGCGCCGGCGGCGACTTCGCCGCGGCGTCCAGATCCTCCGGCACGAGCAGCGCGTAGTCCCTCCGGTCGGCGGTCGCCGACAGCGCGGCGCGCAGCGACGCAGGTAGACGGGACGCATCGAGTGCGTCGAACGCGGCGAGCCGGTTGACGCGAACCGCGCCCTGAACCGTCTCGTCGGCTAGCGCCGCGCGGATGTCGCCGAGCGGCACGGGCGCCTCGTCGAGCATCCCGCGCCGGAAGAGCACCGCCGCGCGGTGCGGCTCGACTTGCCTGAAGACGATCCGGAGCGGGCCGCGACGCACGACAATCTCGCCACGACGCGCGCTCACGACACGGAACGAGCGCACCGCCTCTGCGAGCTGTGCCTCGTCGCGCGTGCGCGGGCGCGCGGGCAAAGGCCACGGAACGTCTGCGAGCGCGACACGAAGCGCATGCGCGGGCCCTTCGACCGGCACGCGCGGCTCGACTGTTCGTTCTGAGCCGCAGCCGGCGAGCGCGAGCGCTACGACAGCAAGCGGAAGAGCACGATGGTGTCGACCGCGAAGATGATCGCGACCGCTATCGTCACGCGCGTCAGGTTCCGCTCGACGATGTGCGTGCCGCCCTGCGACTGCGGCGTGAAACCCATCCCGCCGAGCCCCGCGTCGCGCCCCGAGTGCATGAGGATCAGGCCCACGAGGGCCATCGAGACGAGGACGTGCCAGACGGCGAGAACCTGAATCATCGCGGCTCAAGGGTAGCGAACGACGCTAGCTACTCCTCGTGCTCGACGACCTGCAGAATCGCTTCGATCAGCTCACCGGCGATGCGGTCCTTCGTAACGTAACCCGCAGCGCCCGCCGCACGCGCACGGTTGACGTCGTTTCGCGCGTTCGACCCTGTGAGCATGAGCACGGACGTTTTGGGCACCTTCTTGGTCAGCTTCCGCGTCGCCTCGAAGCCGTCCAGGACAGGCATCGAGATGTCCATGAGGACGACGTCCGGCTTGAGCGACTCGGCGCGCTCCACCGCTTGGGCGCCGTCCGTGGCGATCGCGACCGTCTCGAAGCGCTGGTCCGTGCTCAGAATTGCCTGCAAGGCTTCTGCAAACAAGGAATGATCATCGGCAATAAGAACGCGGATTCGCGACAACTCCCTTAGTGACTGTACAACAGAGTTATGAAAAATAGTGAAGAAAAAGCGCGGGAAAAGATACAAAAACTTCTTGTAACAGGGGACAATCGGCTGAAGCAAGGAGTCGATCCCGAGAAGGCACGACAGTCGTTCCTGCAGGCACTCGAACTGGCTCGCGAGGCCGGCCTCGAGGACCAGGTGCGCCCGCTCGTCGAGCTCAGGCTCGCCGATCTGCCACGGCTTGCTCGAGAAGCTCCTCGATCCGACGAGCCTGATGCTTGACGTCGTGCTCGACGGCCGCGGCGCGCGCGGCCTCGTTCGGCCGCGGTAACGCAGCGGCGGTCCGCAGCGCGTTCTCGAGGGCTTCGAGGTCGGTCGGATCGACGAGGACGCCGGTGCCCGGCTGGACGAACTCGGGCGGACCGCCGATGCGCGTCGCGACAACGGTTCGAGCGCACGCCATCGCCTCGAGCACTGACTGACCGAACGGCTCGATCAGGCTCGGCTGGCACACGACGTCGGCGCTCGCGATCCAGCTCGCAACGTCGTCGTGCGGCACTCGCCCGACGATCCGAACCCCTTCGCGCCCTTCCAGCTGCGCGCGCAGCGGACCGTCGCCGACAAACGTGAGGCTTCCCTCGCCGAGGCGTGCGAATGCGTCGGCGAGCCGGACGACGTTCTTGCGCTCGCTGAGCGAGCCGATGCACAAGAACGCGGGAGAGTTCAAGTGACACTTTGTCACTCGGCTCGGAGAGAAGTGCTCGAGGTCGACACCCGAGTCGACCACGTGCGTCTTTCCGCGGGCTTCTGGAAGCTTCGACTCGAGCTCGCGGCGCAGGTAGTCCGAGACGGCGATCACCGACGACGCGCGCTCGACGACGCGGCGTGTGAGCGACGCAACTCCCGGGATCGCGCCGACGTTGCGCACATCCCGACCGTGCGCAGTGACGACGAGCGGCGCGTCGACGCGCGACGCGATCAGCCCCGAAGGGACGAGGAAGTGCGCGTAGACGACATCCGGCTTCGGGGCGTCGCGGACGCGCCGCGCGAGCTCGAGGTAACGGCGCTTGCCGCCGTCGCGCCGGTCGAGCACCGCTAGGTCGATCTCGTGACCGCGTTCACGCAGCGCGCGCTCCATCTGCTGCACGAAGACACCGAGGTCCGGGTCGTCCAGGCCCGGGTACATCTGTGAGACGAGAAGAATCCGCACGCCGCGCGATGCTTCAGCGAGGCCCGATGGCGACCATCAGCAGCGGCGACTCGTGCGTGCTCAGCAGGCGCGAGACTTCGTCGTCGTAGAACGTCGAGGCCGCTGCGCCCCAGCCGCGCATGAACGCACCGATCTGGAGACGCCCGGCGCGGATCCCCGCCTCGAGCTGCGCCCAGCGATAGCCGCGGTCGCCCAGCCGCGTGACGATCGCATCGAGGTCGCCGAGTTGGAAGACATTCACCGCGGCGTCGCGCGGGTGGTCCTGCTCCATCGCGGCGAAGCCTGCAGCCTCCCGCAGCCTCTGCTCGTCGCGCGCGGCGAGGAGATTCAGCTCCGCGTCGTGGACACCCGGCTCGAGCTCCTCGACGGCCGCAACCGTGACGAGCTGGCGCACCACCGAAGGCGCGTCCGCGCGAATTGCGGCATCCGACCACGCGAGCAGCCTGGCGAGCTCCTCACGCGGGAGCGCGTTGTCGGAGTAGGCGCGCACCGACCTCCGGCGGCGGATCGCGCGCACGAGCGCAGCGCGGTCGAGCCTCGGCTCTTGCTCCGACTGTGGCACTCGCCACGCGCGCACGGCGTCCGCGTCCGATAGCGAGGAAGCTTCGTGCGCGCGCAGCGCCAGAGGGAACGTGGCGCCGCTCTCGCCAAGTGACACTGCGTCACTTGGCGTTGGAGGCGGTTCGCGTGAGTCGTCGCTGCCGAGCGCGAGGAGCGCCAGCGCGTACTCGTGCTCGCCGTCGACGCCGAGCACCTCGTTCACGACGTCGTCGACGAACGCGGTGTAGAGCCGCGGCGCGAGGTCGTCCGCCGTCGCGAGCGCGAGCACGTTCGCGAGCATCGTCCCCGCGTCCCACCAGACGTGGCGGTAGCCGCGTTCCATGTACTTCCAGCCCGTCCGCTTGTGGAGGCCGGTGAGCACGACGAGCTCTTGCGGGCTTGCGGCGAGCGCCGCCGCCTCTGCGAGTCGCGCACGAACGTCACCACCGATGCGCACGAGACCCGGTGACAGCGGGTCGAAGGAGTAGAGCCCATTGTGCGCGGCGACATACGCCTCGACGGGGAAGAGCGCGCCCGCGCTCGAGTACGCACGCCAGTGGATCGTCCCACCGCCGTAGTCGCGGTTGTCCTGGGTGCGCACGATGCCGGCGCCGTCTCGCAGCGCCGGTCCCGCGAGCGATGTCTCGAGCGGCAGGCGCTCGGCGCGCCCGTAGTCCTTGAAGACCGACGGCTTCGTCCCGATCATGCGCGCCTCGTCCTCGTCGGTCCCACCCGCGGGGACGTCCGTCGCGCGGTGGTACGCCAGCGCGTCGCTCATGCGGGCGCGCGCTGCGAGTCGTACATCCCCCACTCGTCGCGCAGCACATTGCAAATCTCGCCGACCGTGCAGCGCGCTCGCAGCGCCTCCCGCAGCGGCGGCAGCATGTTCTCGGTGCCCCGGGCGGCTTCGCGCACGCGCTCCAGCGCGGCCTGTGCGTCGTCTGCATTTCGCTCCGCGCGCACGCGCGCCGTGCGCTCGAGCTGGCGGCGCTCGGCCTCCGGGTCGAGCCGGTACAGCTCGATCGGCTCCTCTTCCTTTTCCTGGAACCGGTTGACCCCGACGATCACGCGCTCGCCCGCCTCCACCTCCTGCTGGTAGCGGAACGCTGCCTGCTCGATCTCGTCCTGGACGAAGCCCTGTTCCACCGCCGCGACGGCACCGCCGAGATCGTCGATCCGCTCGATCAGCTCCCACGCGCGCTGCTCGAGCTCCTCGGTGAGCGCTTCGACGAAGTAGGAGCCGCCGAGAGGATCGACAGTGTCGGTGCCTCCGGCTTCGCTCGCGAGGATCTGCTGCGTGCGCAGCGCGAGATGAGCTGCGTTCTCGGACGGAAGCGCAAGCGCCTCGTCGAACGAGTTGGTGTGCAGCGACTGGGCGCCGCCGCAGACGGCCGACAGCGCCTGGATCGCGACGCGCACGACGTTGTTCTGCGGCTGCTGCGCGGTGAGCGTCGAGCCGCCGGTCTGCGCGTGGAAGCGCAGTGCTTGCGCCTTCGGATTCGTCACGCCAAAGCGCTCGCTCATGATGCGCGCCCAGAGCCGGCGGGCTGCGCGGAACTTCGCCACCTCCTGAAAGAAGTGGTTGTGCGCGTTGAAGAAGAAAGAGAGGCGCTCGCCGAAGTCGTCCGGTGAGAGGCCGGCGGCGACAGCGGCGTCGCAATAGGCGATCCCGTTCGCGAGCGTGAAGGCGAGCTCCTGCACGGCGGTCGAGCCGGCTTCGCGGATGTGGTAGCCGGAGATCGAGATCGTGTTCCAGCTCGGAATCCGCTCGGCGCAGTAGGCGAACAGATCCGTGGTCAGCCGCATCGACGGCTTGGGCGGGAAGATGTAGTTCCCGCGCGCGATGTACTCCTTGAGGATGTCGTTCTGGACTGTGCCCCGTAGCCGCTCCGGAGGCACGCCCTGTTCCTCCGCGACGAGCTCGTAGAGAAGCAGGAGCAGCGAGGCCGGCGCGTTGATTGTCATGGAGGTCGAGACCTCGCCGAGCGGGATGCCGTCAAAGAGCAGCTCCATGTCCGCGATCGAGTCGATCGCGACGCCGGTACGGCCGACCTCGCCGACGGCGCGCGGGTCGTCAGAGTCGTAGCCGAGCTGCGTCGGCAGGTCGAACGCGACCGAGAGGCCGGTCTGCCCGCGCTCGAGCAGGTAGCGGAAGCGCGCGTTCGTCTCCTCCGCGGAAGCGAAGCCGGCGTACTGGCGGATCGTCCACGCCCGGCCGCGGTACATGTCGCGGTACGGGCCACGCGTGAACGGGAACTCACCGGGAAGCTCGAGCTCGCGCTCCGCGTCGTCCGCCGTGTAGACGGGCGCGATCTCGATGCCCGACTCGGTCTCGCGCCGGTCGGTCGTCGCCATGCGCGAATCGTACGCGCGTCGTCCGCTATGCGAGCGGCCCGCGCATCACGGCCATGCTCAATTCGGGTGAGGGAACGAAGCCGAGCTTCTCGTTGAGCCGTCGCATCGGTTCGTTCCGCTCCTCGCTCTCGGTGATGAGGCGCTTGAAGCCGGCGCGCTTTGCGGCCGCGATCTCGGCGCGTTTGAGCGCCGTCGCGATGCCTCGCCGGCGCCAGTCCCTCCGCGTCGCGGTCAGGCCATGCTCTGCCTGCTCGGCGACGACCTGCAGCGCGGCGTAGCCGACGACCTCGTCGCCCGCAAGCGCGATGAAGCAGAGCTCGGGCCGGCGGGTCGGTCTGTCGATCTCGTGCGACCGCCACTGCTCGAACGTCTCGACGCCTTCCTCGCCTGGAATGTCCTCTCCCGCCTGGACGCCGATGAAGTACATCTGCTCGAGCAGGTTCGGCTCCTCGACGCGCGTCACGATCCGGACCCCGTCAGGTGGATCGACGGCGGGCGGATCGAGCCCTTCGAGGTCGAGCACCATCGCCTTCTCGGCGCCGACCTGTGCGAACCCACGACGCTCGAGGAATCCGCGTGACTCCTCGTCGCTCTCCCTGATCTCGCCCTGGATGGTGTCGTTGCCGAAGCCGCGCGCCCGCTTCGAGACGTTCGCGAGCAGGACAGCACCGATCCCGCGGCGGCGATGCCCCGGCACGACGGTCACGTCGCCCAACGCGAAGGGCGTCCAGCCTTCGACGTAGCCGCACGCGACCGGCTCGCCGCTGAAGCGCGCGACGACGTACGCCAGCTTCGTCTTCGACTCGAGCTGAAAGCGGAGGTTCTCGACCGTCGGCACAAGATCCGGAGCCGCGCGCCGCCGTATCTCGACCAGCGCATCGAGATCGGCGTCGCTCGCGGCGTCGACGGACGTGATCGCGACGTCAGCCGGCAAGCTGAAGTTCCGAATCGCGAGAGACGAGCGTGCTGTAACGGTTGCCGTTGCGAACGAGCTCGCCGTGCGTGCCGATCTCGACGACGCGGCCGCGGTCGACGACGACGATCTGGTCCGCGTCGCGGATCGTCGACAGGCGATGAGCGATCGCGATCGTCGTCCGCCCCTCCGAGAGTTGGTCGAGTGCCTCCTGCACGAGCCGCTCGGTTTCGGTGTCGAGCGAGCTGGTCGCCTCGTCCAGCACGAGGATCGGCGGGTTGCGCAGGATCGTCCGTGCGATCGCGATCCTCTGCTTCTCGCCGCCCGAGAAGCGATAGCCGCGCTCGCCGACGACGGTGTCGTAGCCCTCGGGCAGCGACTCGATCAGGTCGTGGATGCGCGCGGCCTCGGCCGCTGCCTCGAGCTCGGCGTCCGTCGCGTCGGGCTTCGCAAAGCGCAGGTTCTCGCGCACGGTGGCGTGGAAGAGATATGTCTCCTGCGAGACGACGCCGACGAGATCGCTGAGTGCGCGGAAGCTGAGGTCGCGCACATCGACACCGGCGATCGTCACGGCGCCGCGCTCCACGTCGTACAGACGAGCGGCGAGATAGCCGAGCGTCGTCTTGCCGGAGCCGGTCTCGCCGACGAGTGCGGTGGTCGTGCCGGCCGGGACGGTGAACGAGACGTCCTCGAGCGTCCATTCGTCGCCGTAGCGGAACCAGACGTGGTCGAACACCACGTCGCCCGCCGGCGCCGCCGGCAATGCGTCGGGCTTCTCCTCGATGTCGACCGGCTGGTCGAGGTACTCGAAGATCCGGTCGAAGAGGGCGAGCGACGTCTGGACGTCGAGGCTGACGGAGAGCAGCGACCCGATCGGGAAGAAGAGGCGCGTCTGCAAGGTCGTGAACGCGACGAGCGTCGCGATGTCGATCGCATTGGAACCACTCGCGAGCGCGAGCCCGCCGAACCAGTACACGGCCGCCGGCATGACCGCGAAGGTCGTCTGGATCGACGCCATCACCCAGCGCCCGGCCATCCGCTGGCGAACCTCGAGATCGGCGAGACGCAACGAATCGGACTCGAAGCGGTCGGCGAGCTCGGCCGACCGCCCCATCGTCTTGCCGAGCATGATCCCGGAGACGGAGAGCGACTCCTGCACGAGGCTCGAGATGTCGGCCAGCGTCTCCTGCGTGGTCTTCGCGATCTTTCGCCGCTCGTTCCCGACGCGCCGCGTCAGCACGACGAAGATGGGGATGAGCGCGAATGCGAACAGCGCGAGCTGCCAGCTGAGCAGGATCATGCCGATCATCGTCGCCGCGACCGTCGTCACGCTCGAGACGATCGACGTCGCGGTGTTCGTGACGACGCTCTGGACGCCGCCGATGTCGTTCGAGATGCGCGATTGGACCTCGCCCGTTCGAGTGCGCGTGAAGAACGCGAGCGAGAGTCGCTGCAGATGGCGGAAGACGGCCGCGCGCAGGTCGTGCATGACGCGCTGGCCGACCTGGTTTGAGAGGAGCGTCTGGAGCACGCCGAGCACGCCGTTGACGATTGCGATCGCGATCATCCCGGCCGCGAACAGCGACAGCGCCGTCGTGTCGGAATCCTGGATCGCGTTCAGCAGGTCGCGGAGCAGGAATGCCGGGATCACCCCGAGGCCCGCGGAGAGCACGATCAGCACGAGGACGGCGGCGAGCCGACCCTTGTACGGCTTGAAGAGCGCGCCGACCCGGCGCAAGTTCGCCCGCCGCACAGCCGGGTCTTCTGGGCGCTCGGGCGGTTCCTCGTAGTTGAAGAAGCGGGAGCCTGGCACGCGTTCAGGGTACGCCGTGAACCTATGCTGGGCGCGTGCGCGTCACGGTCCGTCTGTTCGCCGGTCTCCGCGAGCGCGCGGGCTGGTCGCGACGCGAGATCGAGGGCGTCGCACAGATCGGCGACGTCTGGACGGCGCTCGACCTGGGCGACGAGCCGCCAGGATTGCTCTACGCGCTGAACAAGTCCTATGTCGAGCGCGACCGCAAACTTGCCGATGGAGACGAGGTGGCGTTGATCCCACCCGTTTCCGGCGGGGCTTTCCTGCTCAGCGAGCAGCCGCTATCGCTCGAAGCCGTGGTCGAAGAGGTCGCGTCCGATGAGGCCGGCGCTGTCGCGACGTTCGTCGGCACGACCCGCGTGCACTCGCGCGGCCGCACGGTCACATCGCTCGAGTACGAGGCGTACGAAGGCATGGCCGAGCAGGTGATGTCCGAGATCGCCGAGGAGCTCACTGCGCGCTTCGAGCTCTGCGCGATCGCCATCCACCACCGCATCGGCCGCGTCGGAATCGGGGAGCGCAGCGTCGTGATCGCAGTTTCCGCGCCGCACAGGCACGACGCGCTCGCGGCATGCAAGGACGCCATAGATACCCTCAAAGAACGCGTCCCGTTGTGGAAGAAAGAGGTGTACGTGGGCGGCGAAGCATGGATAGGCCGAGGGTCGTGAACCAGTACGAGGTCCCCCAGCGGGATTACGAGCCCGTTCAGCCCCGGTCGGGGCTGCGCGACCTGCTCAAGAAGCTCCTGGCGCCGCTCGCTGCCGTCGGCGCGCTGCTCGTGAAGTTCGGCGCCGTGCTCTTCAAGGCGAAGTTCGTCTTCTCGATCTTCGTCTCGGCCGCGGTGTACGTCTGGATCGGCGGTTGGTGGTTCGGGATCGGTCTGGTCGTGCTCCTCTTCGTGCACGAGATGGGACACGTGCTCGAGGCGAAACGCCAGGGGCTGCCCGTGAGCGCACCCTTCTTCATCCCGTTCCTCGGCGCGGCGATCCAGATGAAGCGCATGCCGCAGAGCGCGTGGCACGAGGCGCTCAACGGCATCGCCGGCCCGATCCTCGGGACGGCCGGCGCCGCCGTCATATGGGCGGTCGGCGCGTATTACGACTCGCGCCCGCTCATCGCGCTTGCGTTCCTCGGCTTCCTGATCAACCTCTTCAACCTCATTCCGTTTCTGCCACTCGACGGCGGGCGCATCGCTGTCGCGATCCATCCAGGAGTCGTCGCGCTCGGGCTGGTCGCGCTCGTCGTGCTTGTCATCATCCAGCCGAATCCGATTCTGATCCTGATCCTGCTCGTCGGCGGGATGGAGACGTGGCGGCGCTGGCAGATGCGCGACCACCCAGAGTCCCAGGAGTACTACCGCCTCAAACCGTGGCAGCGCATCGTGATCGCCATCCTCTACTTCGGCCTGGCAGCGCTGCTCGCGTTCGGGATCGAGCACACGCACGTCCCGCGCGACTTCTAGTGCACGACCAGCAGATCCTTGACACCGAGCAAGTCGATCCGCCCGGCGCCGTAGAGCGAATCGCCGAGGAGTTCCGCACCGGTTTCGCGCTCGTGGACAAAATCGACCGGCCCGCGGTCGCGCTCTTCGGCTCGGCGCGCGTCAGAGAGGATCATCCGACCTACGCGGCGGCTCGCGCCACCGGCCGCCGGTTCGCCGAGCGCGGCTGGGCGGTCGTCACCGGCGGCGGGGCCGGCGTGATGGAGGCAGCGAACCGCGGTGCCAAGGAGGGCGGCGGCCTGTCGGTCGGCTTCAACATCGAGCTGCCGCACGAGCAGAGCCCGAACGGTTATCTCGACATCGAGTACACGTTTGCGCACTTCTACGTGCGCAAGGTCTGCTTCGTGAAGCCGAGCGAGGGCTTCGTCATCTTTCCCGGCGGGTTCGGGACGCTCGACGAGATGTTCGAGGCGCTGACGCTGATCCAGACGGGCAAGGTGAAGCACTTTCCGGTCGTGCTGTTCGGCTCGGACTACTGGCGCGAGATGCTCGACTGGATCCGCGAAAGGCTGCTGCGTGAGTCGATGGTTTCTCCCGAGGATGTCGAGCTGCTGCATGTCACGGACGATCCGAAGGAAGCGGTCGACCTGATCGTCGACTGCTACGCGCGGCGCGGCGCGCACTCCCCCGCAGCCGCCGCGAAGGCAGACGCCGAGTAAACAGGCGCCTCGGCGAGACATGACCCAAGTCCTGGACTTGATTCAGGTCAAATTGGGCCTTGTCTGGGCACGAGATCTGCACGCGCCGGCCAGCCGTCACGCGACGGTGACGTCCGGGCGGGACATGACCCTAGTCCTGGACTGGGGTCATGTCGTACTCGGTCGGGAGGATGCCCAGTCGCTGCCTATTCTTAGTACGTGCAGCTTCGCGACCTTCCGTCTGTCGACGAGCTTGTCCGCGACGTCAACGATCCGCTTGCGGTGGCGGCGGCGCGGGTCGTGCTGGAGCAGGCTCGGGAGGAGATTCGTGCCGGCGCCGAGCCGGGGGACCTGGACGCCCGCCTCCGCGACGAGATCGCACGCGCACGGCAGCCACGGCTCCGCCGCGTTCTCAACGCGACCGGTGTGATCGTGCACACGAACCTGGGTCGCGCGCCGCTCGCGGCAGAGGCGATCGCTCGGGTCGAAGAGGTGGCGCGCGGCTACTCGAACCTCGAGTACGACTTGACCGCCGGAGCCCGCGGCTCGCGACAGGATCACGTCGCCGACATCTTGCGCCGGCTCACGGGCGCCGAGGCGGCGCTCGTCGTCAACAACAACGCCGCGGCCGTGCTGCTCGCGCTCGCGGCACTCGCCGAGGGACGCGAGGTGCTCGTGTCGCGGGGCGAGCTGATCGAGATCGGCGACGGTTTCCGGATTCCCGACGTGCTCGCGCGCTCCGGCGCGCGCCTGCGCGAGGTCGGCACGACGAACCGCACTCGGGCGGCCGACTACGAGAAGGCGATCGGCGACGACACGGCGCTGATCCTCCGCGTGCACCAGTCGAACTTCCGCGTCGTCGGCTTCACCGAGCTGCCGCCGCTGAGCCGCCTCGCGCAGGTGGCACAGAGCCACAAGCTGCCGCTGGTGGACGACCTCGGCTCTGGCGTTCTCGTCGAGTTGGCGGACGAGCCGTCCGCGAAGGAGAGCCTCGCCGAAGGCGCCGACCTCGTCACTTTCTCGGGCGACAAGCTGCTCGGCGGGCCGCAGGCGGGCATCGTCGTCGGACGCGCCGACCTCGTCGAGCGGCTGCGCCGGCATCCGCTCCAGCGGGCGCTGCGCGCGGACAAGCTCACGCTCGCCGCGCTCGAGGGCACGCTCGCTCTTTATCTCGACGCGCCTGAGCGGATTCCCGTGCTGCGCATGCTCCGCGATGACGGCGTGCGCGCACGCGCCGAACGGCTCGCCTCGCTGACCGGCGGAACGCTTGAAGAGACGGCCGCACGAGTCGGCGGTGGCGCTCTTCCGCTCGCCGAGCTACCGAGCTTCGCGTGCGCGCTCGACGAGGAGCTTGTCTCGCCGCTTCGCTCCACCGAACCGCCGGTAGTGGGCATCGTGCGCGACGGAAAATTGCTCCTCGACTGCCGCACGCTGACGGACGACGATGTGGACGACGTCGCACGCGCGGTCGCGTCGGCGCGCGCATGAGCGACGAGCGCCCGCCGGAGACCGTCCTCTGGGACTTGATGCGGGGCGCGCTGACCGCACGCGCGCTCGGAATCGTGGCCGACCTTCGCGTTGCAGATGCGCTCGCCGCCGGCCCACGCTCGATTGACGAACTCGCTCGTGAGCTCGGAGCGAATCCCGATGTGCTGCATCGTCTCCTCCGTGCGCTCGCCAGCGACGGCGTGTTCGCCGAAGAGGTACCGGGCGTCTTCGCGAACACGCCGGCGTCGGAGCAACTGCGGCGCGAGGCCTGGGATGATTTCGCACACCTCTTCGGAACCGTCTTCCATCGAACCGCTGGAGAGCTTGATGCGGACGGCGCGCCGACGTTCGCCCGCGTCTTCGGCGACGATTTCTGGAGCTGGCTCGCCGCGAACCCGACGGAGCGCGCCGCGTTCGATCGGGCGATGGCCGGAGGCAAGGACCGCAAGGCCGACCGTTTCGCGAAGGTCGAGTGGCGCGAAGGCGAGACTGTCGTCGACGTCGGCGGCGGCAACGGTGCGCTTCTGATCGAGCTTTTCCGGCGACGGCCCGGACTTCGAGGGATCGTCTTCGATCTGCCGGAGACGGATCGCGAGGAGAGCGAGCTTGGTGACGCGATCGAGTTCGTCGCCGGAAGCTTCTTCGAGAGCGTGCCCGTCGGCGACACCTATCTCCTGTCAGCGATCCTCCACGACTGGAACGACGAGCGCGCAGGAGCGATCCTGCGCACGATCCGAGCCTCTGCGCCGCCCGCGGCGCGGTTGCTGGTCGGGGAGACGGTGATCTCGCCGGGGAACGATCCGAGCGGCTCGAAGTGGCTCGACCTCCTCATGCTCGCGCTCCTCGACGGCCGCGAGCGAGACGAGGGCCAGTGGCGCAGACTGCTCGAAGACTCTGGCTTC
>DASVFB010000267.1:0-16354 GCA_036380275.1 Gaiellaceae bacterium | reverse complement strand
CCTTCATTACATCGAGGACGATCTCTGCGAGACCTGGGTCGAGGATTGGGCAGACGCCGGCGTCGTGCAGATCGAAGATCTGCTCAGCAAGCATGCGGCATTCCTGAGCTTCCTCGAGACCACCGAGCAGTAACCGCCGGGTCTCGTCCGGGCGTCGCGTCACAAGGCGCGATTCTGCGGAACCTGACGAGCTTTTGCGACGCTGGCTCTTCGTGTTGAACGCTCCGACGGCAGCGCGGCCTGGCCGCGCTGCTCACATCGGAAAGGCGGAGCAGCCACCTCTCAATCGCATGCTGGGCACGCGCGCCGCAGGCGCGCCTGCCCGGTTTGCCTCGAGCGAAGTGCGCAGCACTTCGCTCGAAATTAAGCGGCGGTCTCGGCCTCTGCGAGCCCGAGCAGCCGCTCGAGGTCGCCCTTCGGACGCGCGCCGATCGCGGCGGCGGCCGGCTCGCCGTCCTTGAAGAGGATCATCGTTGGGATCGACATGATCCCGTAGCGCCCTGCGAGCTCCTGATTCTCGTCGATGTTGACCTTCACGAGCTTCAGCTCGCCTTCCCGCTCGTCGGCGATCTTCTGGAGCACCGGCGAGACGGCGTGGCACGGGCCGCACCATTCGGCCCAGAAGTCAACGAGGACCGCTGTCTCCTTCGAGCCCTCGATCACTTCGTCTTCGAACGTGGTCTCCGTAACGTCGCTTGCCATTCGGTTCAAGTTCCTTTCTTCGGGTTCTTGTCGTTGAAACGCCGCGTCCAGTTCTGGTGTTCCCGCTCTCTAGAATCGAAAGCATGCCGAAGACGTTCGCGCCGCTTCCGCCTGTGCCGGATCATCCGGCGCTCGAGCGGGAAATTCTCGGGCTCTGGGAGCGCGAGGGTACCTTCTTCAAGCTCGTCGACCGTAACCGCGGCGGCGCCCGTTTCAGCTTCATCGACGGGCCGATCACCGCAAACAACCCAATGGGCGTCCATCACGCCTGGGGCCGCACGCTGAAGGACGTCTTCCAGCGCTACAAGGCCTTGCGCGGGTTCGACCAGCGCTACCAGAACGGGTTCGACTGCCAGGGCTTGCACGTCGAGGTCGAGGTCGAGAAGTCGCTCGGCCTCAACTCGAAGCGCGACATCGAGGAGTACGGGCTGGCCGAGTTCGCGGCGCGGTGCAAGGAGCGCGTGGCGCACTTCTCCGGCGTGATCACCGACCAGTCCAAGCGCCTCGGCATGTGGATGGACTGGGACAACTCCTACTACACGTTCAGCGACACGAACATCGAGTACATCTGGGGCTTCCTCAAGGAGGTGCACGCGCGCGGCTGGCTGTTCAAGGGGCATCGCTCGACTCAATGGTGCCCGCGCTGTGGGACGTCACTCTCGAAGCACGAGCAGGCCGGGGAGGAGAACTACATCGAGCTCAGGCACCCGTCGCTGTTCGTGCGCTTCCCGCTCAAGGGCCGCGACAACGAGTCGCTCGTCGTGTGGACGACGACCCCGTGGACGCTGCCCGCGAATGTGGCAGCCGCCGTGAAGCCGGACGCCGAGTACGGGCTGACGCGCGAGGGCCTCTGGTATCGCGTCGAGGAGAAGCTCGGCGCGGATGCGTATGTCAAGACCGCGCGCGGAGACGAGCTTGTCGGGCTCGAGTACGAGGGCCCCTTCGACTTCCTGCCGGCTCAGGACGGCATCGTCCATCGCGTGATCCCCTGGGACGAGGTCGCGCTCGACGAGGGCACGGGCATCGTCCACATCGCGCCGGGGGCCGGGGCTGAGGACTTCGAGCTGTCGCGCGTGTACGGCCTGCCCGTGCTGATGCCGATCGACGAATCGGGCCGGATGCTGCCCGGATACGGCGACCTCGAGGGCAGGACGACGGACGCCGTCGAGGAGCCGGTGATCGAGTCGCTGCACGAGCGTAACCTGCTTATCGACGTCGGCACGATCGAACACCGCTATCCGATCTGCTGGCGCTGCAAGACGCCGCTCGTCTTCCGCGTCGTCGACGACTGGTTCATCTCTGCGGACGAGATCCGGCAGCCGATGCTCGACGCGAACGCGACCGTGGAGTGGACCCCGCCCTTCTACTCGAAGCGGATGGACGACTGGCTGCGCAACATGGGCGACTGGAACATCTCGCGCAAGCGCTACTTCGGGCTCCCGCTGCCGTTCTATCCGTGTTCGTGCGGGCACCTGAACGTGATCGGCTCGCGCGCGGAACTGGACGAGCGCGCCACCGCAGGGCTCGAGGGTCTGCAGGAGCTGCATCGGCCGTGGATCGACGCAGTGACAATCCGCTGCGACCAATGCGGCGGTGATGTCGAGCGCATCCCCGAGGTGGGCGACGCCTGGCTCGACGCCGGCATCGTGCCCTTTTCGACGCTCGGGTGGAAGAACTCGGCCTGGATCGAGCACGGGAACGCCACCGGCGCGGCCGCCGGTCTCACGGGCGCCGACCTCCCGGATCACATCTACTGGGAGAAGTGGTTCCCCGCCGACTGGGTGTCGGAGAGCCGCGAGCAGATCCGCCTGTGGTTCTACTCGCAGAGCTTCATGGCGGTGACGCTCGACGGCCACAGCCCGTATCGCGGCGTGCTCGCGTACGAGCGCATGCTCGACGAGACCGGGTTGGAGATGCACAAGTCGACCGGCAACGCGATCGACGCGAACGAGGCGCTGGAGCGGATGGGCGCGGACGTGATGCGCTGGATCTTCTGCGCGCACGTCCCGAGCCAGAACATCCTCTTCGGTTACGGGCCCGCCGACGAGACCAAGCGGAGGCTGCTGACCTTCTGGAACTCGGTCGCGTTCTTCATCACGTACGCCAACGTCGACGGCTTCGATCCGGTTTCGCCCGTCGGCGACAAGCCCCTCGACCGCTGGCTCGCGTCGCGCACCGCCGCGTTCGTACGCGACGCGACCGATGCGTACGACCGCTACTCGACGCCTCGCGTCGTCGAGGAGTTCGAGCGCTTCGTCGACGATCTGTCGAACTGGTACATCCGGCGCTCGCGGCGCCGCTTCTGGGAGGGCGACGCGACCGCGCTGCGCTCGTTGTGGGACGCGCTCACCGCCGCGCTGCAGGTGATCGCACCGGCGATGCCGTTCCTCGCGGAGCACCTGTGGCGGAACCTCGTCCACGAGGATGAATCGGTGTTCCTTGCCGGCTGGCCAGAGGTGGGCGAGCCCGACGAGACGCTGCTGGCCGAGGTGGCTGAGGTGCGGCGCGTCGTCGAGCTCGGGCGACAGGCGCGCGCTGCTTCGGGGATGAAGCTGCGGCAGCCACTGCGCAAGCTCGTCGTCGCGGGTGGCACGCGCGCTGTCGAGCACGCGGACGAGATCGCGGAGGAGCTCCGGGTGAAGAACGTCGAGTTCGGCGACGTCGACGCGAGCGAGCTGCGAGTCAAGCCGAACCTGCCCGTGCTGGGGCCGAAGCTCGGGCCGGTGCTGCGCGACGTCCGCGCAGCGCTGCAGGAGGGGCGGTACGAGACCCTCGACGACGGGCGCTTCCGCGTGGACGGCCACGTTCTCGAGCCGGACGAGGTGCTCGTCGAGCACGTCGGCAAGGAGGGGTGGGCGGTCGCGGCGGACGACGGTCTGACGGTGGCGCTCGACACCGGGCTCGACGACGAGCTGCTGCTTGAGGGGCGCGTGCTCGACCTGATCCACGAGCTGAACGCGATGCGTCGCGAGGCCGGCCTCGAGCTGACGGATCGGGTCCGCCTCTGGATCCCGAGCGAGGACCTGCTCGCGTACGAGGACCGGATCAAGCAGGACACGCTCGCCGTCAGCGTCGAGCTCGGCGAGCTCAGGCTCGAGAAGGCTTAGCTCCGGGCAACACGCGGCGGAAGTGGCCACGTTGCGAACGGACACCATTGGGTGGCAGCCACCATCACGGCCGTGTGGCGAAACTGTGTCGAGAAACGCGCAGACGCTCTGTCAGAGCGGCTTACGCCATCGTCCCGCAGGGACAAATCTGGTGGCAGCCACCGTTACGAAGGTGTAACGAACGTCGGAGCAGCTCGAGACGATGTGACGGTTAGGGCTGGTTCGCTGCGAGCGCGAGCTCGCGGCGCAGCTCGACAGGGAGCTTGAAGGTGACGTCCTCGTCGACCATCCGGTACGCCGAGATGTCCTCGACGCCCTGAGCGCGGAACCAGTCGGTCACGCGCTCGACGAGCCGCTCCGGCGCGCTGGCCCCGCTCGTCACACCGACCGTTTCGACGTCGTCGAACCACCGAGGGTCGATGTCCGACTCGTCGTCGATGAGGTATGCACTCACGCCCGCCGCATGGGCGACCTCGACCAGTCGGTTCGAGTTGGACGAGTTCTTCGAGCCGATCACGAGGAGCGCCTCGATGTGCTCGATCATCTCCTTCACGGCCCACTGGCGGTTGGAGGTCGCGTAGCAGATGTCTTCCTTCTTCGGGCCGCGAATGTCCGGAAAGCGACGGCGAAGCGCGCCGATGATCTGCGTCGTCTCGTCGACCGAGAGCGTCGTCTGCGTGATGTACGCGAGCTTCTGATCGGGAGAGCGATCGAGCCGTTCGACGTCCTCTACCGACTCGACGAGGACGATCGAGTCCGGCGCCTCGCCCATGGTGCCGACGACCTCCTCGTGACCGGCATGGCCGACGAGCACGACGGTGTAGCCCTCGGCCGCGTAGCGCCGTGCCTGCACGTGCACCTTCGTTACGAGCGGACAGGTTGCGTCGATCGTGTTCAGTTTTCGCTCCGCGGACCGTTCGTGGACGGACGGCGCCACGCCGTGCGCGGAGAAGACGATCGTCGCCCCGAGCGGCGCGTCGGCCTCGGTCTCGACGAAAACCGCGCCGCGAGCCTCGAGGTCGCGGACGACGTGAGCGTTGTGCACGATCTGATGCCGAACGTAAACAGGCGCCCCGTAATGCTCGAGCGCCAGCTCGACCGTCTCGACAGCGCGCTCCACGCCGGCACAAAACCCCCGAGGAGACGCAAGCAAAACCCGTTTCACCATCGAGCGCATGGTAGGCGCAAGCCTTTCCTCGTGCTAACCGGTCCGCGAAGGCGCGGCTATGCCGCGCCGCCACTCGCGCCTCATCGAAGCAGCAAACCCGCTGGCCGCCACCAAAGGTCACGCGCGCCAAAGGCGCGCCTGACGGTCTCTCCGGCACGAAATGCAAAGCATTTCGTGCCGAAGGCGCCGCAGGTGCCGGAATATGGAAGAGGCTCGCGGCTCGGGGGGGTCGTCGCCACGGGCCTCTCCCAAGTTGCTCGCCGCGGGCAAGGCCAGGTACGCGCGCCGCGGTTCGCATCGCCCAGTGACGAGAACGCTAACGACCGGTGGCCACGTTGTGAATAGGCCGCCTGGCCCATCTTTTCAAGCCGGAATCCTTGTAACGGAAGGGACCTGTGGGAGTCGCCCCGGCTCTCGACGGACGCACGTCCCATGCCTATCATCACCGGGCGTCAGACCATGTCCCTCGAGACACAAACCCTCCTCTTCAACGCGGTGCCGCTCTTCGTGATCGCCGTTGCCTACGCGGCGGTCTCCGTTGTGATGGTGCCTATGCTCTGGCGCTCGCGGGAACGAGTCACGACCGGAGATGTAACGGTCATCACGATCTTTCCGGCGATCGCCGTGATCGCGGCCATCTACGGAGTGGTCGTGGTGGAGCAGCAGACGCCCGTCGCGGGCCACCTCTGGCTGTCGTTCGCGGCGATGCTGGTCGGCCTCGCGCCCGCGGTCCTCTTCTTTGGCCGCCTGCTGCGTGCCGGCCTCGTGAGCGGCGGCGCGCGAGTCCTCGAGGCCGAGGCGCGAACGTCGGCGCTCGACCGCGAGCTGAGCGCGGTGACCGAGCTCGGCCGGGAGCTCGTCCACGCCAAGACGGCCGATCAGGTCGGCCGCACGCTGATCGACGAAGCAGCCAAGCTGCTCGGGGTCGAGTTCGGCTCGCTCGTCCTGATCAACGACGAGCTCACCGAAGCGAATGGAGTCGTGGCCCGCGTCGAAGGCGTGGATGAGACCTGGGACGACGTTCGCATCGACCTGCGCAACGAGCCCTCCGGGACGGCGAGTGCCGTGTTCGACGCCGCGCCGCTGGCCGTCTTCGACGCCAATGCATCGCCGATCGTCAATCGGCGACTCGTCGAGCGTGCACGCGTGAAGAGCATCGCGTTCGTGCCTCTCCTGGCCGAAGGCCGGGTGCTCGCAGTGTTGACCGTCGCGAGCGTGACCGAACGCCGGGCATTCACGTCGGCGGAGCTCACGCTGCTCCAGTCGCTCGGCAACGAGGCCGCGCTTGCACTCGATCGCCTCAGGTCGTCGTCGGCGCTCGCAGAGGCGCTTGCCCGTGAGCGCCTGATCGCGCGCATCGGCGGACGGTTCCGAGCGCACCTCGATCTCGACTCCGTCCTGCGCGTCGCCGTCGAAGAGACTGCGCAGGCGCTCGAGGCACAGCGCGGATTTGTCCGGCTGGGCAAGCCGGGAGAGATGATGCCGGTCGCCGCGGAGTGGGTGGCACCGGAGCTCGAGCCGCTCGGCAAGCATGCGCCGCGGCTGCCCGTTTCGAACCTCGCGGTTCGCGAGCGGCGGACGGTCGTCGTCGACGACATCGAGACGGAGCCTACGATCGACGATCCCTCGCTGGGCGGCATCGACGCCCTTCGTGCAATCGGCAGCCGCTCCGTGCTCGCGACGCCCGTCGTTGCGTTCGACGAGGTGATCGGCGTCTTCGCGTTGCACCGCACGACGGCGAGGCATTGGTCCGCGGCAGACGTGGGCGTGGCCGAGGGAGTCGCGCGCGAAGCGGGCATCGCGTTGCACGTCGCGCGCCTGCTCAGCGAGAACGAGGAGCAGCTCCGCCTGCAGAAGAGCCTCTTCCGCGCGGCTCAGAACGTCACGTCGGAGCTCGAGCTCGACACGGTTCTTCGGCGCCTCGTGGACGAGCTCGCCGCGCTGCTCGGCCTCGACGCGGCAGACCTCTACCTGTACGACCCGCGCCGGCGCACGCTTCGCTGCGCCGCGGTTCACGGGCTGCCGGAGGAACTTGTCGGCTTCGAGTTCACCGCCGACCGGGGCGTTGCGGCGGAGGCGATCCGGCGCGGCGAGCCGATCATCTCGGCCGAGTACGACGTCCTTCCCGATCCGGTGCCGCACGAGGCGTACCACGATTTCACCGACGCGATCGTCGCGCCGATCATCTGGTCGAACCAGACGCGCGGCGTGCTCGGCGTCGGCGCTCGTGGCGAGCGCAAGTTCGGCGATCGTGACGCGGACGTGATCGGCGCGTTTGCGTCCCTCGCCGCGCTCGCCTTGCGCAACGCAGAGACCTACGAAGAACGGACACGACAGGCGCGCGTGCAGCGCGGGTTCTCTCGCATCGCCACGGTACTCGGTCAGCCACTGTCGCTGACGGCGACGCTGGATGCCGCGGCGCAGGCGGCCGGCGAGGCGCTAGGCGGCGACTTCACCGCGGTGCTGATGCCTCGGCGAGGCGGCGAACTGGAGCTCGCCGGCGGCTTCGAGCTGCCTGCGGCGCTCGCGGCGGGCCTTCGCGAGGGGCTCCCCGCGTCCGCGCAAGTCCTCTCGCTCTGCGCGCAAGGGCGTCGCATGATCGCCGCGACTTCCGTCTCGAAGGACGATCGGTTCGGCGACGACTGGAAGACGCTCGCGCGCGAGGCGGGGTACGAAGCGCTGCTCGCGGTGCCGCTGGAGACGACGCGCAGCGAGGGCTGCGGCATCGTCCTCGTCTGCTTCGCCGAGGAACATCGCTTCACCGACGATGATCTCGAGCTCGCCCAGCAGCTTGCGCACGCGGTGCGCGGAGCCCTCGAGCGCAGCGACCTGTACGAGTCGGAGCGCAGCGCCCGCGCGCTCGCGCAGCAGCTCGCGCGCATGGGCAGCCTGGTCGCGACGGAGCTCGATCCGGACACCGTCCTCGAGGAGGTCGTCCAGCACGCGACTTCGATGCTCGGGACAGACGCGTGCGCGATCCGCGTCCTCGTCGACGACGAGCTCGTCCTCACCGCGGCGAGCGGCGAGGGCGTCCAGGACCTGATCGGAACCCGCTCGCCGACGGCGGGGCGTCTCGCCGGCGACGTTTTCCAGTCACGCAGCTCGACCGTCGTGACCGACACGACCATCGATGCCCGATACGCGGAGGCCGATCCCTTGCTCGCCGCCGGATTCGAGTCGTACCTCGGAGTCCCCCTCGTCGGGCCCGAAGGCACGGTGCACGGCGTGGTTTCGCTCTATGCGCGGCGGCCGCGCACCTGGCGGCCCGAGGAGATCGAGGCCCTCGAGGCGCTCGCCGCGAACACGTCGGCAGCCCTTTCGAATGCGGAGTTGTTCACCTCGGTTGCCCTCGACCGCGAGCGGAGCTACGCGATCCTGGCGAATATCGCCGACGGGATCGTGGCCGTCGACCGAGACTCGTGCGTCGTCCTCTGGAACGCCGCGGCCGAACAGATCACGGGTGTCCCCGCGGCGGACGCGCTCGGGCGGACGGTCGAGGACGTACTCCAGCGCAGCCTCACCGCGGCTGACGGCCGGCTTGTCGCGATCCAGCGGGGAAACGAGGATGTGTGGCTCTCCGTGACGGAGGCCGTGATGCGTGATCCCGTCGGCACCGTCGCAGGACGTATCTTCGCGTTCCGCGACATCTCGGCCGATCGGCTCGTCGAGGAGATGAAGAGCGAGTTCGTCGCGACCGTGTCGCAGGAGCTTCGCGGGCCGCTCACCTCGATCTACGGCTTCGCGGAGACGCTGTTGCGCGAGGACGTGCTCTTCGGCGAGGAGGAGCGCCGAACGTTCCTGCGTTACATAGCGTCCGAGTCGGAGCGTCTCACGTCGATCGTCGACTCACTCCTGAACGTCGCGCGTCTGGACACCGGCGACCTTCAGGTCGAGCTCGCGCCGACTGACGTGCGATCCGTCGTCTCGGAGGTCCTGGGAGTCGTCGACACGCCGACGGCGAACGGACACCGGTTCGTGCTCGATCTCCCCGAGACACCGCTCGCCGCGCAGGCCGACCGCGACAAGCTGCGCCAGATCCTCTCCGCGCTGGTCGACAACGCCGTGAAGTTCTCGCCGTACGGCGGGACGGTCACCGTTGCTGCGCGCCGCCGAAACGATGCCGTCGAGGTGACGGTCGAAGACGAAGGTGTCGGCATCGCACAATCCGAGCAAGAACGTATCTTTAGGAAGTTCTATCGTGGTGGTGACGCATCGTCTGGGACCGGGCTCGGGCTCTTCATCGCGCAGGGTCTCGTAACGGCAATGGGAGGGCACATCAGCGTGGAGTCCGAAGAAGGCAAGGGATCGCAATTCACGTTCGACCTTCCGCTCGCGCCTGAGACATCGGTTCACGAGGAGCAGCCACGGGTGTAGCGTCCGAATCCGTGCAGAGGGGTGACGGCACCGTGACGCGCGTGCTCGTGATCGACGACGAAGCGCCGATCCGCTTGCTGTGCCGCGTCAACCTCGAGGCCGAGGGGATGGAGGTGCTCGAGGCGAACGACGGGCCGAGTGGGCTCGAGGAGGCAAGGCGCGAAAAGCCCGACGTGATCCTTCTCGACGTGATGATGCCGGCGCTCGACGGCTGGCGTGTCGCCGAGCAGCTGCTCGACGACGACTCGACGCAGGACATTCCGATTATCTTCCTCACTGCGCGCGCCGAGTTCCGCGACCGCGCCCGCGGCCTCGACATCGGCGGCGTCGAGTACGTGACGAAGCCGTTCAATCCGCTCGAGCTCGCTTCGCTCGTGCGCGCCCTGCTTGCTCGCATCGAGCGCGGTGAGCGCGACGAGTTGCGCAAAGAGAAGCTCGGCGAGCTTCGCGCGCTCATGGAGTCCGAGTAGTCGCGGACGAAATGCTGCGCATTTCGTCCGGGAAGACCGGGCAGGCGCGCTTCGCTCGCGTGCCCAATGTTGCAGTTGAAAGGCTGCTGCTTCGATCTGTCAACGCGTCGGCGCGGCGAAGCCACGCCTTGGGCGAGGCGTTCACCTGCGGAGCCTCGACGTACACTGCTTCGCGCGGGACGTAGCTCAGCCTGGTAGAGCGCCGCCTTTGGGAGGCGGAAGCCGTCGGTTCGAATCCGGCCGTCCCGACTAAGAGGTGCTCGAGCTTTGGCGCGCGGGCGTCGAGGGCGTGCGCGCGTTGCTCGACGGCGGCTGGGACGCAGCCTCGTCCTCGGTGAGGAAGCGCGTGAAGTAGTACGCGAACGCGGCGAAGAAGACGATCGCCTGCTCGGCTGCCATCGTCGTCCCGGCGATCTCCTGGTCGAGGATGTGCGAGAGGCCCCAGACGGTCGGCCGCGCCTCGTAGAACGCGTAGACCGGATCGGGCAGGAGAGCGAGCAGCAGCCCGAGTGGGCTCGCGAGAACGAAGGCGGCGAACAGGTACGCGGCCTTCGCGCCCGAGTTCTCCCGCCCGTGGATGACCGGCCACCAGAGCGCTGCGCCCGCGATGAGGTACGTCGCGTGCTCGAGGTGGAGGGCCGAGTGCGGATGGCGGAGCGCAAGGTCATACGCCGCCGGTGCGTGCCAGACGAAGTACGTGCCGAGCCAGAGGACGAGCGCGGGAATCATCGGCACGCGGACGCGTCGAGCGAGTTGCGGCGGCAGCGAGAGGACGAGCAACGCGGGTGCCCACTCGGCGACCGTGACGTTCTGCAGGAAGTGCGCGGTCAGGAGGTAGTTCAGCGCGAGAGTCTCGACCGGTGTCGCGAACACCGCGACGAGGAGAAGCATCCCGAGCGCGAAGCACGCGATGCGCCAGCGCTCGACCGGATGCCGACGGACGACGAGGTAGTACGCGAGCGAGAGCGCGGGCACCAGCGCGTACGCGTCCGATTCCGCCGGCCACGCGTACGGGTGCACGGCGCTACGCTATCGAGGCGCGCCCGTGGTGTAGCGGTAACACGAGAGCCTTCCAAGCTCTAATCACCGGTTCGACCCCGGTCGGGCGCTTCTCACCGTGCGTATCGCACTGATGATCGAAGGGCAGGAAGGCGTCACCTGGGAGCAGTGGGTCGCGCTCGCGCGCACGTGCGAGGACAGCGGCATCGAGGCGCTCTTTCGCTCCGATCACTACATCGGGTTCCACGCGCCGAGCACGAGTGGCTCGCTCGACTGCTGGACGACGCTCGCGGCACTGGCCGCGGTGACGACGAAGTTGCGGCTCGGGTCGCTCGTCTCGCCGGTGACGTTCCGTCACCCGTCCGTGCTCGCGAAGGCGGCTGTGACGACGGACCACGTCTCGGGCGGTCGAGTCGAGCTCGGCATCGGCGGCGGCTGGATGGAGCGAGAGCATCTCGCCTACGGCTTCCCGTTCCCCGAGATGCGCGTGCGGATGGAGATGCTCGCCGAGCAGATCGAGATCGTCCACCGCCAGTGGACCGAGGACAGCTTCGACTTCGACGGGCGTCACTACCGCCTCGAGCGCAGCACTGCGCTGCCGAAGCCGGTGCAAGACCCGCATCCTCCGCTGATCGTCGGCGGCGCGGCGCGCTCCGGCACGCTCGGCCCCGCCGTGCGCTGGGCCGATGAGTACAACACGACCTTTCCGAGCGACGACGAGGTCGTGGAGCGCAGGCGTCGACTGCTCGAGGAGTGCGAGCGCCAGGGCCGCGAGCCCTTGCGTTTCTCGATCATGACGACGTTCATCGTGGGCGCCGATCGAGCCGAGTTCACCGAGCGTGCGCGCCGCGTCTACGAACTCGGAGAACGCCGGGCGAGCTTCGACGACTGGCTCGCGCGTCTGCGTCACGGCGCCATCCTGGGTACGGTTGACGAGGTCGCCGAGCGGCTGCAGCGACTCGCGGCGCTCGGTGTGGACGGCGTGATGCTGCAGCACCTGCGCCACGACGACCTCGAGAGCGTCGCCTTGACCGGCAAGACGCTGGTCCCTGCAGCCGCATGATCCGCGCAGCGCGCGCCGACGAGGCTGAAACGCTGCTCGCGATCCAGCGCGGCGCGTGCGTCGCCGCGTTCGCGCACATCTTTCCGCCCGAGCTCTATCCCTTCCCGGACGACTTGATCCGGACCGCGTGGGAGGCGGCGCTCGCCGACTCAGAGGTGGAGGTCTTCGTCGCCGAAGGCGCCGGCGAGCCGATCGGCTCGGTGTCCGTCGGCGGCGACTTCCTGCGCACGCTCTACGTCTTACCGACGCGCTGGCGCACGGGCGTAGGCACCGCGCTCCACGATCACGCGCTCGAACGCCTGCTTGCGCGCGGCTGCGCGCGCGCGAAGCTGTGGACGCTAGAGGAGAACTGGAACGCCAGGCGTTACTACGAGAAACGCGACTGGGCGCTCACCGAGGAGACGCGCGTGGTGCCGTTCGAGCCCAACCCGATCGACGTCCAGTACGAGAAGAAGCTCTAGGAGAGCTCGACGCGCTCGATCGTGACGTCCTGGTGCGGCTTGTCGCGCGCGTCACGGTCGACGGCCGAGATCGAATCGACGGCGTCCATCCCGTCGGTCACGCGGCCGAACACGGTGTGCTTCCCGTCGAGCCACGGGCATGCGTCGGCGGTGACGATGAAGAACTGGGAGCCGTTCGTGTTCGGGCCGGAGTTCGCCATCGCGAGCGCCTCGCGCTCGACGCTGCGATCGTTCGGCTCGTCCTCGAAGGTGTAGCCGGGCCCTCCGGAGCCCGTCCCCGTCGGGTCGCCGCCCTGGATCATGAAGTCGGGGATGACGCGGTGGAAGATGACGCCGTCGTAGAAGCCGTCCTCGGCGAGCTTCTTGAAGTTCGCGACGGTCTTCGGCGCGTCGTCGTCGAACAGTTCGACGGCGATGGCGCCCATGCTCGTGTGGAGGGTCGCCTGGCTCATCGAAGTCGGTCAGCGTACTGCTCGAGCGCAGCAGCTGTCGGCTCGATGCGACCGGACTGCAGGCCGTCGACGAGCTCGCGCGAGAGCTCCGCCGCCTCGTCCTCCTGGTCGGGGTCGAGGACTGTGTTCAGCGCCGCCACGGCGAACCTGCCGATTCGCAGCTCGACGACGACCGTCTCCTCTTCGGACGCAGGGATGTAGCCGTCGTTCGCCATGCCCACGCGTAGCAGTGCCGTCCGGCCGTCGGGGAGCGTCAATTCGTGCTCGATCGCACCGCTCCGGAGGGACACGGAAAGAAGCGTAGAGGAACGTCCGGTGCGTCGAGGATGCTCCTATCGGTGCCCGAGCGCGTCATCCGTTTCCGCGTGCGCACGATCCTCGCGATCTTCGGGCTTGCGATCGCCGTGTGGTCGCTGCTGCACCTCGTTTCGGTCGCGCAGCACGTGCTCGTCTGGATCGTAATCGCGGTGTTCCTTGCACTTGCGATCAACCCGTTGGTTGAGGTGTTTGAGCGGCGAGGTTTGCGCCGCGGCCTTGCGGCATCGGCAGCGTTGCTGCTCGTGCTGCTCGGAGTCGCCGCGATCGCGGCGCTGTTCATTCCGACCCTCGTCAGCAACGTGAACAAGTTCGTCGACGCGGTTCCCGGCTATGTCGATGACGTGACGAAAGGCAGGGGTCGATTCGGCTTTCTCGAGACGAAGTACCACGTCGTCGAAAAGATCCGAGAGCAGCTCGACAACGGCGGCGCGAAGCGCCTACTCGGCCTTTCGGGAACGGCCGTCTCGATCACGAAGGGCGTGGTCAACATCGTCGTCGGGACGATCACGATTGTGTTCCTTACCTTCTTCATGCTGCTGGAAGGGCCTATGTGGGTCGAGCGGATCTACGGGCTCATCCCGGCCGAGTCGCAACCGCGCTGGCGCCGCGTCGGGCGAGACATCTACCGGCAGATCGGCGGCTACGTGACCGGCAATCTGCTCATCAGCCTCATCGCCGGCGTGCTGACGACGCTCGTGCTGATCGCGCTCGGCGTTCCGTTCGCGGTCGCACTTGGACTGATCGTCGCGATCCTCGATCTGGTTCCGCTCGCCGGCGCGACGATCGCCGCGATCATCATCTCGTCCGTCGCGTTCCTGCATGCGATCACTGCCGGAATCATCGTCGTGATCTTCTTCGTCATCTATCAGCAGGTCGAGAACCACGTGCTGCAGCCGCTCGTGTACCACAGGACGGTTGCACTGTCGCCGCTCGTGATTCTCATCTCGGTGCTCATCGGCGCCGAGGTCGCGGGCGTGCTAGGCGCGCTGGCGGCGATTCCCGTCGCCGGCGCCGTCCAGGTCATCATCGTCGATTTCCTTCGCGAGCGCCGCGAGCGCCGCGAGCGCAAGGACGCAAAGCCGGCGATCACCTAGCTTCGTTTCGCGCGCACGCGCCGGGCAGGATTCGAACCTGCGACCCGCGGCTTAGAAGGCCGCCGCTCTGTCCGCTGAGCTACCGGCGCCCGCGCCCAAGCGTAGCGGCGCGGTTGCCGTAGTCTCGCTCCTCGGGTTGCCGGGTACCATGTCCCCGCGCGCGGTGGCGGTAGCTCAGTTGGTAGAGCCCCGGGTTGTGGTCCCGGTGGTCGCGGGTTCAAGTCCCGTCCGCCACCCTCATTCTTGCCCAGCCCTATGCGGCGTCTCTAGCATCAGACGAGTGGAGGGGGCCGCACCGGCACGCCGTTGGACGCTCGTCGCCGTTTGTGCAACGACGTTCATGCTGCTCGTCGACATCACGATCGTCAACGTCGCGCTGCCGAGCGTTCAGCGGCAGCTGGACGCAAGCCTGACGGGGCTGCAGTGGGTCGTCGACGCCTACGCGGTGACGCTCGCCGCGCTGATCCTCACGGCCGGCGCGCTCGCCGATCGCTACGGACGCAGGCTCATTTTCGCGGGTGGCGTGGTCGTCTTCAGCGTCGCGTCCTTTCTGTGCGGCGTCGCGTGGAACGTCCTGACGCTCGACATCGCTCGCGCGCTCCAGGGCGTCGGGGGAGCCGCGCTGTTCGCAACGGCTCTCGCGCTGATCGGCGCCGAGTACACCGGGTCGGAGCGCGCCGGCGCGATCGCCATCTGGGGCTCTACCGTCGGCCTCGCCGTCGCGGCTGGACCGTTGCTCGGCGGGATCATCACGGACTCCCTCAGTTGGCGCTGGGTGTTCTTCGTCAACGTCCCGGTCGGCGCGTTCGCGTTCGCAGTCGCGATGATGAAAGTGCGCGAGTCGCGCGATCCGAATGCGCGACGCACCGACTTCGCGGGCCTCGTCTCCTTCGCCGCTGCGCTTCTCCTCATAGTTCAGGCGCTGCTGCGCGGCAACAACGTGGGCTGGTCGAGCGGGCAGATCGTCGGCTCGCTCGTAGCCGGCATCGCGCTCCTCGTCGCCTTCGTCGTGATCGAGGTCAGACAGGAGCGGCCGATGCTCGACGTGTCGCTGTTCCGCAGACCTGCCTTCGTCGGCGTCCAGCTCGCGACGTTCTGCATCGGCGCCGGCATGTTCGCGCTGTTCCCGTTCCTGTCGATCTATCTGCAGGACATCCTCGGGAACTCGCCGCTCGGCGCAGGACTTCGCTTCCTTCCGATCACGGTGTTCGTGTTCATCGTCCCCCTTGCGACGCGGAAGCTGGCCGCGCGCGCGCCGATGTGGCTGCTGCTCTCGACGAGCCTCGCGATCGCGTCGATCGGCGTGCTCCTAATGGCCGAGATCTCGCCCGGATCGGACTGGACGGCGCTCCTCGCAGGATTCGTCGTCTCCGGGATCGGCATCGGGCTCGCGAACCCGACGATCGCGGCTGCAGCCCTCCGAGTCGTCGACCCGGCTCGCACGGGAATGGCCTCGGGGATCAGCAACACTGCGAGGATCACGGGTCTCGCGATGGGGGTCGCCGTGCTCGGCTCAGTCCTGGAGCATCGCGTCGGCACGCATCTCGCGGCAGCGGGCTTCCACGGCAAGGAGCTTGCAGCGGGGATCAGCTCGTCCGGCCTACGGGCGACGGCCGGCAACCCGGCGCTCAGCCACGTCGCCGAGGCCGCGTTCGTGAGCGGACTTCGCCTCGTGTTCCTGATCGGCTTCCTGACGGTGCTGGCTGGATCCATTGCAGCTGCTGTACTCGTTCGTCGGCCGAGCCAAGCTGCCGAGCCCGTGCTCGAGCCCGTGTCCTGACGAAAAAGTGGCCCCGGGTGGAATCGAACCACCGCGCGCAGCTTCGAAGGCTGCCGCTCTATCCGCTGAGCTACGGGGCCTGGACCCGCAGCGTAGCGCTCACTTCAGCTTGCGAAAGATGCGGAGCCAGTTCTCGCCCAGCACCTTCAGCACGTCGGCTTCCGCCCAGCCGCGTTCGAGCATCCGTTCGGTCAGGTTCGGTAGGTCGCGCTCGCGTGCGAGTCCCGGAACGACGGCTTTGAGATCGACGCCGCCGAAGCGGCGCACCTCCTCGTACTGCGGGTAGATCGCATCCATGTACTCGCGCAGAAAATCCGGGCCGAGCCCGACGTGGTCGATACCCGCGACCTCCGCCATGTGCTCGAG
>DASVFB010000266.1:0-3285 GCA_036380275.1 Gaiellaceae bacterium | reverse complement strand
TGCATGCCGAGGCAGATCCCGAGGTAGGGAATGCCCCGCTCGCGAGCGACGCGACACGCCAGCACCTTGCCCTCCCACCCGCGCGAGCCGAAGCCGCCCGGCACGAGCACGCCGTCAACGCCCTCGAGCTGGCGCGCGGCTTCCTCGAGCGTCATGTTCTCGGCGTCGAACCAGCGCACACGGACGCGACAGCCGTGATGCACGCCCGAGTGCTTCAGCGCCTCGTGAACCGACAGGTACGCGTCGTGCAGCTTCACGTACTTGCCGACGAGCGCGATCTCGACGTCGCCCTCGAGCGCGTCGATCCGCTCGACGAGCGAGCGCCACTCTTCATCGGCCCCGCGCGGTGCCTCGAGGCCGAGCTTGTCGAGGACGAGCGTGTCGAGCCCCTGCTCCTCGAGCACCGACGGCACGAGGTAGACGTCGCGGACGTCCGGGCACGCAATGACCGCCTGCACGTCGACGTCGGCGAAGAGCGCGATCTTGTCGCGGATGTCCGGCGAAAGCTCCTCGCTCGAGCGCGCGACGACGATGTCGGGGTGGATTCCGATGCGGCGCAACTCGTTGACTGAGTGCTGCGTCGGCTTCGTCTTCAGCTCGCCCGCAGCCTCGATGAACGGCACGAGCGTCACGTGCAGGTAGAGCACATTCTCCGGCCCGGCCTCGCGGCGGAACTGACGGATCGCCTCGAGGAACGGCAGCGACTCGATGTCGCCGACCGTCCCGCCGATCTCGCTGATCACGACGTCGGCGGTCGACGCCTCGGCCGCGCTGCGGATCCGGCGCTTGATCTCGTTCGTGATGTGCGGGATCACCTGCACCGTCGCGCCGAGAAACTCTCCTTTGCGCTCCTTGCGCAGGACGGTCTCCCAGATCGCGCCCGCCGTGTGGCTCGAGGCCGACGACAGGTTCGCATCGATGAAGCGTTCGTAGTGCCCGATGTCGAGATCCGTCTCGGCGCCGTCCTCGGTGACGAACACCTCGCCGTGCTGGAACGGGCTCATCGTGCCCGGGTCGACGTTGAGATACGGGTCGAACTTCTGCGCCTGCACCTCGAGCCCGCGCGCGTTCAGCAGTCGCCCAAGCGAGGCGGCGACGATCCCCTTCCCGAGCGCCGAGACGACGCCGCCGGTCACGAAGACGTACTTCGTCACGGGCGTCGCCCCCACGCATCGCCTTCGCGGAGCACCGGCGTCCGCTCGATCAACTCGCCGAGCGAGCGTCGTTCTCCGAGAAGGGTGAGGCCTGCGAGGGCGCCGATCGCAACCCACCGGCCTCGTCCCGTGAAACGATTCACGGAACTCAAGCCTAGCAGCGCGCCCAGGCCGTTCGACCCTCCGTCTCCGAGCATCGTCATCTCGCGAAGATCGTAGGGAGCGAGCAGGACGGCGAGTGCGACCGGCGCATCGACGACGATCGCAGCCGCGAGGTACGCCTTCAGCGCGCGGCCGGGCCTCGTGTCGAGCTGGTTCAGTGCGTTGGCCGACAGGCCGACAAGGAGCGCGCCGGAGAGCGAGCGCGTGCGCAGGAGCGCAACGAGCGGGATCCCGACGAGCTTGAGGACGCCCGTCGTTCGCCGCGCGCTCAGATGCGCGAGGAAGCCGCGCTCCTCTCCGCTCCACCGGTCGTCGGCGAGACCGATTGCGGTGATCAGCGGCTCGTGGAACGCGACCGTCCAGCCCACGAGCGGCACGCGCGCGCCGCGGTGGTTCACCCGCAGCGGTCCCGCCGCGAGCGCCGCGTCGAGGAGCTGCCGGCCGCGGTGAAGGAAGCCGCGTGCGTCGCGGCCGGTCGCGCGATGTTCGAGCTCGAGCGGGATCTCCTCCACGTGCACCCCCGCGCACACGGCGTCGATCGTCATCCTTGTCTCGGCGCCGAAGCGCGGGGCGAGCGGAAAGACGGCGGCTCGTGCCTCCGCCGAGAGCGCGCGCTGTCCCGAGAGTGGCTCCGCAGCCTCGAAACCGGAGCGAAAGCGGATCAGGGCGCGCGCGGCCGCCTTCGCGATGCCGAACCCTCCGCCCTGACGCCGGATGAAGACCGCGATCCTCAGGCCCTGTGACACGTTGTCACTTGGCAGGAGCGGAGTCAGGTCTCCGCTCACGTCGGCGTCGACGAGGAGCAGCGCACCCGGTGGCGCAGCGCGCTCTGCGGCGGAAAGCGCCTCTCCCTTACCACGTCGCGGCAGACACAGGACGAAGGCGCCTGCGGCCTCGGCGCGCTCAGCCGTCGCGTCGCGCGAGCCGTCGTCGGCGACGATCACCTCAGCGTCGGGAAAGGCGCGCCGAAGCGCCGTGACCGTCTCGCCGATGTTGTCCTCCTCGTCGCGCGCGGCAACGAGGATCGTCGCCGGTTCAGCCACCCGCGAGCTTCGGCAGGATCGCGTCCGCTCCCTCGGCCGTGCCGTACTTTCCCTCGGCTGCTCCAGCGAGCAGCAGCGCAAGCGCGGCCCGGCCGGTCGTCAGATCGATGTCGTCGACCGACGAGAGACCGTGATCGTGAAAGGTCTCGACGGCGGACTGCTGCGTGTTGGTGTTCTCGACGCCCACGGCTGGAACTCCCGCGGCTGCCATGCCGTCGTAGAAACCATCGAGGAACTGCGCCGTGTCGCCCTGCTGGGGCTTCACCGTGCGCACGACGACTAGCCCATCGATCGGCTGTCGCAGATTGCCGCTGCGCTCGCCGATGAGCTGCTTGCCCAGCGTCTTCCAGAGCGGCGTTTGCCCTCCCCCCGCGAACTCGGTGCCGAGCGCGTTCCCGAGGTCCTGCAGCTTGTCGTTGCCGACGTACTTCACGAACTGCGGGCCCTTGTTGAAAAGAACGTTGTCGACGTTCTGCGTGTTTACCGGCACGGAGAGCGAGATCGTCCGCGTCACCGGCTCGGCGCCGGCATCGGTCAACGTTTGCTCGACCGACTGCCTGATACCCCCGTCCTGATGACCGACGAAGAGAACCGCGATGCGCTTACCGACGAGCAGGTTGCGCATCACCGCCGGATACGCAAGGTCAAACGCGTCGGAGGCTCGCTGCAGCTGGTCGCGCTGCTGCTTGTACGTCTGCGCGTCGGTACGGGCCGCGTCACGCTGGTCTTGCGCGAGGACGAGATCAGCCTTGTTGACGCCGCTGCCGGCGAGGCCAACGCCGACGAGGATCCCGATGATCAGCGCGACGAAGACTGCCGCGAGCGACGCGACGTGGTAGCGAAGGTCGAACATGCGGCTACAAGTCTGCCGCGGTCTGCACAAGCGCGTGGAGCCGGGTGAGCGCCTTGCCCGGCAGCGACCTGCG
>DASVFB010000265.1:0-6027 GCA_036380275.1 Gaiellaceae bacterium | reverse complement strand
TCGACCAGCGAGGTCGCGACGAGCTTGCCCTCCGCGACGGCCTCACCGAAGAGCTGCGACTGCGACAGCGCGGTCCAGTCCGCCAGCCCGTCCTCGGAGAGCGCGCGGAGGACGCGCGCGTCGTCGTAGTAGACGCGGCTGTCCCAGTCGCGAAAGGAGCCCGGCTCTAGCTCAGCGCTTCCCGACAGGCTCACGGACCGGATCGAGCGCCTCGCTCTCGCTTGCGGCGGAGATCGGCTCGGCCGGCGCGTCCTCTTCGGGCTTGCGGATGCGCAGGAACGTGAGGAAGCGTCGCCACTGCATCTTGAACGCTACCGCGACGGCGGCGGCGCCACCGAGGATGATCTGGAGGAGCATGCTGCCGCTGGCGGGGTCGATGTAGGCGAGATTCATTGGTCGGTGGCTCTCCTTTTGCGCTCTGGGTTGGGCCTGCCAGGCGGAAGTATGTTACTGACTGGTGACGACACGGGATCGGGGTCGTGAAGAGGGGCGGCTTTCCGCGCTTGCCCGCCGCAGCGCCCACCTCACCGCGCTCTGCGCGCTCGCGTTTGCGCAGCCGATCTTCGACATCCTCGGCAAGAACCCGGCGTTCTTCGCCGTGCGCGGCTCGTCGAGCGGTGACATCGTCCTCTTCGCGCTTGGGCTCATCGTCCTACCGCCGCTCGCCCTCACCGCGCTCGAGCTCGTCGCCGGGCTCGTCAGCTCCGCTGCGGCGTGGACGCTCCACCTCGTGTTCGTCGCCGGGCTCGTGGCCGTGATCGTCCTGCAGGCGCTGACGAAGAGCGAGACGCTCGACGGGCTCGCCGCCCTGTTGACGGCGGCGTTGCTCGGCGCGGCCGGAGCGGTCCTCTACCTGCGCGCGAAGGCGATTCGGACGTTCCTGACCTTTCTCGTCGCGGCGCCGATCGTCTTCCTGGCCCTCTTCCTCTTCGACTCGCCGGTAACGAAGCTCGTCTTCCCCGAGCAGGCGGAGGCAAAGACCGTCGACGTCGGCTCGCGCACGCCCGTGGTCCTTGTCGTGTTCGACGAGTTCCCGACCGTCTCGCTGATGAATCGCGAGCAGCGCGTCGACGCGGTTCGTTTCCCGAACTTCGCATCGCTCGCAAAGAACGCGGTCTGGTTTCGCAGCGCGACGACTGTACACCCGCACACGGAGCAAGCCGTGCCGGCCATCCTCACGGGACAGCTGCCGAAGCAGGGTGCGCTGCCGATCTTCGCCGATCACCCGCAGAACCTCTTCACCTTTCTCGGCGGCTCGTATCAGCTGAACGTCGTCGAGGCTCTGACTCACCTGTGCCCGCCGAAGCTCTGCAAGAAGAAGACGAGGACGACGCAGCAGCTCGGCGCAGACGACAGCGACCAGACCGGCTCGCTCGCGTCGGACACGGGCATCGTCTACCTCCACATGCTGCTCCCGAATCCCTACGTGTCGCACGTCCCGCCGATCAGCAACACGTGGGGCAACTTCGGCGGGCACGAGCAGGCCGAGGCCGAGGCGCCGGAGTACTGCGGGCGCAACATCTGCCGACTCGCGTCGCAGATCACGGCGGAGCGCAAGCCGGCGCTCTACTTCGTCCACTCGCTACTGCCCCACGTGCCGTGGCTCTACCTCCCCTCGGGCAAGCGCTACGGCGGCGACGTTCGCGTCGTTCCCGGAGCGCCGAACGGCACGTGGGGAAACGACGACTGGCTCGCGAAGCAGGCCCAGCAACGCTTCTTTCTCCAGCTCGGTTACACCGACCACGCTCTCGGGCTGATCCTCCGCCGCCTGCGCGCGACGCGCCTGTACGACCGTTCGCTCATCATCGTCACTGCCGACCACGGCGTGAGCTTCCGCCCGGGCACGCCTCGTCGAAACGTCACGAGCGGCAACCTCGTCGACATCGCATTCATGCCCCTGTTCGTGAAGCTCCCCGGACAGAAGCGCGGGCGTATCGACGACTCGTTCGCGCAGACGATCGACATCCTCCCGACGATCGCTGCCGCGCTGCACACTCGTCTGCCGTGGCACGCCGACGGCAAACCGCTGATCGGCCGCAAGCTGTCCGCGGACGGAACGGTCAGCGTGCTGGACTCGGGCGGGAAGCCGGTGCAGTCCGATCTCCGCGCGTTGCTCGCTCGACGGCGCCAAGCGCTCGCGCAGCAGATCGACACGTTCGGCACGGGGACGCTCGACCGCGTCTATCGCATCGGCCCACACAAGCAGCTGCTCGGGCGAAGCGTCAACACCCTCGACGTGACACCCAGCCGCACCGAGAGCGTGCACGTGAGCGGCAGGGAGTTGCTCAACGCGGTCGACCTGTCGCTCGATCTCGTTCCGACCTATGTCACAGGGACGACCAGCGGCGCGCACGGGCAACAGGATCTTGCGATCGCCGTGAACGGCACGGTCGAGGCAGTCACGCGAAGCTACACGGACGCGGGCGCGACGAAGTTCGGCGCGATGGTCCCGGAGAAGTCGATCCACGCCGGCGCGAACGAGGTGAGCGTGTACGCCGTCAACGGCCGAAAGCTGACCGAGTTGCGCGGCAGCGACGTCACGTACACGCTCGGGGCCGGTACGCTCGAGGCATCCGACGGAACCACGATTCCCGTCGGCAAAACAGTGTCGGGTGAGGTGCGCGGCACGCGTAGCGCGAGCGGCTCGACGCTCGGCGGCTGGGCGGCGAACGTCAAGGCGCGCAAGCCCGCCGATGCGATCGTCGTCCTCGTGGACGGCAAGTCCGTGTTCGTCGGCGAGCCGGGAAACATCCCGCGCAAGGACATCCTCCAGCGCTACGGCGTGGACGACGCTGGGTTCATCTTCCGGCTGCCCGGCTCGCTGCTTCCCGACGCCGGTGCCGCCCACCAGGTGCGCGTGTTCGCAATTGCCGGGAAGGCCGCTTCGGAGCTGAAGTACCTGCCCGGCTATCCCTGGGCGACAAAAGGAGGCTGACGGAAGGCGCGTTCAAGCCCTCGCTCCGCACAGGCTTCGCTTCGCGCGCCCCTAGGGCAGAGCGGCGAGCTCTTCCGGTGTCAGTCGCCAGCCGGCCGCAGCCGCGTTCGCGCGGACCTGCTCCGGCGTCGTCGCGCCGGCGATCACCGAGACGATTGCGGGTTGCGAGTCGAGCGCGCCGATCGCCAGCTCGAGCAGCGAATGCCCGCGGGCAGCTGCGAAGCGCTCCAGCGCCTCAACCCCGTCGAACGAGTTGCGGTCGATAGAGCGCCCGGCGAGCCGCGCGCCTGCGGGCATCGGCTCGCCGCGCCGGTACTTACCGGTGAGCAGGCCGCTCGCCAACGGGAAGTACGGCACGAAGCCGACGCCGAGCTCCTCGCACAGCGGCAGGATCTCGGCCTCCGCCCCGCGCTCGAGCAGGCTGTACTGGTTCTGGACGACGGCGAGCGGCGCCGCCGCAGCCGCTTCGCGCAGCTGAGCCGCGTCGACGTTGGACACGCCGATCGCGCGCACCTTTCCCGCCGCGACGAGCTCGTTCATCGCGCCGACCGTCTCCGCCATCGGTGTCGCCCCATCGGGCCGGTGGTAGTAGAAAACGTCGACGTAGTCGGTGCGCAGACGCTCGAGAGAGCCTTCGATCGCGCGGCGGACGTAGCGGGGTGAGCCGTTGCCGCCGTCGCCCATGCCGAACTTCGTCGCGATCACGGCGTCCCCGCGCCGGCCTTCGAGGATCTGGCCGATGTAGCGCTCGCTTTCTCCGCCGCCGTAGATGTCCGCGGTGTCGATGTGCGTGACGGCGGCCGAGAGCGCGGCCTCGACGACCGCGCGGCTGCCGTCCAGGTCGAGCCGCCGGCCGAAGTTGTTCGTCCCGAGACCGACGCGGGAAAGCTCGATCACTGCCGAAGCCGGCCGAGCAGCTCCGCCAGCGTCTCGAGCTCCTCCTCGCTGTAGCGGTCCTCGAAGAGCGCGCGCGCCGAGCCCACGTGCGAGCACGTCGCGCGCTGCAGCCGCTCGGCGCCGGCGTCGGTGAGCGCCGCGTACGTGACCCGGGCGTCCTCCGAGCAGGTCCGTTTCTCGACGAGGCCCGCGCGCTCGAGCCCGTCGAGCAGGCGCGTGACGCCGGACGCGGTCAAGCCGAGGCCCCGGGCGAGATCGATTCGGCGCAGGGCTCGTTCGTCCGCCTCGGAGAGAAGGAGCAGCGCCTCATAGCCGACGACCGTGAGGCCGTGGGCCGCCCGAAGCTCGGCGTCCACCGACCTGCGCGCGTCCGCCTGGCCGCGCAGAAGCCGGAACCAGGCCGTCAGCGCTGGTTTAAGAAATGGTTGTGGTGTCAATACTTGACTTGACAAGTTTCTCTGCTACAGTTGCTTGCGTAGTCAAGTATACACACACAAGGAGGACACCTTGAGCACGATTTCCGTAACGCAGACCAAGCTTCCCACAGGCACTTGGACCATCGATTCGATCCACTCCCAGGTCGGCTTCGCAGTCGACTATCTGGTCGGCACTTTCCGCGGCAGCTTCTCGCCCGTCGAAGGCACGCTGACCGTCGCCGAGGACGGCGCGGCCGAGCTGAAGGGCTCCGCGCAGGCCTCGGGCATCAAGGTGCAGGATGAGAACCTCTCAACGCACCTTCTCTCCCCAGATTTCTTCGACTCGGAGCGCACGCCCGAGATCTCCTTCTCCGCCGCCGACATTCGCCGCACCGGCGACGACGTGACAGTGGACGGCGAGCTGACCATCAAGGGCATCACACATCCGGTCAGCCTCGCCGGCACGATCAGCGGGCCTGTCGAGCACGCGGACGAGAACGACCGGATCGGTCTCGCGCTCGCGACGATCATCGACCGCACCCAGTTTGGCCTGAACTGGAACATGCCGCTGCCGAACGGCAAGCAGGCACTCGCAAACGACGTGACTCTGTCAGCCGAGCTTTATCTGGCGAGGGCGTAACGACGATGAAGATCCTCGGAATCTCCGGCAGCCTGCGGCGGGACTCGTACAACACGAAGTTGCTCCGCAACGCACCGCTCGAGCTCGAGCTGTGGGATGAGCTGAAGGCGATTCCGCCCTACGACGAGGACGACGACGTCGAGCCGGCGCCGCCAGCGGTCGTGCGGATGCGCGCGGCCGTCGCCGGCGCCGACGCGATTCTCTTCGCGACTCCCGAGTACAACGCCTCAATCCCAGGCCAGCTGAAGAACGCGGTCGACTGGCTCTCGCGCCCTCAGGCGACGAGCGTGCTGCGCAACAAGCCCGTCGCAGTCGTCGGGGCGAGCACGGGAGCCTTCGGCGCCGTCTGGGCGCAGGCCGAGCTCCGCAAGGTGCTCGCGACGGCGGGTGCCCGCGTGGTCGACGGGGACGTCGCCGTGGGTCATGCGCACCAGCGCTTCGACGCGAACGGCGTCCTCGCCGACGACGATCTCCGCGACCAGTTCGATGAGGTCGCGCAGGCACTCGTCGCCGCCGTCGATATGCGCGAGGCGGTCGCCGCCTGAACGCCGCGTCTGCTACGGATTCCCCGTGGCAGAAGACTGGAGACTGACCGCGCGGCTCGAGAACAAGGTGGCGGAAGACGTCCTTGCCGACCTCCGCGAGCATGCCGTGGAGGATGCTCAGAAGCGACTCGGTGCAGCCGTCGCCGTCAGCGCCGACGGCCCGAACCTCTTCGCGTACGCGGACAGCCGCGACGCAATCCACCACGCCGAGAGCATCATCGGCGACCTGCTGACCGAACAAGGCGTCCAGGCCGAGATGACGATCCATCGCTGGCACGACATCGAGGACCGTTGGGAGGACGAGGACGTGCCGTTGCCGCAGACAGAGGAGGAGCGGCAGGTGGAGCACGAACGCCTCGAGGCGGAAGAGGCCGCCGAATCGCAGGCGAGCGGGCGCGCACTCTGGGAAGTCCGGGTCGAGCTGCCGTCGCACCGGGAGACCCGCGCGCTGGCGCACCGGCTCGAGGAGGAGGGCATTCCGGTGATCGCGCGCTGGAAGTACCTCATCGTCGGCGCCGAGAGCGAGGACGCCGCGCACGAGCTCGCCGACCGGTTGCGGAAAGAGGCGCCCCCCGGCGCCAAGCTGCGGGTCGA
>DASVFB010000264.1:0-3792 GCA_036380275.1 Gaiellaceae bacterium | reverse complement strand
GGTGCTCCCACGATCTCAAGGTCGTCCCGGACACGAGCTGGGACGACCTGGGCGAGATCGACCTGCTCGTGCTCCCCGGCGGCGACACGCGCCCGCTGCAGGCGGACGAAGCCTTCCTCGAGCGGATGCGTGAACGAGCCGAGGCGGGAACGTTGATGACGAGCGTGTGCACGGGCGCGCTCGTGTACGGCAAGGCGGGGCTGTTGGCCGACCGGCCGGCGACGACGCACTGGAGCGCGCTCGACCGTCTTGCCGACCTCGGTGCGAAGGTCGACCGCGAGGCACGCTTCGTCGACGACGGGAACGTCGTTACGGCCGCGGGCGTTTCCGCAGGCATCGACATGGCGCTCCACCTCGTCGCCCGGCTGGAGTCCGTGGAGCGTGCACAGGAGGTGCGCCGCTACATCCAGTACGACCCGCAGCCTCCCGTTTAGCCCCGGACGACCGTCGTGATTCGACCGCTCGCGAGATGGACGCGGCGAATCTTCGGTTTCGGCGCGGCTTGCGCGACGACCAGCGTCCCGTTCGGCGCGAACCCCGCATCGGTGATCCTCAGTCCGACCGTCGTCGCCCGAACCCCGTCGCGGTCGGGGCCGATGCCGCCCGTTCCGACCACGCGCTCGAGCGTCCCGTCGGGCTTGACTCGATCCATCGTCGAGCCGTTGGGACCTCCGCCGAGGACGTACAACGTGCCGTTTCGTCCCACGACCGGCTTGCCCGCGTCGCCCTCGAACGCCGTCGTCATCTCTTTGGTCGCGAGGTCGATCCGCTTGATCGAGGCCGGAGGTGACGAGACGTACAGTGTTCCGCCAGGGCCGAGGGCGAGGCCGTGCGGGCCCTCGACGGCCGCAACGTCGGCGCGCACGCCGGTGCGCGTGTCGACCGAGTACACCTTGTTGTCCGCGAGGCTCCCAACGTAGAGCGTGTGGCCCTGAAGGACGAGCTCGGTCGCGGCCGGCACGCGCGCGAGGCGCGTCGCGCGCCGGCGCTTGTCGATCTTCCAGATCGTGTTGCCGGCCAGGTCGCTGACGAAGAGCGTGCCGTTCGCGAGGCGCGCGAGCCCGGCGAGCTCGTGAGCTTTCAGCCGGATGTAGAGACTGAGGCGCTTCGTCCGCGCGGTGTACTTGAGCACCTGGCCGGACTCGCCGTCGGCGATGTACAGATCGCCGCCCGCGGTCGGCAGCACGTCGTAGGGCACCGTGAATCTCGCTCGCTCCGTCGCGCCCTGTGCAGCAGTCACGACGAGGAGGACGAGAGCCGCGACGACGATCACACGCAACATAGAAACAAGATACCAACGGATCCGCGCTATCTCAAGTCCCCGCCGACTTGAGCCCTAGGATGGGTGCGTGGCCGAGGATGTCAACTGGGATCCGAACGCCGTCCTCATTCAGGAGGCGTACACCGCTGCGACCCTGATCGCCACGCTGGTCGAGCGCGAGCTGCACGCGCGCGGGGTGCCGTCACAACTCTTTTCGCTGCTCGGCTGGATCCGCGTCTTGCAGCCGATCTCGCCGGGCGACCTCAGCTTCTCGACGGGGATCGCGCCGACGACGCTGCGCGACTACCTGCGGCGCCTCACGACGCGCGGCGACATCCGGCGCACGCCGAACCCGTCCGACGGCCGCTCGTACCTGATCGTCCTCACGGCCGCCGGGATGCGAACCGTCGACCGCGGCCGACCAGCGATCGACGACGCATTCCGAAAGCTCGAGCCGTACCTTCCGCGCGCCGCCGAGGAGTATGCGCGCTACGCGACGGAGCTGCGCGAGGCCCTGCAGCGCGCCACGCTGATGTCCGCAGCCGCTCCCGTCTAGCGGGCGCTCGAGGATCCGACCTCGACCTCGCTCGCGGGGGTCTGGAGCAACGGCCGAGGATCGCCGCCGCTCGCGGCGATCGAGAAGAGGTCGGGATTCCCGTCGTAGCGGGCCGAGAATAGGATCCTGTTGCCGCTCGGCGCCCACGCGGGCGACCTGCAATCCGCGTCACCCGTCGTGAGTCGCCGCACGTGTCGCCCGTTGGTGTCGACGACCAACACGTCACCGGTGGAAACGCCGCGTCTTGCGAAGGCGATCCGCTTTCCGTCGGGAGACCAGGACGGGGTCGCGTCGACCAAGCCGCGCGGTGGGCGAGTCAGCTGTCGGGAGGACTTGCCATTCGCAGTCATCACCCACAGGTCGCCGTACTTGACCCTCGCGAAGACGATCCTCCTACCGTCGGGCGACCACGCCGGGTCGGTCACAACGCCGAGGTCGGTGATTCGGCGCAGATGACTTCCGTCGTGTTTGATCGTGTAGATGTCGGAGCCCTTGCTCTCGAAGCCCTGCCGGTCATAGGCTGCGAACGCAACCGTGTTGCCGTCGGGCGACCACGCCGGAGCCTCGACTGTGCCTTCGAAATGCGTGAGCCTGCGGACACCACCGCCGTCGCTACGCATGACGTAGAGATCGTCGTGAGTGAAGTCCCCGCGCAGGAATGCGATCCGTTTTGTACGCACCGAAAGCGCCGGGTGCCTGTCGATGGATGCGCTCGTCGTCAACCGGCGGACGTCGCGGCCGTCCTCGAGCATCGAGTAGACATCGAAGCTGCCGCCGCAGGACGAGACGAACACGAGCGGCCGCGGGAAACCGGCCCCGTGCGTCGACGGCGGCAGTGTGCAGGTGGCGCGGGGACGAGCGCTTTCGGCGTTCCTGACGAGAGCATTCGCGTCGACCACGCCCGCGCCGTAGTCGTCATCGAACCCAGACACACCGGCGTCCTGGGCGGTGGCGGCGAGTTCAGATAGCGCACCGGCAACGGAGAGCTCGGGGTGGAGGGAGAACAGCAGGCCGAGCGCGCCGCTGACCACCGGTGTGGCGGCGGACGTCCCGGAGAAGGGCGCGGAAAGCCCGCCCAGCTCGGCCGTGACCATCAACCCGGGCGCGGTGATGTCGAGAAACGGGCCGAAGGCCGAGTACGCATAGCGCGCTCCCGTCTCGGGGTCGGCGGCGCCGACCGAGACGACCGGCCCGTACGCGGCCGGATAGACGCTAAACCAGTCGTCGAGGTTGCCTGCCGCAGCGACCACGACGGCGCCGCGCGATCGCGCGTAGTCGACCGCGGCGAGGAGACTGCTCGAGCGTGGCAAGCCGTCGCTCACGTTGATGACGCGAGCGCCGTGGTTCGCAGCCCAGCGAACCGCCGGTCCCGCAAGCCGGCGCAGCAAGGCGTATGGCGTGCCAAGAGCCTGTTGGCCGAAGATCTTGATCCCAAGTAGCGAGCACCGCGGACAGACCGACGCGACGATGCCGGCGACGGCTGTGCCATGACCGACCGCGTCCATCGGATCGTCGTCGCCTTCGCCGAGGTCGACGCCGTCGACCATTCGCCCCTGGAGATCCGGATGGGTGTAGTCGATCCCGCTGTCGATGATCGCGACCCGCGTCGATGGATCGCCCCGAGTGATCTGCCACGCTCCCTCGGCGCGAATGAGCGTGAGGGCGGGGTCGAACGTCGGCCGCGCAGCCGCGACGCCCGTCGCAGTCAACGCGTACGCGCCGAGGCATCCGGCCAGAGCCAGGACCGCGGGCCTTAGATCGTCTTGAACTGCTCGAACGGCTGACGGCAGGCGTTGCAGTAGCGAACGCTGCGGCAAGGCGTTGGGCCGAAGAGGTTCTCGAGCTTGGTGTCGGTCGATCCGCAGTACGGGCAGCGGAAGCCGCGCTGCAGCTCGACGAGCTGCGGCGGTTGCGTGGACCGCGGCGTTGGAGGTGCGAACCCGGATGCACGGAGCTTCTCACGTCCTTGCGGGGT
>DASVFB010000263.1:0-19113 GCA_036380275.1 Gaiellaceae bacterium | reverse complement strand
CGTCGGTCGCGTAGCGCGGCATCTCCGCGTAGGTGAGTCCGCCTGAGGCCTCGAGCGCGTGGATTCGCATGTACTCGGCGAAGCACTTCGCCTCCGAGCCGGTATCGATGCTCTCGCCGGCGACGTCGCAGTCGGGGACGTGGACGTTCTCCAGTCCCGCCGCGGTCGCCTCCTTTTCGATCTCAGCCGGACTCATGTCGGGCGAGCCGACGATCTTTTCGGCTGACAGCGAGTCTGTGACGGTGTTCTTGCCCTGGACGGCCAGCACGATCGCACCGACGCCGAACAGGATCAGGATCACACCGGCGATGAGTCCGCCGTAACGGAGCAGATTGCGCACGGGCATAGGACGTCTCCTTTGGGCTCAGCCGCCCAGTACTGCCTCGGCGGCGGACGAGGGCTTGGGATCCGGAAGGCGCGTCATCCGGAAGGCGGTGAGGAGGCCGAGGAGCGCGGCGAACAATGGGATCAGCAGCGCGATCTGCAACGCGATCGGTCGCGCGTCGGTGTTGATCCGGAGGATCTCCGCCTGGACGTCGGGCGGCTGCCCCTCGAGCAGGTGAGCGAGTTCGGTGTTGGTCATCACCTCGGCGTTTCGCTCGAGCCCGTCTGCAACCTGTTGCTGTTCCGCCGGCGTGAGGACATCGCTCGACTCCGCCTTATTCGTGAAGATGAGCGACAGCGATGCGAGCATGATTGCGCCTGCGAACGCGAGTCCGAACGACAAACCGAACGACCCGCCCGCCGAGTTGACGCCCGCCGCCTCGCTGACGCGCTCCTCTTCGATCGGCGCGAGCGTGTAGTTGTTCAGCTGCGAGACGAGCAGGCCGAGCCCGGCGCCGGCAACCGCGAGCGGCACGGCCATCGCCCAGCCCGAGTCCGCGCGAGGCACGATCGGGATCAGCACGGCGACGCCCGCGGCGAGCAGCAGGAATCCTGTGAGGATGATCTTGCTCGGACTGCGGTTGCCCGCTTTCCTCCCCGCGAGGAGCGCAACGGCGAACATGGTCAGGGACAGCGGCGCCAGCGACAGCCCGGCCTCGAGCGCGTTGTACTCGAGCACCATCTGCAAGTAGATCGGCAGCGCGATCATCATCCCGCCGAGGGCAATCTGCTGAAGTGTCTGGGACGAGATCCCGAGCCTGAAGTACCTCGACGCGAACAGGCCGATGTCGAGCAGCGCCGGCTTGCCCTCGCGCTTGCGCCGGTTGAGCCACCAGACGAGCGACCCGAGCGCGACCGCGCCCACTGCGATCAGGGCGCCTACGGCGGCTCCGCCTTTCTCCCAGACGAGGATCCCGAGCACGACGCCGCCCATCCCGACCGCCGAGAGGATCGCCCCGACGACGTCGACTCCCCGGTCCCCCGTGTACGGGACGTCGTGGACGAGCTTGCTGCCCACGAGCACGATCCCGATGATCACGACCTCGCCGCCGAACGCGACGCGCCAGGAGAGGTACGTCGTGATGAAGCCTCCCAGCAACGGCCCGACGGCGGCCGCGATCGCCGCTGCGGCTCCGACGAGCGCGTACGCCTTTCGTTGCATCGGTCCCTCGAAGTTGCCGTGGATGAGGGACTGCATCGAGGGAAGCAGAAGAGCTGCTCCGAGACCTCCGATGATCGCCCAGAAGATCACGATCGCCAGCAGATTCTGCGCCAGCGTCATCGCCAGCGCGCCCACTGCGTAGCCGAGCAGGCCGAGTATGTAAGCGCGCTTGCGCCCGATCAGGTCGCCGATCTTGCTGCCGATCAGGATGAAGGCCGCCGAGACGAGCGCCTCGAGCGCGATTGCCGACTGGACGCCGCTCGCCGTCGTGTCGAGGTCGCGTACGACTGCCGAGATGGACACGTTCATCAACGACGTGTCGACGACGAGGACGAACATCGCCATCGCCAGCAGAATCGCGAGTCGCTGGTCGCCGCTCGACTCCTCCGGGGTCGCGACTGTAGCTTCGGCGCTCATGCGGTGTGAGCGTCGCGGACGCACCGGACGACGGCATCATCCTCAATGGACGAGCGGCCGCCCGGACTGGACGCGGCGAGACCGATCTGGTACCCGTCCCCGAGACGACATGGACCACGTCGAGGTCGCGGGGATGCGAATTGCGTTCGAACGGGCCGGGGTCGGACCTCCGCTCGTTTTGGTGCACGGAGCGGTGTGCGACCGTCGAGTGTGGCGCTACCAACTCGACGCTCTGTCTGACGAGTTCACGGTGGTCGCTTGGGACGCACCCGGGTGCGGTGGGTCCGCCGATCCACCCGAGTCATTTCGACTCCGCGACTACGCCGACGCGTTGGCAGGGTTCATCGCCGCGCTCGGCTTGGGCCGGCCTCACCTGCTCGGGCACTCGTTCGGGGGTGCGTTGCTCCTGGAGCTGTACCGCCGGCATCCCGCAGTACCGCCGACCCTGATCTTGGTCGCGTCGACCGCGGGGTGGGCAGGGTCACTTCCGGGGGCCGAGGTCGAACAGCGTCTCACGTTCGCTCTCGACGTAGCCGACCGGCTTCCCGGAAAATTCGAGCCGACGTCGATGCGCGGTCTGTTCTCGAAGGTGATGTCACCAGAGACGGTCGACGGGCTCGTGGCGATCATGTCCGAGATTCGCCCGGTCGCGACTCGCGCCATGGCGCACGCCCTCGCGGAAGCGGACCTCCGTGACGTGCTCATGACGATCGACGTGCCGACGCTGCTTATTTACGGCGACGCGGATGAACGATCGCCGCTGAGCGTGGCCGAAGACCTGCGCGACGGCATCCCCGGTTCGAGGCTCGTCGTCATGGCCGGACTCGGCCACGAGTGCTACCTCGAGTCTCCCGAGCCCTTCAATGCCGAAGTCCGCGGATTCTTGCAATCTGTCGCGTAAGAGGTCGTCTGCTCGTCGACGGGTTGCACGACCGTCGGATTGTCACGAATCGAGCGATGAATTCCGGACCGTCAGCGGGTCTCTCTTCCGGACAGGCAAGAATCCGCGAAGGAGGCACAGATGAGCGCGGCAATCACGAGATCCGGAATGTTTGAGATCCAGCTTCCGTTGAGAGGCTCCAGGGGATGACGGTCGACTCCGACAGGCGCTGGCTGGCGCTCTACGTGTTGTGCCTCGCCAGCCTGATGATCGTGCTCGACGTGACGATCGTTAACGTCGCGCTGCCGTCGATTCGGGAGGATCTCGGCTTCACGGAGACGTCGCTCGCGTGGGTCGTCAACGCATACCTGCTCACGTACGGCGGCTTTCTCCTGCTCGGCGGACGGCTCGGCGACCTCTACGGCCAGCGCCGGCTCTTCTTCATCGGCATCACGGTCTTCACCCTCGCCTCGCTTCTCTGCGGGCTCTCGACGTCGCAAGGCATGCTCATCGGCGCGCGCGCGGTTCAGGGAGTCGGCGGCGCGGTCGCCTCGGCCGTGTCGCTGTCATTGATGATGAGCCTGTTCACCGAGCAGGCAGACCGGGCGAAGGCGATGGGCTTCTTCGGCTTCGTCGCCGCGGGCGGCGGCAGCATCGGCGTGCTGCTCGGCGGGATCCTCACCGACGCGATCAGCTGGCACTGGATCTTCCTCGTCAACTTCCCGATCGGCGTTCTCGTCGTCGTGCTGTGCCTGCGACTCTTGCCGGCAGACCACGCCGCGGAGCTCGCCGGAGGCCGCCGCCTCGACGTCGGCGGCGCGGTGACTGTGACCGCCTCGCTGATGATCGCCGTCTACGCGATCGTCAACGGCAACCAGAACGGGTGGACGTCGGGCGAGACGCTCGGCCTGCTCGCCGCCGCGGTTGTGCTGCTCGCGGTGTTCTTCGTGATCGAGTCGCGCGTGCGCGCGCCGCTCGTGCCGCTCGGCCTGCTTCGCAAGCGCAACCTCGCTACCGCGAACGTGGTCGGCGTGCTCTGGGCCGCTGCGATGTTCGCGTGGTTCTTCCTCTCGGCTCTGTACTTGCAGCTCGTGCTTGGCTACAGCCCACTCGAGGTCGGCCTCTCGTTCCTGCCCGCGAACCTGATCATGGGCTTTTTCTCGCTCGGCCTCTCCGCCAAGATCGTGATGCGCTACGGCATCAAGCCGCCGCTGGCGACGGGTCTGCTGCTCGCGGCGTTGGGCCTGCTGCTCTTCGCGCGCGCACCCGTCGACGGGAACTTCGTCGTCGACGTCCTCCCGAGCATGATCCTGCTCGGCTTCGGCGCCGGCCTGGCGTTCAATCCGGTGCTGCTCGCGGCGATGAGCGACGTCGAGCCGAGCGAAAGCGGGCTTGCGTCGGGAATCGTCAACACCGCGTTCATGATGGGCGGCGCGCTCGGCCTCGCCGTGCTGGCGAGTCTCGCCGCGCATCGCACGGGAAACCTGGAGGCTGCCGGCGAGGACTCACTCGCGGCGCTGACAGGCGGCTACCACGTCGCGTTCGTCGCTGGCGCGTTCTGCGCGGTCGCAGCGGCGTCGATCGGCACGGCGTTCCTCCGCTCGATCCCGATGATGGGGCACGAGCCTGCGCCCGAGGCCGAGCCCATTTCGCAGACGCAGACGTAAGCCACCGACCGGCATCGAGCGCTTCCTGGCGTGCGGCACTAGGATGCAAGCGACCTGGGCGCGAGGCCGCGTCCGGGGGTATGCGGGAGGGAGCTGCGACCGATGGTGTCATGTCGATAGGGGGTCAGCTGTGCATCGCTTGGCGCGCGCCGCGCGTTTGGAGCTCGTGAGGTTCGTCCTGTCGTGAGCGAGGAGGCAGTCGCAGGCGCGTCGGTCTCGCAGGCCCCTTCACGCGCGCGGTTGGCGGCGCTGCTCGTGCTGGTCGTGCTGCTCCCGCTGCTCGCGCTCGCCTGGGTCGCTGCATCTGGAGTTGGCAGGAGCGAGACGCGCAAGGCCGATCTGCGCCTCGAGTCGGAGGGACGGTTGGCTTCCGCTGTCTTCGTACGCTCCGTCGCCGAGGCGGCAACTCGTGCCGGAACGCTCGCCAGCTCGCCGGCGCTTCAGCAGGCCCTCGCCGCGCGCGACCGCCCACGACTGCGCCGCCTCACCAAGCCCCACGACGTGGTCGTGGCCGGTGGGCAGGTGCTCGCCGGAAGACGGGAGCCGCTTGCCGTCCACCGAAGCGTCTCCGTCGTTGTCGGCGGTCGTCCAGTCGGCTCTGTGACGGTGAACGTACCGCTGAACGCCGCGCTGCTTCGGCGCGTCCGGTCGGAGGTCGCCCTCGACTCGCGCGACCGGTTTGCGCTGCGACGCGACGGCCGCGCGATCGCGGGAGCGATCTCGAGCGCCGCCGCGGTCCCGATCGGGCGCTCGATCGATCGCAATCTCGGCGGTACCAAGTACAGGCTGTTTGCGGTGCGGCTCGTCGGCCCGCCGGACGACGTCAAGCTGCTTGCGCTCACGCCGAGATCGGAGATCGGCGGCAGTGTCCGTGACCGCCTCTTCTGGAGTCTGTTGGCAGTCGTCGTCACGCTCGCAACGGTCGCCGTCACCGGCTACGCGCTCGCGCCGGTGCTCGCGCGCCGTGCCGGCGCGCTGCCCGTCATCCGCGATCGCCGCGACGCGCGTGCGTTCGCGCTCGTCGGCGACGCGCTCGCCTCAACGCACAACCCGGACCAGCTCCTGCCCGTGATCCTCCACGCCACGATGGACGCGACCGGCGCGAACGGTGGTCGCGTCGTGCAGGACGGACGCGTCAGGGCCGAGGAGGGCGACGTCGCGGGAGCGGCACATCCGCTGCGGCTCGACCTCGGCGTCGAGGGCGCCGCCGGCGAGAGCGCGTTGGAGCTCTGGCCCGCGTCCGGCAGCTTCGACGCGCGGACGCGTGCCCTCGCGCGGTCGCTTGCCGCGCAGGCGGCGATCGCGCTCGAGAACGCGAGGTTGCATGCCGTCGTGCAGCAGCAGGCGATCACCGACGAGCTGACCGAGCTCGCGAACCGCCGCCGCTTCATGGAGAGGCTCGACACGGAGCTTCGGCGTGCCGAGCGGTTCGACGAACCGCTGGCGCTCGTGTTCGCCGATCTCGACGATTTCAAGCGTGTCAACGATCTCTACGGCCATCACGTCGGCGACTCTGTCCTCCGTGCGTTCGCGGACGTCATCCGCGGCCGCGTGCGCGCGATCGACCTGGCGGCCCGTCTGGGCGGCGAGGAGTTCGCGATTCTCCTCATCGAGACCGATTTGAACGGGGCGGAGGCGCTCGCCGAGAACCTGCGGAGCGCGGTCGCGAGCATGGAGGTACGGATCGGTGGCCGCCCGCCGGTGCGGATTACGGCCAGCTTCGGCGTCTCCGACTACCCCAGTGCGCGCGGAGCCGAAGACCTCATGGCCGCGGCCGATCTGGCTTTGTACCAAGCAAAACGCGAGAGAAAAAACACCGTAAGGGCGTCTCTGAGGCCACCCGTTTGAGGGATATTTACGCAGGTTCCGTAAATTCCCATGGATTACTTCGCGCGGATTGGCGATGATTGTGGCAATGCGAAGTCGGCTTCCCTGGGTTATCTGGACTGCGCTGGTCGTCGCGGGAGTCGTGGCGTCGTTGCAGATCTGGCTCCGCGCGTTCGATGCGGGCCCCCGAATCAGCGCCGGATTGCCGGCGGCCGTCGCGGCGTCGGACCACCGGCAGGTGCCTTCGATCCTCCGGCCCGCGAAGACGACGGAGGCGCGCGAGCAGGCTCCGCCGACCGGCCAACCAACGGCGCCCGGGACGGCCGCTCCGTTGCAGCCGTCGCCGGTGACCTCGCCGCCGGCCGTCGTCGGGCACGCGCCCACGGGGCAAGGGGCGACGCCGCCCACCTCGGCTCCAACGCCGGGCACGCCGGCCGCACCGAAGCCGACGCCGCCACCGACGTCGGGCACGCCCGCCGCACCGACACCGGCTCCGGCGCCCGTCGTCACTCCGCCGGTTTCGAGCCCGCCCGAGAGCCCGCCGCCACTCAACCCGGTCGACGAGAACCCGGCGAAGAAGCCCGCCAAGGAAACGCGCGAACAGAAGGCCGCCGAGCGCGAGGCGAAGCGCCAGGCGAGGGCGGCCGAGCGCGACCAGAAGGCCGCCCAGCGCGAGGCGAAGCGTCAGGCCGAACAACAGAAGAGGGCGGAGGAGCGTGCCCGGCATGACGAAGAGCGCGCGCAGCGCGACGCCGAGAGGCAAGCGAGGCGCGTCGCAGACGAGGCGAAGAGGGAAGCCAGGCGGAATAAGCACCAAGCGGAGGAGCAGGCCAAGCACGACGCCGAGCAGGCGAAGCGCCAGACCGAACAACAGAAGAGGGCGGAGGAGCGTGCCCGGCATGACGAAGAGCGCGCGCAGCGCGATGCCGAGAGGCAAGCGAGGCGCGACGCAGACGAGGCGAAGAGGGAAGCCAGGCGGAATAAGCACGAGGCGGAGGAGCAGGCCAAGTACGACGCCGAGCCGGCGAAGCACGATTCAGAGCAGGCGAAGCACGACGCAGAGCAGGCCCAGCGCGAGGCCGCGACGGCGCAGCAAGAAGCCGACAAGCGCGCGCAGCAGGACGCGGAGAAGGCGCAGCACGAGGCCGACAAGGCCCAGCACGACGAGGCGAAGGACAAGAAGGACAAGCCTCCGAAGCCCGACAAACACTGAGCGTGTCGACCATGCGCCTGACGGTCGCCACGGCGATCGCATGCCTGTTTGCGAGGACCGCCGTCGAGCTCGCCGACAACGTTGGAGCCTTAAGAAGCCGTTTCACAATGAGCCTTGTGCCGCCGGGCCGCGCTGAAGGGTCATTATGAAACGAGTTCTAAGACGGCGGCGGGCCGGGAGGGCCTAGGATCACCATCCCGTTGCGCTCTGCGATCGGGAGCAGGCGCTCCATGTCGGGGGGAGTCGTCAGCGGCGGCGGCAGCACCCGCTCCGTCGCCGGCTCGCCGACCTCGTGCAGGAAGCCCTCGAAGTGGAAGGGGAGGAAGCCGATCAGCGCCTTCGCTCCGTCGGTTTCACCGATGAAGGTGTGCGGGACGCCCTTGGGGCCGAACGCGAACGAGCCTGGCGCGAGGGAGAGGCGCTTGTCGCCGACGTAAACAGTGAACTCCCCTTCGAGGACATAGAACCACTCGTCCTCATCGGGGTGGAGATGCCAAGGCGAGCCCTCGCCGGCACGCACGGTCACCTCGAGCAGCCCGAACGCGCCGCCCGTGTCGGCGCCGCTGATCTTGACGACCTCGAGCATCCCGAGCAGCCAGTGGGCGTCGCCCTCGTCCTTGGCGAGCAGGTAGCCGTCACTGGCGCGCTCTGCTGAGACCACAGTCATCGTCTTCCTCCTTCGGTCTAAGACTGATATGATCCGCAACTGTCTATGAGCAAACAGTTGCAAAGAGGACTATCTCACGAGGAACAATCTCTGTCAAGCCCCTCCGCCGACCGGCTACGCACGTGGCGCCTCTACTTCGAGAGCGCGCTCGCGCTCATCGATGTGCTCGACGCGGAGCTCGAGCGCGACGCCGGGATCCCGCTGCGCTGGTACGACGCCCTCATCCACCTGGAGGAGACACCCGACGGGCTGAGGATGAACGAGCTCGCCGAGCGGATCCTCTACAGCAAGAGCGGCTTCACGCGCGTCGTCGACCGACTCGAAGATGCAGGCCTCGTCCGCCGCGTCCGTCCCGAGGACGACCGGCGCTCAATCCTCGTCCTCCTCACCGACAAGGGCCGCGCGACGATGAAGCACGCCCGACGCCAGCATCGACACGCGATCGAGCAACACTTCTCCAGCCACCTGACCGACACCAACATCAAGGCGCTGGCCAACGCACTCGAAAAGATCAGCGCCCACGCTCGGCCTCTGCGCCCCGGACGCATTCGAAGCTAGAGGCTAGCGCCACTGGGCGGCGAGCGTGTCGGCGTGCGGCATGCCGCTGGCGGCGACCGCCGAGATCACGGCCTCGGCGTCGAACGGAACTCGGCGAAACGCAACCTCGGTGCGACCTTCGTCGACGCGGATGCGCGCGTACGCGGCAAAAGCGTCGACGCGGAGGTCGTCATCCGGTTGCACGTGGTCGTACGAGAGACCGACGCTCCCGGGGTTGACGAACGTCGTCGCTCCGTAGCGGCGGAGCCACTGCAGGTGCACATGGCCGCCGGCCATGAAGACGGCGCGCGGCGGTCCGAGCAGTCGGCGGAACTCCTCCTCCTCGAGGGGCGGGAGAATCACGTCGTCGTACGAGCTCGGCGAGCCGTGGAAAGCGAGCAGGTCGAGCCCGTCGCCGAGGGGCACGTCGAGCGTCGACCGGAAGGTTTCGATGAACGAGAGCCCTTCCGGGCCGAGCTGTGCTCTCGTCCATTCGCGCACGTCGAGTTGCCGCTCCGTCGGTATCTCCGCGCCTGCGTCGGCGTCGAGCACGAACGCGTCGGCGTTGCCGAGCACGGTCGGACAGTCGAGCGAACGCATGAGCGAGGCGACCTGAGCCGGCTGACAGCCGCCCTGGAGTACGTCGCCGAGACAGACGACCTGATCGACCGGATCGCGATCGAGGTCGGCGAGCACGGCCTCGAGTGCGATCGCGTTGCCGTGGATGTCAGAGATCAGCGCGGTGTCGATTGCGCCAGGTTATGCGGTCGCCGTGCTTCCTCCGCCTCCTGGGCCTCGGCGGCTTCCACTCCAGCCGTCGCTTGCCGAGCGCGGCCGTGACCATCGCCACCGCAATCGCCGCGATGTACGCGATCTGCGTCGTGGCTTGAGCTGAGTTCATGGCGCTCTCAGGGTTGCTACGCATCGGGGTTACGCCATCGGTGCCGCGTCGGATTGCAGTTGCGGGTTAGCCGTGAGTACGCTCTTGCGATCGCTGACCTCCCTCTCACCGGCGGCTGCATGTGCGGCGGCGTGCGCTTCGAGGTGACGGAGCAGGCGCTCTTCGCGAGCTACTGCCATTGCACGCGCTGCCAGCGGCGGACCGGAACCGCGGCGTCGGCGTCGGCGCGGATCGTTCCGGGCTCGCTGCACATCACGTCGGGCGAGGAGCTCTTGCGCGCGTACGAGCCGGAGGGCGGGTATCCGAAGGTGTTCTGCTCCGCTTGCGGCTCCGCGCTTTGGAGCCGCAGTCCCGTCGACCCGGACGTGATCTCGGTGCGACTTGGCTCCTTCGACGGCGATCCAGGCATCCGCCCGAGCTTCCGCAACTACGTTGCGTACGCCGCGCCGTGGGAGCCGATTCCGGACGACGGGCTTCCCCGCTTCCCGGAGCAGAGACCGTAAAAAAGCCGCACGCCCGTCAGGCTGCGCCCCGATGTGCATTCGCCGCTGGGGTGCGAGCGTCAGAACGGTCATGTACCCGTCGCTTTACGAGCTCTGGACGGCCGCGCTTTCGGCCGCCGACCGCGCCATAACAACGGCCGTTCGCGCCCACGTCTTCTCGCCGCGCGACGCACAGGAGGCGCGCCGCGTCCTCGAAGCCGAGCTGCTCTGGATCGCCAAACGCCGTTAGAACCCGTTTCACAATGAGCCTTGTGCCGCCGTGCCGCGCTGGGCGGCGCGATGCGGCGTCCTCAGTCGCCCCGATATGCCTGCATATCGGGGCTCCCTGCGTCCTTGCCTCGCACCGCCCAGCGCACCCCGTCGACGAAGGGTCATTATGAAACGAGTTCTTAGGCCAGCAGCCGCGCGGCCGCTTCGAGTACGACGACTGACTCGGGCGACAGCGGGTCGATTGGCTCGAAGTGGCCGGCGCCTTCGAGCTCGATCAATTCGGCTTCACCCCTCGACGCCTCCTGGTAGCGCACCGATTGCTCGAACGGAACGGTGTCGTCGTCTATCCCGTGCACGAGCACGACCGGAACGCCGAGAGGCGCTTGCGCAAGTGGCGATCCTTCGGCGGGCGGTTCACCCGCGAAGAACGCTTGCACGCCGTCGTTTGCCCACCTTGCAGGATCGGACACCGCGGCAACGGCGACGACCGGCAGGCGCAGCTGTCGCGCGGTAAGTAGGGCGAGGTGGCCGCCGGCCGAATGTCCGACGAGCACGAGGCGCGGCGCGAGCCGGCGCACGTACTCGACGGCGCGCAGCACGTCCTCCAGCGAGCCGGGCCAGCCGCCGCCCGCGTCGCCGACGCGGCGGTACTCGACGTTGAACGTCGCGATGCCCGCATCGCGGAAAGCGACGCATAGGTGCTCGATGTGGGCAAGGTCGTACTCCGCCTTCCATGCGCCGCCGTGCACGACGACGGCGAGCCCGTCGCCGTCGGTGCGGCGGAGGTCGCCGAACTGCAGCGCGCCTGAGCCGTATGCGAGCCGCGCGTCGCCCGGCTCCGCGGGCGGGTCGGTGAGGATGTCGGCGGCGTTCCGGCGCACCGCGCAAGGGTAGGCTTCGAGCGTGCCGACGAGACGGGTTCTAAGGCTCATTCCTGCGGCCGTCTGCGCACTCGGTGCGCACGCGCTTCTTTACGGAACGTTCCGGCCCGAGGACGGGTTGCACGGCTACCTGGGCTGGTACGAGCCCGCCGTCGCGATCGTCGCGCTCGCGGTGCTCCTTCTCGTTAGGCCGACCTGCCTGCGCACGCGTCTGCCGATCGGCGAGACCGCGCGCAGCCTCTCGATGACGACACTCGTCGTCTTGCTCGCGCAGGAATCGATCGAGCGCTCGGTGCAGACGAGTCAACCGGCGTTCGCGGTGTTGACGCCGTCGCAGTGGCTGGTCCTGCTCGTCGGTGTCGCCGCCACCGCGCTGGTGCTCGCATTCGCGCTTCGCGCCGGCCAGGTCGTGATTCGGCTCCTGCGTCCCGCGCGCACGCGGACGACTGCGGCTGTCGCGCAGTGGAGCGTCGTGACGATTCATCGCGGCCCCGCACGGCCGCTCGCTCAGCGCTTTGCGCTTCGAGCTCCGCCGCAGCTCGCCTAGACCGTACTCGTCGAGCTAGTCGGAGGTCGTTGTGCGCTTCGCAGCGTTGTTGATCGTCGTTGTCACCTGCCTCGTGGCCCCAGGCCGCGCGGCCGCGCATTCTCGTTCGCCCGCGGTCGCGCTGGACTACCGGCTCGAGCTGTCGCGCACGGCGCTTCCCGGCGTGCACGCGCAGGTGGTCGACGGCGACCGTTCGTTGCGCGTTCGCCTCGACCCTCCGCACCATCTAGTGGTGCTCGGGCTGCTCGGCGAGCCGTTCCTGCGCTTCGGTCCGAACGGCGTGTGGGTCAACCGCGCGTCGCCGAGTGCGGACGCGGACAGGCTCGCGCGCCGAGGCACCGGTTGGCTCCGCCTGACGGGCAAGCCGAGCTTGCTCTGGCACGACCACCGGCTGACCCCGCCCGCTTCGCTGCGAGCGGGTGCGAGCAGCCCCTGGTCGCTGCCGATCGCGCTCGACGGGCGGCGCACCGAGCTGACCGGCTCCTTCACGCGCGTCGCACGACCGCCGCTCTGGCCGTGGCTCGCCGCGGGGATCGTCGCAATGGCAGCGCTCGCGGCGTTCGCTCATGCGGCGCCGCGCCGCCGGCCGGAGCTTGCCGCCGGGGTCGCGGGAGTGGCCGCGGCGGCGGCGCTCGCCGCGACCACTGCGTTCGCCACGGGCGACGCGATCGCCCGGCGTGCGCAGTGGATCGAAGTCGGATCCGCGGCGTTGCTCGCCGTTCTCGCCGGAGCGGCGCTGCTGCTCGGCGATCGGTCGCTGCGCACGTGGGCGGCGATGGTCGTCGGCGTGGTCGCAGCGGCGCTCGGCCTCGGCTCGCTCAGCGTGTTCTGGCACGGCGTGGTCATCTCGTCGCTGCCCGCGTCGCTGGCGCGCCTCGCGACGGCGGTTGCGTTCCTCGGCGGGGCAGCGGCGGTCGTGCTCGCCGTTCTCACACCGACGAGAGGAGCCCGGAGATGAGGTCGCGTCTCGTGTGTCTGGTCGCGTGCGTCGTGGTCGTTGCCGGCTGCGGCTCGGGGTCGTCGTCGCCGCAGGTGCCGCCGATCCAGGCCGCGCGGACGTTCGAGCTCGCGGACTTCCAGCCGGCCGGACCCGTGCAGCCCGGCAAGCCGGTGAGGCTCTCGTTCACGATCGAGCAGCCGAACGGAAAGCCGCTCACCGCGTACAAGCGCGGCTCGGGTCCGCACACGGGCGTGCACGTGATCCTCGTCCGGGACGACCTGAACTCGATCATCCACGTGCATCCGCCGATCGGCGCGGACGGCAAAGTGAGCGAGCAGATCACGGTGCCCGAGCGCGGTCCGTACCGCGTTGTCGTGGACGCGTACCCGAAGTCGACCGGCCAGCCGAACTTCCAGCTCTTCTCGAAGATCGACGTTGCCGGCTCGTACAAGCCGAAGCCGCTGCCTCCCTCCGACCGTGCCGTGGTCGTGGACGGCTACCGCTTCGAGCTTGAGGGCAAGCCGCGGCTCAAAGCGCTCGAGGCCGGGTTCATCAACGTCAAGGTCACCGATCCGCAAGGACGACCCGCGCGCTTCACGCCATGGTTCGGCGCGCTCGCGCACGCGATCTTCTTCCGGAACGGGTCGCTCGACTATTTCCACACGCACGTCTGCGCGCCCGGTGCCAGCGGATGCACGAGCATCCTCGGCGCCTCGCAGGTCAAGGGCACTTCGACGACGCCCGGGAAGCTTCGCGTCGGCGTGCTCGTCCCCGTCGCTGGGAAGTGGCGCCTGTTCCTGCAGACCCGCGCAAACGGCCGTGTGGTGACAGCTCCCTTCACATTGGAGGTCAAATGAAACGTCCCATTGCGTTCGCGCTCGCTGTCGCCGGCAGCCTCGTCGTGACGGCCGCGGCGTCGGCTCACGCACATGTGAGCCCGTCGATCGTCCCTGCATCGGAGAGCCAGGTGTTCACGCTCGCCGTGCCGACCGAGAAGGAGGACGCCTCGACGACGGGCGTCGAGCTCACGCCCCCCGAGGGCTTCTCGATCGATTCGTTCATCCCGTCGCCTGGTTGGAAGCGCGACGTCCAGAAGACCGGATCGGGCGAGGACGCCGTGATCACGAAGATCACCTGGACCGGCGGCGATGTCCCCACGGACGAGGACGCCGCCTTTTCGTTCCTCGGGCAAACGGACTCGAGCAAGACGTACACGTTCGGCGTCAGGCAGACGTACTCGGACGGCTCGGTCGTCGACTGGAACGGGCCTGAGAGCTCCGATACGCCTGCGCCGACGATCGAGGCCAAGAGCGCGAGCTCGTTCGGCGGCGGTGGTGGGAGCTCCACGCTCGCGATCGTGGCGCTGATCGTCGGCGCAATCGGCGTGGTGCTCGGGATCGTCGCGCTCGTCACGTCGTCGGGGAAACGCTCGCTGACGTGAGACGGCGCGTCGCCGTCGCTTCGGCCGCGGCCGTCGCAGCGCTCGCGCTGCCGGCCGCGGCCTGGGCGCACGCGGCGCTGCTCAGGACGGTCCCTTCGCCGAGCGGCACGGTGAACACTCCGCCGAAGGAGGTCAGGCTCACGTACTCGGAGGCGGTCGAGCCGCGATTCGCGATCGTCTCAGTGACCGACGTGAAGGCGAACCGGGAGACGGCCGGGGCGCCGCGCCGGTCCGCGACCGACCCGGACACGCTGATCGTGCCGCTGAAGAAGATCGGCCAGGGGTGGTACCTCGTGTACTGGCGCGTCATCTCGGTCGACGGTCATCCGGTCCGCGGAGCGTTCACGTTCGCAGTCGGTCCGAATCCGGGGCCTGCACCGCAGTTCGTCATTCCTTCGATCTCGGAGACGGCGGCGACAACGCACCTGGTCGTGGGGAGATGGCTGATGTTCCTCTCTGTCATGGCGGCGATCGGGCTCTTCGTGATGAGGATCGCGATCGCGCGACCGGTCGTGCGCCTCGTGAGCGGCACGCGGTTGCGTGCGCTCACGATTGCCTTCGTCGCGACTGCGGTCGTCGCGCTCATCGCCACGCCGGTGTACTTGCTGCTCGCGACTGCGCAGTTCGCGCTTCGCTCGTGGTATGACGTCGGTGCGCTCGTCCCGCTGATCCGGGCGTCCTCGTTCGGGCGCGGCTTCGTCGATCTCGAGCTGACGTTCCTGCTCTTCGCGCTCGCCGCGCTCGTCGCGCTGTGGGTCGACCGCCCGGAGCGAGAGCGACGATCGATCGTCGAGCTGCTCGCGCTGATAGGCGCAGGTCTTGCCGCCGGCGCCGCGCTGCTCGTTCCGGGTCTCGCCGGCCACGCGGCGCAGACCTCGCCGCGCGCCTGGTCGCTTCTCTTCGACTGGTCGCACCTGCTCGCCGGCTCGATTTGGATCGGCGGCCTGATCGGCTTGCTCGTGTTCTGGGCGACGCTGCCTGCGACGCGGCGGGTTGCGGGGCTCGCCGTATGTGTCCCGCGCTTCTCGATCGTCGCCTTCGTCTCGGTCAACGTGCTGATCGCGTCGGGCGTCGCCGCGGCCATCGTCCATCTGCCGACGGTGTCCTCGCTCTGGAAGACCTCGTACGGGCAGGCGATCCTCGTGAAGGTCGCGTTGCTCGGCGGGACGATGCTGATCGCCTCGGTCAACCTGCTGTGGACGACGCCGCGGCTGAAGGCGTCGGTCGACGATCGGCCCGACGTAGGCCCGCCGACGGCAAAGCTGCTGAGCCGCCTCGTCGGCTCCGAAATCGTGCTCGTCGCGGCGATCATCTGCGCGGCAGCTGTGCTCTCGAGCCTGCCGCCCCCGGCGAAGGCGCTCGGGCAGCTCGGCGAGGTTGCAGCGCACGTCGGCCCCGGACCGGTAACGAGCTCCGTGCAGCGCAACGGCTACGACCTCCAGTTCCACGTGACGCCCAACCGTGCCGCGCAGGACAACCGGTTCGCGCTCACCATCAAGCGGAACGGAAGGCCCGTCACCGGCGCCGGCGTGACGGCGAAGTTCGCGATGCTGGACATGGAGATGGGCCAACAGGAGTACGCGCTGAAGGAGACGGCTCCCGGCGTGTACAGCCACGCGGCGCCTGCGCTCGTGATGGTCGGTCACTGGGGGATCACCTTCGGCGTGCAGCCGCCGGGCGGACAGCCGTTCGACGTCGTACTCGTCGATCGGGCCAACGGATGAGGCGCCGGCTCCTCGCGGCGGTCCTCGCCGCCGGATGCATCGTGGTGCCTGCGGCGCACGCGGACGGGGACCCTGCGAGCGACTACCTGCTGTCGCAGGACACGTTCCTTCCCTTCGATGCGAACATCTCGAAGGAGCAAGCGGAGCAGCTGAACACGGTCGTCGCCGACGCGAAGAAGAAGGGGTTCGCGGTCAAGGTCGCAGTGATCGCGAAGCCGTTCGACCTCGGCGCAGTTCCCTCGCTGTACGGAAAGCCCAAGACGTACGCGCGGTTCCTGGGCCAGGAGCTCTTCTTCCTCTACAAGGGGAGGCTGCTGATCGTGATGCCGACCGGCTACGGCGCGTCGCGCGGGGGCAAGCCGCTGCCGAGCGCTCAGCGAGTGCTGGACACGATGCCGGCGCGAGGGGAGGGCGGGGCAGCGCTGACCGCTGCTGCGGCCCAAGCGGTGCAACGGCTCGCCGCGCAGAACGGCGTGCGCGTCGAGATTCCACCCGTGGCCTCCGGCAACAGCGAGACGAGCGACCGGATCATGATCGCGGCGATCGCCGGCGGCCTCGTGCTGCTGCTTGTGTGCGGCTTCGCGGTTCGCCGCATCCTTTCGCGTCGGTAGAGGCTCTAGATCGAGACGCGAATTTCCGCGCCGAGCTCGCGTGAGATGGCGGTCTCGCCGTGACTCGTGCGGATCGTGAGAGGCCCGCCGAAGGGTGCCGCACGAAGAAGCTCGACGTTCTGTCCGGGGACGAGCCCGAGCATCGACAGGTAGCGCAAGACTTCGCCGTCGCTGTCGGGAACCTGTTCCACAGTTGCCTGGTCGCCCGGTTCGAGCGCGGTCAGCGGTCGCACCTCCGCCAGCACGATCCTGAGGCTCGCGTCGGGGATCGGATCGCCGTGGGGGTCCTGCGTCGGCGAGCTGAGGGCATCGTCGATGAGTGCCTCGAGCTTCTCGGAGATCGCATGCTCGAGTCGGTCTGCTTCGGCATGGACCGCGTCGAGTCCGAGCTCGAGCGTCTTGGCCAGATAGAGCTCGAGCAGCCGGTGGTGGCGGGTCACCTCGAGCGCGATTCGTTCGCCGGTTCTCGTCAGGCGCACGCCGTAGTAGGGCTGGTGATCGACGAGCCCCATCGACGCGAGCCGCTTCACCATGCCGGTCGCGGACGGGGGAGCGACGCCCATCTGCTGCGCCAGCGTCGACGTCTTGACGCGACCATCCTCACCCTGGAGCTTGTAGATCTCGCGCAGGTAGTCCTGGACCGCGTCGCTGAAGTCCGCAGGCTTGGGAGCGCCTCGCGCGCTCATCCGACGAGGAGCCCAGTTGCGTACATGACGACGATTCCGGCGAGGTAGCCGCCGATGACGGGGCCCGAGCGGAGCCCGCCCGGGGCGCGTCGGGCGACGTAGCGGACGACCTCGACCACGACTTGCAGCGCGGCGCCGACGGCGATCGAGAAGAAGAACACGCCGAGGAGATCGCTCGTGATGAAGCCGCCGATCCAGGCTCCGACGATCGCAGGCGCACCGGCGATGACCGCAAGCACTCCGAGGCGGGCGAGACCGACCCGCTCACCGCCCGCGATCGGAGCTGCGATGCCGAGCCCCTCCGTGATGTTGTGCACCATGAATCCGACGATCAGAAACGTGCCGAGCGCCAGTTCGCCGAGCGCAATCGACGAGCCGATCGCCAAACCCTCGCCGAGGTTGTGCAGGCCAATGCCGATCGCGACAAGCGTCGCCAGGGCGACGCCCTCGAGCGGCGCGCTCCGCTCGCGCTGCGCAGCGCCGGAGAACCGCTGCGAGACGAAGGTGAGGCCGAGGTAGCTGGCCGCGACACCGAGCAGGATCAGTCCAGGCCCCTGCAGGCCGCTCGGGAGGGCTGCCTGGAGGTGGAGTGCCTCGGCGAGCGCGTCGAGGGCGAGGAAGCTCAGCAGCCCGGCGGTGAGCGCCATGAAGGCGGCGATCCACGCGGCGCCGGCGCGCCTAAGCGATGGCAACCACGCGAGGCCGAGTGCCACGGGAATGATCCCGACCAGGAGCCCGATCAGCGCGTAGCCGAGGAATCCGCGCGGCGACGCGCCGCGCGTCTCGACCGCTGCCGCGACGTCGAACGTGCTCTCGATGCCGCTCGAGCTCGTCACGCCGACGGTGTACGGGTCCCCCTCGACCCATTCGATCGGGACGACGATCGTGCTCGACCGGAGCCGGTTGAGTGTGGTCGGGCCGTCGACGCTGAAGGGCACGATCGCGTCGTCGACGGTCACGCTCGCGATCGTCAGCTTCTGCCGCTGCGGATTCGTCACACGGATGCTGATCTCGCCGGGCTTGAACTCGACGCGTCGGATGTCGAACTCGTCGCGGGGAGGAGGCGCGCGCCCGACTAGGTCGAGCAGCGACGTTCCGCTCGTTGCGAACAGCGTGACGACACCGACGAGGAGCAGGAGTGGAACGAGTGCCCAGAGGCGCCGGGCGCCGGAAAAGGAAGGCTCGGCCGGCGTCGAGGTCGACGCCATCAGTCGCTCACGTCGAAGAAGCCCATCCAACCGAGCTCCGTGAACTCGGACTGATGGGCGTGGAACATGAACTTGCCCGTGTGCGCGAAGTCGATCTCGATGATGCCGCGCTGGCCCTGGCAGAGCATGACCGTGTCCGTGTACTCGAAGTGATCGCTCGAGCCGGTCGGGTAGTAGCGAAAGAAGTCCCCGTGCAGGTGGAACGAGTTGATCGGGTCGAACTCCGTCAGGTTGGCGAGGTAGATCCGCACCGTCTGCGAGCGGCGCACCTTGATCGGGTACTTGGCGTAGTAGAAGGCGGGCCCGTTGACGCCGTAGAAGTTGTTCTCGCCGTCGCCGTCGGTATCGAAGCCGCTCAGCACCATGACAAGCTCCTGCGCCGGCGGTCGTGGCTCGGGCGGGTCGATGATGAACGCGCCGTAGAGCCCCTTCGCGATGTGCTTCTTGAGCGGCGTCGAGTGACAGTGGTAGAGCTGCATCCCGTAGGGACGCGCCGGGAACTCGTACGTATAGCTGCCGCCCGGCTCTACGATCTCGACGACGCCGTCCATGTTCGCGGGGTGAATGCCGTGGAAGTGGATCGTGTGCGGATGGGAGCCGGCGTTCGCGAACTTGACCCTGAGCAGGTCGCCTTCGGTCGCGCGGATCACAGGACCCGGCACGGTCCCGTTGTACGTCCATGCGGAGAAGAACACGCCTTTGGCGAC
>DASVFB010000262.1:0-7562 GCA_036380275.1 Gaiellaceae bacterium | reverse complement strand
GCTGCGGCTCAAAGAGGAGCGCGGGATCGCCTTTCTCTATGTCACGCACGATCTCGCGAGCGCGCGCTATGTCGCCGACGACATCCTCGTCATGTACGCCGGCCAGATCGTCGAACGGGGACCGATCGAGGACGTGCTGTCGGCGCCGCTGCATCCGTACACGCGCCTGCTGCTCGCCGCCGTGCCCGACCCAGCGACGAAACTGCACGCGCAGCGGATCGAGCCGAGCAGGGGTCGAGCCTCCGCCGCGGTCGATCCGCCCGACGGTTGTCGCTTCGTCACACGCTGCCCGCTGGCGATCGATGTCTGCTCGCGCGTCACGCCGCCGCTCGTCGAGGAGCGGCCCCAGCACTCCGCCCGCTGCCACGTCACCGCCCCTTCGATCTAACCGAGAGGACAACGATGCCCGTAGACAAGAGCTCCTTCGACCACGACTTCGTCTGGGGCGCCGCCACCGCGTCGTACCAGATCGAGGGTGCCTCACGCGAGGACGGACGTGGCGAAAGCGTGTGGGACCGGTTCTGCGCGACGCCCGGAAAGGTTCGCAACGGCGATTCCGGGGAGGTCGCCTGCGACTTCTACCACCGCTACCGCGACGACATCGCTCTGATGCGTGAGCTCGGGCTCGACGCGTTCCGCTTCTCGATCGCGTGGCCGCGCGTCATGCCGGCCGGGGGCGGGCCGATCAACGCGGCAGGGCTCGACTTCTACGATCGACTCGTCGACGAGCTGCTCGCCAACGGCATCGAGCCGTTCGCGACGCTCTTTCACTGGGACACGCCGCAGGCACTCGAGGACGCGGGCGGCTGGCCCGCGCGCGCCACGGCGGAGGCGTTCGTCGAGTATGCGGAAGCCGTGGCCGCCCGGCTCGGCGACCGCGTCCGCCGCTGGGTCACGCACAACGAGCCGTGGGTTCACGCCTGGATCGGACATTCATGGGGCGAGCACGCTCCCGGCCGCAAGAGCGAGATCGATGCCGTCGCCGCCGCACACCACCTGCTGCTCTCGCATGGCTGGGCGGTTCAGGCGATCAGGGCGGCTGCGCCCGAGGCCGAGGTCGGGATCACGCTGAACCTTGCTCACGCGTATCCGGCTTCCGACACGCCGGAGGACGAAGCGGCCGCGTTGCGAGTCGACGGCGAAGGCAATCGCTGGTTCCTCGATCCGATCTTCCGAGGTGCCTACCCCAGCGACCTGCTCGAGCGCAACGCGATCGTCGCGCGGTACCTGCGCGACGGCGATCTCGAGGCGATCTCGGAGCCGCTCGACTTCCTCGGCGTCAACAACTACTTTCGCTTCGTCGTCGGCGCCGGCGCAGACGGCCCGCGGATGTGGCGCAACTCGGAAGCGGAGCACACGGACATGGGGTGGGAGGTCTACCCGGACGGCCTTCGCGACCTGCTCGTGCGCGTCGCACGCGACTACGCCCCACCGGCGATCTACGTGACGGAGAACGGCGCGGCGTTCGGCGATGTTCGAGTCCACGACGGACGTGTGCATGATCCCGAGCGAACCGCGTACCTCGAGTCGTACATCGCCGCTGTCTCGCGTGCGATCGACGACGGCGCGCCGGTGAAGGGGTACTTCGTCTGGAGCCTGCTCGACAACTTCGAGTGGGCCTACGGCTACTCGAAGCGGTTCGGGCTCGTCTACATCGACTATCCGACCCTCGAACGAGTGCCGAAGGACAGCTTCCGCTGGTATCGCGACTTTCTCGCTAGCCGGTCGCCCGCGCCGCGGCCGTCTCCGATCGCGACGCGTTAGACGAGCCGCGCACGACGAGCTCCACCGGCAAGATCGTGCTCGGCGGAGTTGCGTCGGGATGTTCGATCAGCTCGATCGCCCGGACGGCGGCGAGCGTTCCGAGTTCCTGCCTGTCCTGGCGGATCGTCGTCAACGGTGGATGCGCGAGCGCTGCGGCCTCGAGGTCGTCAAAACCGACGACAGCGAGGTCGCGTCCCGGCTCGAGCCCCGCGTCGCGAACGGCCTGCAACGCTGCGAGCGCCATCAGATCCGACGCGGCGACAATCGCGGTCGGTCGCTCCGGAAGGGCAAGCAGCGCGCACGTTTCGCGGTAGCCGGAGGCGGACGAGAAGTCGCCACGGCGAACCAGATCTTCGGACGCGTCGAGCCCCAGCGCTGCGGATTCGCGGCGAAACGCGTGCAAGCGCTCCGAGCCGGCGACCGTGTTCTCCGCCCCGGCGATGTGTGCAATCCGGCGATGACCGAGGGCGTACAGGTGGGCGAGCGCGAGCCGCACGCCGTTCGCGTGATCGGACCCGACGTAGGCTGCTCGGCCCGGGCACCTGACGTCGATCCCGACGAGCGGCACACGCCGCGAGGAGAGGTCGGAGACCGACGCGTCGTCGTCGTCAACGCCGATGAGCACCGCTGCGTCGAAGCGATGCTCGTACCCGACGTCGCTCGGCTGGAGCAACAGGGGGTCGTAGCTCGACTGCGCGAGCCGTCGCGAGATCGCCGCGAGCACTTTCCCGAAGAAGACGAGCGAGAGGTCGCGGTGGCCGGCATTGTCGCCGACGACGATCGCGACGAGGCCCGTCGTTTGACCGGCCAGTGAGCGGGCCGCTCGATCTGCGTGGTAGCCGACCGAGCGTGCGACATCGCGGACGTGTTCGCGGGTGTGTTCGCTCACGTCGTCCTTGTCGTTCAGCGCACGGGAGACGGTCGCAATGGAGACGCCGGCGCGCGCTGCGACGTCCTTGATCGTCGGCCGATGCGTCATGACCGTTGCACGCTCGCGTTCTTCGCGAGCACGTCTCGTGCCTTGGCAGCCGTGACGACGTCGCCTTTCAGCTCGGCCAGCCGCAGCGCTTCCTCGAGCGCGGCACGTTCCTCGTTCAGCCGGCCCGCCAGTCGGGCGACCTCGGCGGCGGACATCGCCACATACTCGCGGAGGAACGGGTACTCCGTCGACTCCGTGAGGGCGATGGCCGCCTTGATCGCTTCTGCCGCCCCTTCGTGGTCGCCGCGGCGGGCCAGCACTCTGGCTCGGACGCAGCTCTGTCGGGCGAGCGGCTCGAAGTCGTCCGGCTGAGCGATCTTCGCCGTCTCGTCTGCGAACGCAAGTGCCTCGTCCTCGCGCCCGAGGTCGAGGGAGGCCGCGGCGCGGAAGCCGACGATCGTCGCCACGTACCCTGTTTTCGCTCGACTGCGCATCGACTCGTAAGCTGCCTCGAGGGCTCGAGCCGCCGCGGCGGCATCGCCTGCGAGCAGTTCCAGGTCGGCGTCGACCATCGCAGTGCCGGCCCAGGCCGACGCGCGGTTCATCTCCTGCAGGCGCGCGCGCCCCGCGGCGACGTCCGACCGGGCTTCGCCGAACTCGCCGCGCATCCCCTTCAAGCATCCGCGCATGACCATGGCGACCGCTGCGATATGAGGGTTCCCGGATGCTCGTTCGATGATCTCGCTTGTCCGCTCGATGCCCTCGTCCGCAGGGATTGGCCCCCACCAGAGCGACCAGGCATTCCACAGCAGCATCTCTGCGACCTGTGCGGGGCTGTCGGCTCGCTCTGCATATTCGAGCGCGCGCACATACGCCCGGTCCGCGTCTGTCGACCTGCCGCTCCAATCCAGGAAGTTGCCGGTCAGCCGCAGCGCCCAGGCCACACCCTCGTCGTCACCGAGCCGCTCGAGCTCGCGTGCGGCCTCTTCGGCTTCGGCGAGCCCCGCATCCATCGTCTGCGTTGGATCCTGTTCGATCATCAGCTCGATCCAGATCAGCCGCGCGCGATACAAGCTGCGTTCGTCGCCGGCGAGCTCGGCTGCGGCGAAGAGCTCGTTCAACGTGTCCCTTGCGCGCTCGGCATCGACGCGGGACTGAAAGACCCTCGACAGTTCCAACAACGCCTCGCGGTGTGACGCCGAGCCCGGCTCGGCCAGACCTACGGCGCGCAGGGCGAGGCTCTCGGCAGCGGCGAGATCGCCGCGGACGCCGGCACGGATCGCCGCTGCGAGCAGGCGCTCAGCTGCTCGAGGAGCGAGCGAACGCACAGCTTCGTCGAGCGCCCCGAGCTCGGCGCGATAGCGGAAGGACTGCTCCAGGTGATACCCCACGACCTCGTCCAGCTCCACGAGCTGCGGCGCGTGGTCCTCGAGCCAGGCGGCGAAGCGCGCGTGGAGCTCGGCCCGGGTCGCTTTCGGCAGCGCTTCATACGCCGCGTCGCGGATCAGAAGATGGCGAAATCGGTACGCGTCGTCGCCGGCATGCATGGACTGCTCGGGCCTGACGAGGTCTTTCCGCACGAGCGTCATCAGCCGGCCGTCGACCTGCTGCTCTTCGGGTGCGAGTGCGACGACGGCGCCGCGATGGAACACCTGTCCCTCGACGCTGCCGCGCTCGAGCACTCCCCGCTCGGCAGCGTCGAGCTGATCGAGGCGGGATGCGAGCAGCGCTTGGATGGTAGGCGGCACTACGACCTCGGTTGACTCGTTCCCATCACGGGTCTCGGCGAGCATGGCGACCATCTCGCCGACGAAGAGCGGATTTCCCGCGGCGTTCTCGAGGATCCGGTCGCGCAGAGACTGTCGGATGCCCTCGCCGGAAAGCAGCTCGTCGATGAGCCGATCGGTCTCGGCTGGCGCGAGTGGCTCGAGGAGCACGTTCACCGCATTGAGCTTGCCGCCGCCCCACGCGGGCCGGCGGTCGAGCAGCTCCGGGCGAGCCATGCAGATCATGAGGATCGACGCGTTGCGGCTGAAGTCGGCGATGTGCTCGACGAGGTCGAGGAACACGGGCTGTCCCCAGTGCAGATCGTCGAACACGACCACGAGCGGTCGCTCGGCCGCGGCCGTCTCGAAGAGCTTGCGCACGGCCCAGGCGATCTCCTCCGGCGAGCTCGCCAACGTCTGCTGACCGAGGATCGGCGCAAGAGCAGAGGCCGTCGCGGGATCGAGTCCGAGCTCGGCGAGGCGCTCGCCGGGAGCCGGGCCAAGCAGCTCCTTGACCGCGGCGGTGACGGGCCAATAGCTGATGCCTTCCCCGTACGACAGGCAGCGGCCGCCGATCACGGTCGCAGTGTCGAGCCGCTCGAGGAACTCCGCCACGAGGCGCGACTTGCCGACACCTGCGGTTCCGAGCACCGTGAAGAGGTGGCAGGAACGTTCTCCGACGACGTTGGCAAACGCGTCGTCGAGAAGGCGCTGCTGGCGCTCGCGACCAACCATCGCGACGGTCGGACGGCGGTCCGCCGGGTCACCGGGTCGGACGGCGACCAGGCGATATGCCGGTACCGCCTTGGCCTTGCCCTTCAGGTCGAGCGGCGCCAGCGGCTCGACATCGACCGCGTCCTTCACGAGTCGAACGGTGTCGCCCCCGAGCACGACTTCGCCGGGCTGTGCTGCCTGCTCGAGCCGTGCGGCCACGTTGACGGCGTCGCCGGTGGCAAGGCGCTCCGCGGTTCCGGTCACGACCTCGCCCGTGTTCAGGCCCGTTCTCAACGCGAGGCGAACGCCGTACGCGGCCTCGAGCTCGGTGTTGAGCTCGCGGAGGGCCGGCTGCAGGTCAGCAGCGGCGCGGACAGCGCGGAGTGCGTCGTCCTCGTGCACGACCGGCACACCGAACACGGCCATCACGGCGTCGCCGATGAACTTCTCCACCGTGCCTCCGTGCCGCTCGATCACGTCGCTCGCGACCTCGAAGTACCGCGCCATCACGCGTCGCAGACTCTCCGGATCGAGGCGCTCGCCCAGCGCCGTCGAACTGGTTACATCGCAAAAGAGGACGGTCACGACCTTGCGCAGCTCGCGCGTCCGTTCCGCGGCCAGGGGCGCGCCGCAGGCATCGCAGAACCTGGCACCCTCGCGGTTCTCCGAACCGCATGTCCCGCACGTGGCCATGCGGTGAGGCTAGGCCCGTGCCACCCGGCGCGCAACTCGGCGATGCGAATCCCTGATCGTTGGTCGTCGGGTCACCGGTCAGCCGGCGACCTCATTCTCGGCGAGCCACGCCTTGGCGACCCGCTTCTGCGCCCGCGTGAGCCACGCCTCTGCGATGAGGTCGTAGAGCTCATCGCGGTCGAGCCGGGCGAGGTCGGGAATGCGAACGAGCACGGCGGCGTATCCGTTGAAGTGCGGCGTCGTGAAGTACACGCCGCGGGTGTCGGAAAGCATCAGCTCCTTCACGTCGAGGTCGGCGACGCGGAACATGAGCACGTCGTCGAGTCGCTCGCCTGTGTCCGGATCGAGAGCGTCGGGACGGCGGCCGCGCTGGAGGCAGAAGCGCTTTCCGTGGACGAGGTACGAGGGCCGTCCGTCGTCGGTCACCTCTTTCGTCGTCTGCGGCATCGCGAGCGCGAGCTCGTCGAGGTCGGCCATCGTCGCCACGACTTCGAGTTTGCCATTGTTCGCTCCATGACCTACGTGCCGGCCGGCGATCGTTACGACCAAATGCGCTACAACCGCTGCGGGCGCAGCGGGCTGCTCCTGCCCGCGATCTCCCTCGGACTCTGGTGGAACTTCGGCGACGACCGCCCCTTCGACACCAGTCGAGAGATCGTTCGCCGCGCGTTCGATCTGGGGATCACGCACTTCGATCTCGCGAACAACTACGGCCCGCCGTACGGCTCGGCGGAGCAGACCTTCGGCCGCCTGATGCGGCAGGACCTGCGGCCGTACCGAAACGAGCTCGTGATCTCGACAAAGGCCGGCTGGGACATGTGGCCGGGCCCGTACGGCGACCTGGGCTCACGCAAGTACCTGCTGGCAAGCCTCGACCAGAGCCTCGAGCGGATGGGTCTCGAGTACGTCGACATCTTCTACTCGCATCGCTTCGACCCTGACACGCCGCTCGAGGAGACGATGGGCGCGCTCGACACCGCCGTCCGGCAGGGCAAGGCGCTCTATGTCGGCATCTCGTCCTACTCGGCCGAGAAGACGCGCGAGGCCGCTGCGATCCTCGACGAGCTCGGGACGCCACTGCTCATCCACCAGCCGTCCTACTCGATGCTGAACCGCTGGATCGAGCTCGACCTGCTCCACGCGCTCGAGGAGCTCGGAGTCGGCTGCATCGCGTTCTCGCCGCTCGCGCAGGGGATGCTGACCGACAAGTATTTGGGCGGGGTGCCGGAAGCATCACGCGCCGGCCTCAACCGGCCCTCGCTCTCGCCGGAGCTGCTGACGGAGGAGGCGCTCGACAAGATCCGCGCTCTGAACGAGATCGCAAAGCGACGCGGACAGACCCTTGCCCAGATGGCGCTCGCGTGGGCGCTCCGCGATCTGCGCGTGACCTCTGCTCTCGTCGGTGCCTCGAGCGTCGCGCAGCTCGAAGACAACGTGGCCGCTCTCGACGGCCTCGACTTCACCGACGAGGAGCTCGCCGAGATCGACCGCTACGCGACCGAGAGCGGCATCAACATCTGGGCGATGTCGAGCGAGGCCTAGGATGGGTCGGCGGGCTCACCGTGTCGGGCGGCTCTGACCGTTCAGAGCTGATCAGCTTCAAGCAGGGATCGTGAACGGGCTATGCCGCCGGCTCGACGGCTGCGGTCACGTCGGCGGCTCCCGCCTTCATGAAGCGCAGCGCCAGCGCAATGCCGACCGCGTAG
>DASVFB010000261.1:0-3708 GCA_036380275.1 Gaiellaceae bacterium | reverse complement strand
GTGCGGTACGTGTATAGCCACGCCGCCGCCGCCAGCGTCGCGCCGAGCACTCCACCTGAGCAGTAGATCCGCGCCGTCGGTCTCACTCAGCCATTGTTGACCACCGCGCCGCTGACCGCGAGGCGAGAGGCCGGCGGCGTGAGCCAGCGTCCTTACCTCCGAGCCGCTACCTCGAGTCAGGCTGCGAGCGCGCGCAGATCTTCGAGCGTGCGGCCGAGCAGGTTCTCGCGCAGGTCGAAGAGACCTGCCCACAGCGAGGAGCGGTCGGGCGCGAGACGCATCCGCACGGCGTCGCTCAGGCTCTCGAGCGCGCGCACCAACACCGCGAGCTCTAGATACGTCTTCGCGACGCGGTTCGGGCACGCGTGCACGCCCGCGCGCCGGAGCACCGGCTCCCAGTCGAGCAGCTCGGCGCTCGACGGCTGCGAGTACCAGGTTCCGCCCTCGGCGAATGACGGCTCCAGCTCGAGCAGGTATCGGGCCAGTGGAGTCTCGAGGCCGCTCAACGCCGTCTCGACCCGATCGGCGGCGTGACGGAGCGCGGCGTCCCGACCGCCGGCGGTCGGCGGATGCGCGTCGCCGCGGTTCCAGCGCTCGAGCAGGCGGCAGAACGCAAGCGCGGCGACCTCGCAGGCGCGCAGCTGGTTGATCAGCCGCTGTGCCGATCCGACCTCCGCCGCGTTCTCGACGATCACCTCGGGCCAGCCGAGCGTCTCTGCGCGACGGAGCGTGCTCATACTTCGACAATCACGGGGAGAATCATCGGCCGTCTTCGCGTTTTGTCGTAGACCAGCTGTCCGACGCTGTCGTGGAGGTGTTCCTGGAGGAGCTTGATCTCCGAGACGTCGCTTGCCAGAAGCTCTTCGAGCACCTTCGCCGCCTCGTCGCGCATCTCCTCGAGCAGCTCGTCGGCACCGGTGAAGCCGCGCGCGATCAACTCGGGACGCGTCGTGGGCAGACCGTCCTCGGGGGCGAGCGTCGCGACGATGATCACGACACCGTCCTCCGAGAGTCGGCGCCGATCGCGCAGGGCGACGTCCTTGACGTCCCCCACGCCGAGGCCGTCGACGAGCGTGACGCCCGCTTCGATCTCATCCACGATCCGCGGGCCGATGTCGGTCAGCTCGACGACGCTGCCGTTCTCCGCGAGCACGATCTCGGAAGACGGAACGCCGGCGTCGCGAGCGAGCTGAGCGTGCGCAGCAAGCATCCGGAATTCACCGTGTATGGGCATCACGGCTTTCGGACGCAGAAGCGAGATGATCGTGCGCAGCTCCTCGGCATTGCCGTGTCCAGAGACGTGCACCGGCGCGATCTCCTGATGCAGCACCTCGGCGCCCGCTTGGGCGAGCCGGTTGATCGCATCGTGCACGCGCAGCTCGTTGCCGGGGACCGGCTTCGCGGAGATGATGACGGTGTCGCCTCGCTCGACGCTGACCGCCGGATGATCGTTGTACGCGATGCGTGTCATCGCCGACATCGGCTCGCCCTGACTGCCGGTGCAGAGGATCAGCTGCTCGCCAGGCGGCAGCTCCTTCAGGTCTTGCGGGCTCATCAGCACGCCGTCCGCTACGTCCATGAAACCGAGGTTGCGCGCGATGTTCGCGTTCTTGCGCATCGACCGGCCGACGATCGCCACCTTGCGCCCGAGGTCGACGCCGACGTCGATCGCCTGCTGCATGCGGTGCACGTTCGACGCGAACGACGAGACGAGGATGCGGCCGCTGCGCAGTGGAAAGATCTGGCGAAACGCCTCGCCGACGACGCGCTCGGACGGCGTCACGCCCGGACGCTCGGCGTTCGTCGAGTCCCCGAGCAAGAGGTCGACGCCGCGGTTACCGAGCTCCGCGAGGCGACCGACGTCCGTCTTCTGACCGTCGATCGGCGTGTGGTCGAGCTTGTAGTCGCCCGTGTGGACGATCAACTTTCCCTCTGCCTCGATCGCGAGCGCTGCAGAGTCGGGAATCGAGTGCGCCATACGCACGAACTCGATGCGGAAAGGCCCGAGCTCGAACGGCGAGCCGATCTCCGCTTCGCGCAGCTCGGCTGCGCGCAAGAGCCCGTGCTCGTCGAGCTTCGACTTGATCAGGCCGAGCGTGAGACGGCTCGCCCAGATCTCCTTCACCGTCGCGATCCGCAGGAGATAAGGAAGGGCGCCGACGTGGTCCTCGTGCCCGTGCGTGAGCAGGACCGCGCGCACGCCGCCTTGGAGCTCGGCGAGATATGTCATCTCAGGCAGCACGAGATCGACACCGAGGTGCTCGTCCCGCGGAAACGCGAGCCCCGCGTCGACGACGATCGCCTCGCCTCCGGCCTCGTAGACGGTCATGTTCTTGCCGACCTCGCCGAGGCCGCCCAATGGAATGATCCGCACGCTCACCTTGGTCCAAGCATAGGCGCGCTCAGGGCTGAAGTCGCGAGCGGTCGCGTGGGAAGAGCGTTGTCTCCCGCACGTTGTGGACACCGACGGCCTGCGCGACGAACCGCTCGAGACCAAGTGCGAAGCCGCCGTGCGGCGGCATCCCGTACCGGAACGCGTCGAGGTACGAGGCGAACGGCGTCTCGTCGAGACCCCGCTGGGCGAGCGCCGCCTTGTAGTCCTCGTAAAGGTGCAAACGCTGGCCGCCGGTGACGATCTCGAGCCCGCGGTAGAGCAGGTCGAAGCCGCGCGACCACTGCGGCCGCTCGGGATCCGGGTGGGTGTAGAAGGGACGCTTCCACGTCGGGAAGCCTTCGACGAAGACGAGCTCTCCGTGCTCGGCGCAGATGCGCCGCTCGTCCTCGGGCGACAGATCCGGCTCGTCCCCGGTGCGCACGTCTTCGAAGTGCACGATCGGCGCTTCCGCAGGCGGCGTGCCTCCGACGGTTTCGATCATCGCGAAGACCACTTCGCGCACGAGGTCGATCACGTCGCGGTGGTCGCGGATAAAGCCGAGCTCGGCGTCGAGCGAGGCGTACTCCGCGAGATGCCGAGCCGTCTCGTGCGGCTCGGCACGGAACACGGGCCCGACCTCGTAGACCCGCTCGAACACGCCGACCATCGTCTGCTTGTAGAACTGCGGGCTCTGCGCGAGGAACGCCTCGCGACCGAAGTAGTCGACGGCGAACACGTTCGCGCCGCCCTCGGTTGCGGAGGCGACGATCTTCGGCGTCTGGATCTCGACGAAGCCCCGCTCGTCGAGCGTCGCTCGAAAGGCCGCTACAGCGCGCGCGGTGAGGCGGAAGCGCTCGCGCACGGCCGGATGGCGAAGCGCTACCGCAGCCGCGTCGAGCCGTGTCGGCAGCGACTCCCGCGGCTGGGGCCGGTGCAACTCGACCGGCGGCGCCTCTGCGGGCTCGGCGAGGACGCGGATCTCCGGCTCGTGCACCTCCACCCCACCGGGCGCCTGCTCGTTCGCGACTGCGATCCCTTCGACCTCGAGCACGCTCTCCGGCAGGAGCTCGGGCATCCGCGCTACGACGACCTGGGCCAGCCCGGCACGGTCGCGCAGGACGAGAAAGGACACACGCGACAGCTCTCGCTTCCGGTGCAGCCAACCTCGCAAGAGCACGCGCTCGCCGGCGTGTGCCGGCAGTTCCGACGTGAGGATCCGTTCCATTCGTGGCACCTCCCTTCGACTGCTTCGCCTGGGGGTGCGGGCGGGAGGCGATCCCCGCGGTGCCACCGCACTTCGCTTGTGGCTCAGAGCCACAAACCTCGATTAGGCC
>DASVFB010000260.1:0-26250 GCA_036380275.1 Gaiellaceae bacterium | reverse complement strand
GATGCCGCTCGGGCTGTCGTGCCCGACGTGCACGGTCGTGGACGTGTTCGTTGCCGGGTCGATCCGGTAGACGTCCTGGCCCGACGTTGTGTTCGAGCCGACCCAGAGTGCGTCCGCGGCGATCGCGAAGTTGCTGGGCTGCCCGCCGGTCTTGATCGTCTTGACGACGCGATTCGTGGCCGGATTGATCCGCGAGACCGAGCCGTCGAAGTTGTTCGACGCCCAGACCGAGCCGAACGCGTAGGCGACGTCCCAGACGTTGACGCCGACCCGGATCCGCTTGACGACCTTGAGCGTCCGGCGGTTGACACGCTCGACCGTGGACGTGCCGTAGCCGTCGATCCAGAGGCTGCCCGCGCCGGCGGCGATGCCGCACGGTTGCGCGCCGAGGCGTCCGGTGTGCGTGACCTTGTTCGTGCGTGGATTGACCCGGCTCAGGGTCGCTGCGCCGTAGTTCGTCTGCCAGAACGAGCCGAACGCTGCGACGCCGGCACACGGCTGCGAGCCGACGTGGATCTTCGCGACCAGACGCGGCGCGGCGCCCGCGGCAGCCGCGACCGAGGGCGCAAGGAGCAGTGTGAGGATGAGGAGATGTCTGCGCATGGCGCGCATGATACTCCGAAATCGGAGTAGATGCTACGAAATCGGAGTAGGTGCCGTCGCGGACTTGCGCAGCGCCTCGATCAGGTCCTCGAGCGAGCCCTCGACCTCGTCCACCGGCCGTTCGAGGTTGGCGGTGACGTCGGCGATCGTGCGCTGGAGCGCGGGCCAACCCTGCTTCCAGTGCGCGTCGCCCGCTTCGGTGAGCTGGACGAGGTGCGACCGGCCGTCACCGGGATGCGCGACCCGCTCGACGTCGCCGTCCGCGACCATGCGCCGCAGGCGGTCGGAGACCGTCGTCAGCGGCGTGCCTGTCAGCTCGGCGACCTTGCTCGGCGTGAGCGGTCCCCAGACGCCGATCACGCTCAGCGTGCCGTAAAAGCCGGTGAGCACGCCCTCCTCTCCGAGGCGGCGTTCGAGCAGCGTCGAGACGAGCTCGCTCGCGATCCAGGTGTTGATGAGAATCCCGCGGGGACGGTCCGGCGTCGTGCTCACGCCGCGCGGCGGAGCTGCTCGTCCAGCGGGACGAGCTGGAGCTCGAAGACCTCGCTCGCCGTCAGGTCGGTGACGACGTTGTCGCCGGCCTGGAGCATCTTCAGCAGGTCCCGCGTGAGCGGAATGTCTCCGGGCAAGCGCTCGGTGACGAGAGCGTTCATCTTCATGAGCCCCATCGGCATGTGCACGCTTGGGCGCTTGATGCCGCGAATCTTCTTCAGCCGCTCCCAGAACTCGTTCCAGCTCACCGCGTCGGGACCGCCGAGCTCGAACGTGCGACCGATCGCCGCGTCGAGCTCGACGGACTTCACGAAGTAGGCGCCGACGTCGTCGGCCCAGATCGGCTGGATGCGTTGCTTACCGTTGCCGACGATCGGCGTCACCGGTGCGAGGCGAGCGAGCTTCGAGAACGTCGGGAGAATCCCGCCGTCCTTAGCGAAGATGAAGCTCGGCTTGAAGATCACGTACGGCATGCCGGCCGCCGTCACGTCCTGCTCCATCTGCCACTTGGCGCCGTAGTAGGGGACGATGTCCTTCGTCTCCTCGGACGTCCCGAGTGCGCTCATCAGGACGAACCGGCCGACGCCGGCCTCGCGCGCGGCGGCGATGAGGTTGCGCGTGCCGTCGATCATGATCCGCTGGAACGCCTCCGGCTTTCCCTGACGGATCGCGACGAGGTGGACGACCGTTTCGCAGCCGGCGACGGCGGCGCGGAGGCTCTCCGGGTCGGTCACGTCGCCCTCGACGAGCTCGCAGCCCCAGGCCTCGAGCCGCTCGCCGCGACGGCGGTCGCGGACGAGGCAGCGGACATCGTGGCTGCCCGCTCGGAGCGCGTGGACGACGTGCCCACCCACGAAACCACTGCCGCCGGTGACGAGGATCACGTCTTCGCCTCCTCAACGAAGTTCTGCCAGTAGCGCGAAGCGGTCGGGCCTTCCTGGCCCTGGTACTTCGACCCGATCTCACCCGATCCATAGGGCGTCTCGGCCGGCTCGGTCATCTGCACGAAGGAAAGCTGACCGATCTTCATCCCCGTGTAGATCGTGATCGGGAGGTTCGCGACGTTCGAAAGCTCCAGAGTGACGTGCCCGTCCCAGCCCGGGTCGATGAAGCCGGCGGTCGAGTGGATCAGCAGCCCGAGCCGGCCGAGCGAGCTCTTGCCGTCGAGCCGGCCGACGACGTCGTCGGGCAGCGTCAGACGTTCGAGCGTCGATCCGAGCACGAACTCGCCGGGGTGGAGGATGAAGGGCTCGCCTCCCTCGATCTCGACCAGTTCGGTCAGGTCCTCCTGGGCTTCCTTGACGTTGATGTAGGGGTACCGCGAGTTACGGAAGACGCGGAAGTAGCGGTCGACGCGCACGTCGACGCTCGATGGCTGGAGGAGCGCTTCGTCGTAGGGCTCAATCCCGATGCGCCCCTCGGCCAGCAGACGCCTGATCGTGCGGTCGGAAAGGACCACGCTCTGATTCTTGCGGAATGCACTAGCGTTCGGCAGCTTGTCGGTTTTGACACCAGTGGATCGGAACGATCGCCGCAGGCGCAGGCGCCGAGCCTCGCGACGCCGCCTCATGATCCGCCGCTTCGGCGCGCTCGCGATCCTCGTCGTCATCGTCGCCGGCTTTGCCTTCGGCGCTCATTCTCTGAGCGGCGGCAACAGCACGAAGTCGGCAGCCGGCGAGCCCGACGTCAAGACCGCGGCGGCCGCGAAGCAGACCGCGCGCGCGGTGCCGCGCGAGATGCGCGGCGTTCACGTCACGATGGCGCTCGCGAGCCTCCATGGCAAGCTCGAGGAATATCTCGCGCTGAAGCGCGCCGGCCTGAACACGATCGAGCTCGACGTCAAGGACGAGAACGGCGAGATCGGGTTCGTCCGAGGCGCACCGCCCCTCGCACGCGCCACCGGCGCCGCGAAGCCGTACTACAACGCTCGCGCCGCGGCGCGGAAGGTGCATGCCGCGGGGCTCTACCTGATCGGGCGGGTCGTCACGTTCCAGGATCCGCTCGTCTCCGAGCGCCGCCCGGGGCTCGCGCTTCACAACGCGGACGGCTCCGTCTGGCACACCAACTCAGGCTACGGATGGCTCAATCCCTACGATCGCCGGGTCTGGGACTACGACCTCGCGGTCGCGAAAGCGGCTGCTACCGCCGGTTTCGACGAGATCCAGTTCGACTACGTGCGCTTCCCGTCCGACGGGGACGTGAGCGCAATTCGCTACCCGGTGCGCACTAACGCGTCGATGGCGAAGACGATCACGCAGTTCGTCAAATTCGCCTCGGAAAAGCTGCACAAGCTCGACGTCCGGACCTCTGTGGACGTCTTCGGTCTCGCGGCGACGCGCGATCTCGGGATCGGGCAAAGGCCGGACCGCCTCGCACGCTACGTCGACGCCGTGTACCCGATGGTCTACCCGTCGCATTTCAACCCCGGCGAGTACGGAATAGCCGATCCGAATGCCAACCCGGGGCAGACGGTGACCGACGCGCTGCTCTACTTCGAGGCCGACCTGCGCGGGTCGAACGCGCGTCTCGTGCCGTGGCTGCAGGACTTCTCCCTCGGCCGCACGTACACCACGGCAGACCTCCAGGCTCAGGTCGACGCGGCGCGCTCGGCCAACACGCGCGGCTTTCTGCTCTGGAACCCACTCGGGCTCTACACGCCCCACGCCCTTTCACGCCCGTAGCGTCCCGCGCTTTCGATAGCGTGGCTTCGCAGTGGCGGTCACGCGCGCTATACACCTGAAGACCGAGATTCCCGGGCCCAAGTCCCGGGCGATCCTCGAGCGGAAGGCCCGCGTCGTCGCCGATCCGCTCTCGATCTACGCGCCGGTCGTGATCGCGGAGGCGCACGGGGCGACGCTGACCGACGTCGACGGGAACACGTTCATCGACTTCACCGGCGGTGTCGGCTGCCTCAACGTCGGCCACTCGCACCCGCGCGTCGTCGAGGCCGCGCAGGCACAACTCGAGCAGTTCTCGCACACGGACTTCACGATCGTTCCCTACGAGGTCTACGTCGAGCTCGCGGAGCGGCTCACCGCGCTCGCGCCCGTGCGCAAGCCCGCCAAGGCCGCGTTCTTCAACGCGGGCACGGAGGCGGTCGAGAACGCCGTCAAGTTCGCGCGCGCGTACACGAAGCGCCCTGCCGTGCTCGTGTTCGAGGGCGGCTTCCACGGGCGAACGATGCTCTCGCTGACGATGACCTCGAAGACGCACCCGTACAAGGCGGGGCTCGGGCCGTTTGCGCCCGAGATCTACCGCGTGCCCTTCGCGCAGGATTACCGCGGGCCGTCCACCGACGAGGCGTTGAGCGCCGTCGCGCGGGCGTTTACGACGGCGGTCGCCGCCGAGCAGGTGGCAGCGCTCGTCGTCGAGCCCGTCCAGGGCGAGGCCGGCTTCCTTCCCGCGCCGCGCGATTTTCTCGTCGGGCTGCGCCGGATCTGCGACGAGCACGGGATCGTCTTCGTCGTCGACGAGGTGCAGACGGGCTTCGGACGCACCGGTCGAATGTTCGCCATGGAGCACTACGGCATCGAGGCCGACCTGATGACGGTCGCGAAGTCGATCGCCGCGGGGCTGCCGCTCTCCGGCGTGATCGGCGCCGCCGAGATCATGGACGCGCCCGGCGACTCCGCGATCGGAGGAACGTACGTCGGCAATCCCGTTGCGCAGGCCGCCGCGCTCGCCGTGCTCGATGTGATCGAGGAGGAGGGCATCGTCGAGCGGGCAGCGCAGCTCGGGGAGTCGATGCGCCGGCGCATGCTCGGATGGCAAGAACGCTTCCCGGCCGTCGGCGACGTCCGCGGGCTCGGCGCGATGCTCGCGATCGAGCTCGTCGCGGACCGCGAGACGAAGCAGCCGGCGCCGGACCTGGCGAGCGCCGTCGTGACGGAGGCAGCGAGCCGCGGCCTCCTGCTCCTGAAGGCGGGGATCTACTCGAACTGCATCCGCGTTCTCTCGCCGCTGACGCTCTCCGACGAGGAACTCGACGAGGCGCTGTCGGTCTGGGAAGAGGCGCTGGAAGCGGCCCTCGCGCCGAGCTAGGGAACGCCTTCGCCCGTGGGCGAGTTGATTGCAGATCGCTACGAGGTGGACAGGCTCCTCGGTCGCGGCGGCATGTCGAGCGTCTACAAGGCACACGACACGCTGCTCGAGCGCAACGTCGCGCTGAAGATCCTCCACGAGCGCCACCTCGAGGACGCCGAGTACGTAGAGCGGTTCCGGCGCGAGGCGCGCGTCGTCGCACAGCTCTCGCATCCGAACATCGTCACGGTGATCGATCGCGGCGAGGCCGATGGGAAGCCGTTCATCGTGTTCGAGTACGTCGACGGCCAGACTCTCGACGAGCTGGTCGGCAAGCGCGGCGCGCTACCGGTCGACGAGGCGCTCGAGATCGCGATCGCGATTGCGCGCGGGCTCGCCTTCGCCCATCGGCACGGGCTCGTCCACCGCGACGTCAAGCCGCAGAACATCCTCCTAAACGGTGACCGGCAGCCGAAGGTGACCGACTTCGGCATCGCGCGCTCGCTCGACGTCAAGAAGGGCGTCACCCAGACCGGCACCGTGCTCGGTACGTCCAACTACATCGCGCCGGAGCAGGCGAGCGGTGACGGCGCGAGCGTACAGAGCGATGTCTACTCCCTCGGCGTCGTCCTGTTCGAGCTGCTCACCGGCAGCGTTCCGTTCGTGGGCGAGAGCTTCGTCACGGTGGCGATGCAGCACATCAACGAGCCTGCGCCGAACGTCGCGTCGCGACGGCGTGACGTTCCTTCCCGCGTCGCTGCAGCGGTGGACCGCGCGCTCGCCAAGAGTCCTCGTGACCGGTTCCCAACGATGGAGGCGTTTGCCGGCGAGCTCGAAGCGTGCCTCGCAGAGCTCACGGCGGGCGATAGCGACTCGAATCGCACCGTCGTCAATGCGCCTGTCCCCCGACGTCGACTGCGCGCGCGTCGTCGGCTCGCGCCTGGGCCGATGCTCGTTTCGCTTCTCGCTCTCGCTGCGCTCGCGGTGATTGTCGTCGCCGCGATCGCCGTCCAGCGCGACCACTCCGTGCTGCCCGGCGTCCTCCCAGGCACGAACGGCGGCGCCGGCGGTGGCGGTCCCGTGCCAGCGAGCGCCACGACCGCGTACGACCCCGAGGGCGACGGCGGCGAGCACGACGACGAGGCCTCGCTGGCGACGGACGGCAATGCGGCGACGTTCTGGCGGACCGACCGCTACGCGAACACGAGCTTCGGCAACCTCAAGACCGGCGTCGGGCTCGTGCTCCAGAAGTCCGGCGACAAAAACGTGAAGACCCTCGCGGTCATCACCGACACCCCCGGCTTCACGGCGGTCGTCAAGGCGGGCGCATCGCCGAGCGCGGCGCGGCGAGTCTCCAACTCGGAGGTCGTCAGCGGCAAGACGACTTTCGACCTGCAGGACGCGGCCGGACCGGTGTTCGTCCTTTGGATCACCGGTCTTCCCCCTGGTCGCGTCGCGCACGTGAACGAAGTCCGCGCAGCCGGCTAGTCAAGCCCGCCCCGCGGTCAGAATCAAGCTCATGGCCGCCTGCGCCCAGTGTGGCGCCCAGTTGCCGGACGCCGCTCGGTTCTGCCCTGCATGCGGCGCGCCGACCGACACCGCACCTCCCGAGGACGAGCGGAAGCTCGCGACCGTACTGTTCGCCGATCTCGTTGGGTCGACCGCGCTCGCCGGCTCCCAGGATCCCGAGCGCACGCGCGCGACGCTCGACCGCTTCTACGAAGCGATGGCAACGGAGATCGAGCGCGCCGGAGGCACGGTGGAGAAGTTCGCCGGCGACGCGGTCATGGCCGCGTTCGGCGCTCCCGCCGCGCTCGAGGACCATGCGGAGCGCGCGCTGCATTGCGCGCTTGCGATGCGCCGCCGTCTGCACACGCTCTTCGAGGGCGAGCTCTCGCTTCGCACCGGTGTGAACACCGGTGATGTCGTCGTCGGCCGGCCGCGTGAGGGGAGCTCGTTCGTCAGCGGTGACGCGGTCAACGCGGCGGCGCGTCTCGAGCAGGCTGCGGCGCCGGACGAGATTCTGATCGGCGAGCGGACGGCCTCGTTCGTCCGTGGCGCCTTCGAGCTCGGCCCGCGGCGGCGTGTCGAGGCGAAAGGGAAAGAGGACGGCGTCGTCGGCGTACCGCTGCTCCGCGCGCTGTCGCTCATGCGGCCGCGAGGCGTGGGAGGGCTGCAGCAGGCTTTCGTCGGCCGCACCGGCGAGCTGGACCTGCTCCTCGCAACGTATGCCCGCGCCGTCGAGCAGGGCGGGCCGCACATGGTCACGATCATGGCCGACGTCGGCGTCGGCAAGACGCGGCTCGTTCGCGAGCTCTGGGAGCTGCTGGGTGCCGAGGAGCCCGAGCCGGTCCGGCGGACCGGCCGCTGCCTCGCCTACGGCCACGGGATCACGTATTGGCCGCTCGGCGAGATCCTCAAGGAACACATCGGCATTCTCGAGAACGACTCGCCCGACGTCGTCCGTCGCCTGCTCGGCGATCGCGAGATCCTCGGCGCCCGTCGTCGAGCTACTCGACCAGGCGGAGCCCGACTTCCAGCTGCTCGAGACGCGGGACTTCATCCGCCGCCGCTCCGGCTCGACACTAGAGGGCGAGCGCGAGTACGCGTTCAAGCACGCGGTCACCCGCGAGGTCGCGTACGGGACCCTGCCGAAGGCGCGGCGAGCACGGCTCCACGCCGCGTTCGCAGCGTGGGCCCTGCGGGTCGGGGGTGGCCGGGACGAGCACGCGCCACTGCTCGCGCACCATTACGCGCAGGCCGTCCGGGCCGAGGATGCCGACCTGGCCTGGGGCGACGAGCCGGGGGAGCGGGAGCGGCTGCAGCAGTTGGCGGCGACGTGGTTGCGCCGCGCCGGAGAGCTCGCCGTCTCGCGCTACGACCTCGACGAGGGCATCCGGCTGCTGCATCAGGCGGTCGAGCTCGAGACCCATGCGACGACCCAGGCGGAGCTCTGGCGCGAGATCGGACGTGCGAACGCACTCGGATTCCAGGGGCCTGCCTTCTGGGAAGCGATGGAGCGCTCGCTCGAGCTGACCGACGACCGCTCGACACGCGGCGAGACGTACGCAGAGCTCGGCTTCCAGACGTCGTTCCGCGGAGGGATGTGGACGCGTGCTCCGGACCGGACTCTCGTCTCGCCGTGGATCGCGAAGGGGATCGAGCTGACCGATCCGGGAACTCCGGCGCGTGTGAAAGCGCTCAGCGCGCACGTCTTCTGGGATGCGAATCCCGCAGCGGACGCCGCGCGCGAGGCGAGCGCGACGGCCGACGAGCTCGGCGACCCGGATTTACGCGCCGTGGCGCTATACGGCCGCGCCATCGTTGCCTATCAGGCTGGACGGTTCGACGAGGCGCTCGAATGGGTGCTCCGCCCGCTTGACTTCATCGACCAGCTCAACGACCCCGAACGAGTCGTCGAGGTGTACGAGGCGACCGTCCCGGTCGACGCGATGCTCGGTCGCTTCAAGGCGGCGCGCGCCATGTCCGAGCTCCACCGGGCCGCCACGCAACCACTCTCGGCGCACCACCGGCTCCACGGCATTGCCGTGAGGACCGAGCTCGAAGAGGTGAGCGGCGAGTGGACGACGGTGCGCGATCTCACCCCGCGTATCGAGCAGACAGTTGCCGAGAACCTGAACACGCCGTGCGTTCGCAACGAGCGGACGCTCTTGGTCGCCGCCGCCGCAAGTCGCACCCTCGGCGACGTCGCCGAGTCGGAGCGGCTCGAGGCGAAGGCCGAGTCGCTCGGGATGGAGGGCTATGACCTCGTGCTGAGCGCGCCGCGCGTGCGGCTGGCGCTCCTGAAAGACGACCTCGTCGGCGTCGAGCGGTTGCTGTCCTCGCTGCCGACCATCCTCGGACGAAAGCACTCGTACTGGTTCAACCTCTCGTCGCAGGTCCTGCGATTGGACGCTCTCCTACGGCTCGGCGATTCGGCCGCGATCGAGAACGAGGCAGTGCCGCTGCTCGAGCACAGGCGCACGTACATCGAGCCGTTCGCGCAGCGGGCCCTCGGCCACGTTCGCGGCGACCGTTCTCTGATCGAGCAGGCGCTCGCGCGGTTCGAGGAGCTCGGGCTGGGCTGGCACGCCGGCCAGACACGCCCGCTCCTCACCGCGTAAGATCGCGCGCATGCGCCGGCACGGGGCTTCGAGCAAGATCGACATCCTCAACCGCGTGCCTCTGTTTGCCGGCTGCTCGAAGCGCGGGATGAAAGAGATCGCGAAGATCGCCGACGAGATCGACCTCGCCGCCGGCAAGGAGCTGATCCGCGAAGGCGACCCGGGACGCCAGTTCTTCGTCCTGCTCGACGGGGAGGCCGAGGTGCGCCGCAAGGGCCGCAAGATCAACACGCTCGGGGCCGGCGACTTTTTCGGCGAGATCTCGCTCGTCACCGAGCGGCCGACGACTGCGTCCGTCACGCTGACGGAGCCGTCGAGCGCGCTGGTCATCTCCAGGCCCGCGTTCCGCCGGCTGCTCCTCGCCGAGCCCGGCATCCAGCTGCAGGTGCTGGAGACGCTCGCCGAGCGCGTAATGGACTAGTCCCTCGCCCGCTTCGCTTTCCGCTCGGGGCTCGCGCCTTCGGCGCTCGCGATTGGCCGGCAGTTCGGGGAGCTCTGCTTGCGCAGCGGTTCGTGAGCGGCGCGTCAAGGCCGCGCCGCCGGTGGATCGTTAGAACCTGAGCTTCGAGCGCCGCTCGTGGCGCTCGAGTGCGAGGTCGACGAGGCGGTCGAGCAGCTCCGGGTACGGGATGCCTGACGCTTCGAACAGCTTCGCGTACACGCTCGTCGCCGTGAAGCCCGGGATCGTGTTCAACTCGTTCACGACGACCTCGCCGCCTTCGCGGACGAAGAAGTCGACGCGTGCCATCCCCTCGCACTCGCTCGCGACGAATGCGTCGACCGAGACCTCCTGCACGCGCTCGATCGTCTCCGGCGGGAGCTCCGGAGGAACGACGAGCTCCATGCCGTCCTCGTCGTACTTCGACGCGAAGTCGTACCACTCGTGCTCGAGCGTGTCGATGCGTCCGGGCAGCGACGCGATGGGCGGCGGCACCCGGTTGCCGAGTACGCCGCACTCCACTTCCATGCCGACGACAAATTCCTCGACCAGCACCTTCTCGTCGTGTTGGCGCGCGAGCTCGACGGCAGACCCGAGCTCCGACTCGTCGTGGACCTTGCTGATTCCGACCGATGAGCCGAGGCGCGCCGGCTTGACGAAGACCGGGTAGCCGAACGGGTTCTCGATCTCGTCGCCGAGTCGCAGCGCGACGTGCTGCGCGACCGTGATGCCGCTATCGCGCATGACCTTCTTGAAGAGGTCCTTGTCCATGCAGAGTGAGGAGGCGGCGACCCCCGGGCCGACGTACGGCACGTCCGCGAGCTCGAGCAGTCCCTGCACCGTGCCGTCTTCGCCGAAGGGGCCGTGCAGGATCGGCAGCACGACGTCGACCTCGGCGAGCGTCGCCGGTGTGCTGTCCGTCGTCGTCGGGATCGGCAGTGTCTCTGCCGGCCGTGCCTCAGGGACTGTCCCTAGGGCATGACTGGAGTGGCCAGGCCCGAGCTCCCACCGGCCGTCGCGGCCGATTGCGACCGTCACCGCGTCGTAGCGCGCGGGATCGAGCGCGGCGACCACTGAGCGCGCGGAGGCGAGCGAGATGTCGTGCTCGCTCGACCTACCGCCGGCGAGAATCGCCACGCGGAGGCGTCGGCTCACGGGAAGGGGACGGTGGTGGTCGTCTCGGTCGTCGTGTCGGCGGGCGGCGGCGCGTTGAAGCGGCCCACGACGATCGTCACCTTCGAGTTCGGTTTCACCTGCGTCCCCGGCGGCGGGTCCTGCCGGAGCACGAAGCCGTCCAGTCCTTCGTCGGTCGTGTCCTCGTGCTCGATCCTGACCCTGAAGCCTGATGCTTCCAGCTGGCTCCGCGCCGTCTGCTCGTCCTCGTTCTCGACATTTGGCACGCCGGTCGTCGTCGGGCCTTTGGAAACGGTGAGCGTCACCGTCGATCCCTTGGGCGCGAAGTTGTTCGGCGCCGGCGTCTGGTCGATCACTGTCCCTGCAGCCTGGTCGGACTCGGCGTCCTGCCTCGCGACGGCGAAGCCGACCGCCTGGAGCTGCGACGCCGCGGTCTCGTAGGAGCTCCCGCGCACGTCGGGGATCCCGACCGGCCTCGGCCCGCTCGAGACGTTGATGCGCACCACCGTCTTCTCGGCGACCTTCGTCTCGGCCGGTGGATTCTGCGCGATGACGGTGCCCTGGGGCTGGCGCGACGAGATGTCGTGGACGTCGAACCTCAGATTCATGGCGGTGAGCTTCGCCACGGCGTCGTTCTGGTTTTCGCCGACGAGGTCGGGGACCGTCACCTGCGCTTTGCCTGTCGAGACCCACAGCTCGACGAAGCTGCCCTTGCCCACGCGGTCGCCCTCGTTCGGGTTCTGGTCGTAGACGTACGTCTTCGGCTGCAGGTCGTTCGGGAGGCGGTGAATCTGACCGACCTCGAGCCCCGCGTCGTGGATGCTCTGAATGGCGTTCGCCTCCTTGATCCCGACGAGGTACGGGACGCCGATCGGCTTCGCCTGGTTCAGCTGGTCCTGGATCTGGTTGTAGACGTAGAAGCCGGCGATCGCGGCGCCCGCAACGAGCAGGACCGCGAGGAGCCACGGCCAGATCGAGCGCTCTCGAGGCGTGGAGTAATCGAAGTAGTCGTCCCCAGGCGGGCGGCCGCGAACCTGCGTCGCCGCGTCCGCCGGCACGATCGAGGTCGCGGCGCCGTTCGCGAACGCCGCGCCGCTCAGCACCGTCGTTGCCGCCTCCTCGGTCGCACGCGACACGCCGAGTCCGCGGGCGACGCGCTCGAGGTCGGCGTCCATCTCGTCGGCGCTCTGGTAGCGGGCGGCCGGATCCTTCGCGAGTGCGCGCAGCACCACCATGTCGAGCGCATGCGGGATGTCGGCACGTCGCGTCGAGAGCGCCTCCGGCGTCGCCGAGAGGTGCTTCATGGCGATCTCCACCGGGCTGTCGCCGGTGAACGGGACGGCGCCGGTGAGCATCTCGTAGAGGACGATGCCGAGCGAATAGAGGTCGGACGTCTGGTCGACCTGAGTGCCGCGCGCCTGCTCGGGCGAGAGGTACTGCGCGGTGCCGATGATCGAGCCCTCCTCGGTCATCTGACTCGCGCCGGCGCGCGCGATGCCGAAGTCCGTCACCTTCACGTGCCCCTCGCCGTCGACGAGCACGTTGTGCGGCTTGATGTCGCGGTGGACGAGGCCGTTCCGGTGCGCGAACCGCAGCGCCGCGAGAATCTGCCGCGCGTAGTCGACGGCGACCGACACGGGCGCCGGTCCGCGCTCCAGGATCAGCTCCTTGAGCGACTTGCCGTCGAGGTACTCCATGGCGATGTAGTACGTCCCCTCGGCCTCGCCGCGGTCGTAGATCGAGACGATGTTCGGGTGCGACAGGCTTGCGGCGTTCTTCGCCTCGTTCCGGAAGCGCGCGACGAACTGATCGTCGCCGGCGTGACGGTCGTTGAGGATCTTGATCGCGACGCGCCGGCCAAGCTCCTGGTCCTCGGCGAGATAGACGTTCGCCATGCCGCCCGACCCGAGCTTCCGCATGATGCGGTAACGGCCGTCGAAGAGCGTGTTGAGAAGTTGGTCCGTCGTCGCCATCAGCAGGTCAACCCTAGGTATTCGACCTCTGGCGCAGGATCGCCTCTACGAGCGACTTCGCGATCGGTCCTGCGGTCGTGGCGCCGAACCCGGTCTGGTTCTCGAGCGCGACCGCCACCGCGACCTCCGGCTTCTCGGCCGGAGCGAACGCGATGAACCACGTGTCGTACTTCCCGTTCACGTTCGTCTCGGCCGTGCCCGTCTTGCCGGCGAGCCGGACGCCCGGGATCTGCAGGTTGGTCGCCGTGCCGCCTGTGACGACCGACTCCATCATCTGCGTCAGCTGATTCGCGGTCGTCGCCGAGATGACTCGGCGGACCTTGTGCGGGCGCACGCGGTGGACGATCGAGCCGTCCGGCGCGCGCACGTCGTCGATGAGGTGCGGTTGCATGAGGACGCCGCCGTTCGCGACCGTCGAGGCGACCATCGCCATCTGCAGCGGCGTGACGAGCAGGCGCTCCTGGCCGAAGGCGAGCCGGCCAGGGTCGACTTGAAACTCGGGGTGCTTCGGCTTGTACGGCTTGTGCTTGCGGTAGAGCCCGCTCGGGCTCTGCGCGTCCGCGGGCAACTCGACGTCAGGGGACTTGTAGAAGCCGAAGCGCTCGGCGTAATCGAGGATCTTGCCAGCGCCGATCCTCTTGCCGACGTTGCAGAACACGGAGTTGATGGAGTGCTGCAGCCCTTGCGCCAGCGTGACGGTGCCGAACGTCTCCGGGCTCTCGGGATTGCCCGCGTTGGAGACGCGCTTTCCGTACTCCTCGCAGTAGCCGGGGTCGTAGAACGTCGAGCTCGGCGTGAACGCGCCGCTGTCGAGCGCGGCAGACGCAGTCACGACCTTGAACGTAGACCCGGGCGGGTAGAGGCCCTGGGTCGCCCGGTTCAGCAGCGGCGCCGCGAACGGGCAGGCCGCGGTGCGGATGCGCGTGATCGCGGAGAAGCTCTTCTCGACCGCGTTCGGGTTGTATGTCGGGCTCGACGCGAGCGCGAGGATCCTGCCGGTCTGGGGCTGGATCACGACGGCGGCACCGCACTTCCCACGAAGCTGCCGCACTGCGGTCTCCTGCGCGCGCACGTTGAGCGCGAGGTCGATGTCGTTCCCCTTGATGGTGACGCCGGTGAGCTTGTCGAGCTCGTGCTTGGTGACGCTCGAGATGTCCCCGTTGGCCCCTGTGAGGTAGTCGTTCTGCGAGCGCTCCAGCCCGGCGCGGGAACGACTTTGCGTCGAGTAGCCGACGACGTGCGGTGCAAGGTAGCCGTTGGGGTACTTGCGGAAGTAGTACGTCTGGCCGGCTACCTTCTTCTTCACGTTCGTCGCCAGCAGTACGCGTCGGTGTCCCGTGTAGATCTTGCCGCGATCGACCGTGAACTGCGCGACGCTGGCGAGCGCGTTGTCCTGCCGGTCCGCGAGGCCGGCGACCGCAAACGTCTGCCAGTACGTCGTGCCGACGATGAGCGCGCTCAGCAGCACGATCGTGCATACGGCGAGGCGCGTGATCTGGCGGTTCATGACTCGCCTCGTTCCGTGTTGGCACGGTTCGAGATCAGCATCAGGCCCGCGAGTAAGACGAAGTTCGCGACCACGCTCGAACCGCCGTAGCTGACGAACGGCATCGTGATGCCGGTCAGCGGGATGATCCCGACGATCCCGCCGATGATGATGAAAGATTGAAGCGCGAACGCGGACGTCAGACCGACCGCGAGCAGCTTCGAGAACCCGTCGTTGGCGAGTAGCGCGATTCGGAAGCCACGCGCGACAAAGAGCATGTAGACGAGCACGAGCCCTGCGGCGCCGATGAGCCCGAGCTCCTGCGCGAGCGCGGCGAAGATGAAGTCTGTGTTCAGGTAGGGAATGAGCGTGTCCGATGAGCCGGGCTGTGTGAAGATGCCGTGGCCGAGCCCCGTGCCGCCGAAGCCGCCGTGCGCGATCGAGTAGCGGGCCTGGACGATCTGATAGCCCGTAGTGTGCGCGTACTTGAACGCGTTGAGCCAGACGTCGACGCGGTCGCGCACGTGCTCGGAGATCTTGTAGACGCCGGCGGAGCCGACGATGAAGAGCACGGCCCCCGCAAGGACGTACGTGAACCGCGCGGTGGCGACGTACAGCATCGCTAGGAACACTCCGAAGTAAAGAAGCCCGCTGCCGAGGTCGTTCGTCTCGACGAGGACGAGCATCGCGCCGCCCCAGATCACAAGCAGCGGGCCGAGATCCTTGAGGCGCCCCTGCGCGATCACCTCGCGCTTCTCGCGGAGGTACCCGGCGAGGAAGACGATCAGCGCGAGCTTCGCGAGCTCGCCTGGCTGGAACTGGAGCGGCCCCGCGCGCACCCAGAGCCGTGCTCCGTTGACGGTCGTGCCGATGCCCGGCAGCGCCGGCAGGACGAGTAGGAAGAGCGCGCCCAGCCCGAAGAGGTACTTGTACGACTCGAGCACGCGGTAGTCGCGCCGGAGCACGAGCAGCGTCGCGACGAACACGCCGACGGCGATCACGATCCAGAGGCCCTGCTTGAAGGCGTTGTCGGGATTGAGCCGGTAGATCTCGGTGACGCCGACCGCCGTCAGCAGCGCGGCCATCGGCAGCAGGTACGGATCGGCGTTCGGCACGGCGTAACGCGCGACGAAGTGCGCGACCAGGTAGAGGCCGAAGAAGAACGCCGCGTACGAGAGCGAGCCCGTCGACACCTCCGACTGGCGCGCGATGTACACGGACGCGAACCCGAGCGCCGTCAGCATTCCGACGACGAACAGGTTGAGCAGCTCGCGGTTACGTTCGCTCATCGGACGAGGATCCAGAGGGCGATCGCGGCGGCGGCGATCCCGAGAAGCAGGATCAGGAGGGGCAGGAACCTCCAGATCCGGCGCCGCTCCGGCTCCCGCGCCGCTTCCGCCGCCGGCATCGGCTGTGTCTGCTCGACCGTCCGCTCGAGCGTCTGCTCGTCCGGCTCGTCCGTCATCTCGAAGGCGACCACGGTGATGTTGTCCTGACCGCCGGCCTTGTTCGCGCGGCGGACCAGCTCCTCAGCTGCCTCCTTCAGGTTCTCCCGCGAGTCGGCGAGCACCTCGCCGATCTCGGCGTCGCCGACCATGTCGGTCAGTCCGTCGGAGCAGAGAACGAAGACGTCGCCGTCCTCGGCTTCGACCGTGAACGTGTCGACGTCGACGTCCGGGTCGGTGCCGAGCGCTCGCGTGATCACCGAGCGCTGCGGATGGTGCTCCGCCTCCTCCGCCGAGAGCTTTCCCCCGCGCACGAGCTCGGCGACCAGTGAGTGGTCGTCCGTCAGCTGCTCGAGCTCGCCGTCGCGCAGGACGTATGCCCGCGAGTCGCCCACGTGCCCGAGCGTCACGGTCGCGTCCTCGACGAGCGCGACCGTCATCGTGGTGCCCATGCCTGCGACCTCGGCGTCCTGGCTCGAGCGCTCGTAGACGCTGCGGTTCGCCGCTTGAATGAGCGCGGTCACGCGCTCCTTGCCGTTGCCGTCGACCTCGCCCGACTGCAGCGCGGCGGCGGCGAGGCTCGACGCGACCTCGCCTGCGCGCGCTCCGCCCATCCCGTCGGCGATCGCGAACAGCGGCGGCTGCAACACGTAGGCGTCCTCGTTGTGCCTGCGCTTCCGCCCGGTATGCGTTGCGACCGTCGACCGTCCGACTCTCATTGTTCGAATCTCAAATCTGTTTCTCCGATGCGCACGACATCGCCGGGCGCGAGCTTCTGCGGCCGGCCGAGGCGCGTGCCGTTCACGTACGTACCGTTCGTCGAGCCGATGTCCTCGACCCAGACGCCGTCGCGGCGCGGCTCGACGCGCGCGTGATGGGCGGACGCGAACTCGTCGTCGTCCAGCCGGATGTCGTTCGGCGCGCCGCGGCCAATCGTGAGCGTCTTCGCGTTGAGCTCGAAGCGCGAGCCCTCTTCGACCGCGGTGCTCGCGAGCGCGACGAGCATCCCCGACGGAGCGGCCGCCTGCTTGCCGAGACCGAGGGCTGCCGCCTGCGAAGGCCCCATGATGAAGCTCTCCTGCGGCATGCGCACCTCGCGCGCTGCGCTGCGCACAATGCGCCAGATGAAGAGGTAGAGCAGCACGAGGAAGCAGATCTTCAGGACGAGCAGGACGGTCTGGACCTCGACGGACGCGAGCATCACGAAAGGTCGCGGCGGAACACGATGTCGGTCGAACCGATCGTGATCTTGTCGCCGTGGCTGAGCTTCGCGCGCTTGACGCGAAGCCCGTTCACTTCGAGGCCATTCGTCGAGTCGAGGTCGACGATCCAGTAGGCCGTGCCCTCCTGCCGCACCTCAGCGTGCCGTCGCGACGCGCTCGGATCCTCGATCTGGACGTCGCAGTCGCGCGATCGGCCCATCACCGTGCGCTGCTTCGTGATCTCGAACTTGCGCCCGTTGGCGGTGAGCGACACCAGTTCGCGCTCCACGCCGAGCTCCTGTGGGGACGCAGCCTCGGTCGGCGGCTGAGACGGCCGGTAGATCATCGTCGCGCTCGGCTCGCGCGCGGGCACCTGCGGGCCGCCTCGCTGCTGCACCATGCGCGTCGCAATGCCGAACTCCCCGACCGTGAGGTCGGCGTCGCTGTTGAAGATGACTCGGGGCTCCGAAAGCAGCGCGTACTGCTCGCGACGGGCATGCTCGGCCAGATATTGCTGGAGCTCGTCGACGAGCGACTCCTCGTACGAGTCGAACTGCTCCCGGTCGGCCGGGGAGAGGAACACCGAGTACTCGTTGGGCACGTAGACCTTCGATACCGACACGGTCTTTCCGTCGTCCATCTCCTTCGCAAGCTTTCGCGCGAGCTCGACGGGCTGGACGTGCGTACGGAACGCGCGTCCGAAAATGCCCTCGAAGAGCGACTCGATCTTGTGCTCGATTTGGCGCAGCATCACGGCGCGGGTCGCTTCCCCGCGTCAGCCAGTGTAAGCGGCTCTCGCATAATGCCGTTCGTCGATCCGGACTCACTCGGCGGTGCGATGCAAGGACGCAGGGAGGCTCGATAGTCGTGACTATCGGGCCGACCGAGGACGCCGCAGCGCGGCGCCGAGTGCGCCCGGGCGACACAATCGCTCATTGTGCGGGAGCCGCTAAGTCCTGGCCTCCGCTGCTCTGCGGCTCAACTGCTGGGCTCGGCGCACCACCCAGGGGAGGACCACCGCGATGAAGGCGACCACCGGGAGCACGTAGACGAGCGCGTGTGGTGCGGCGTCCAAGAGCGCGTTTGCCGCCGCCGTGGGATCGCGGCTCTCCGGGATGCCGAGCCCGATCGGTCCTGCCCGCACGCCATGGACGACGGCAGCCAGCACGATGGCAGCCGCGGCGCCGACTGCACGCAGGATCGCGGACCTCGTCCTCACGAAGACGATCGGCACGAGGCCGAGCGCGAGCGGGCCGAGCAGCGGCCCGAGCGTCGGCAGCAGCGTCCGCTCGGGCTCGCGAGCGCTCAGGACGAACCAGGCGAGCGCGACGGCTCCGTAGAGGAGCGCGAGCGCGAGCGCGACGTTGCCGAGGGGGAAGATGGGCAGCGCGAGCGCGAAGGCTGCGCCCCAGCGCGGAGCGAAGAACGTCAGCGCCGCCGCAAGCACCGCGAGCACGGGGGCAGCGTGCGCCGGGAAGAACGGGAGCAACGACGCACCAACGCCTGCGTAGACGCCCGCGAGGACGGGAGCGACCACCTGCCGCTCGACCTGCTTCGCGCTCGCGAACGCCGTGCCGTCGCGGTCGCCGCGCGCGCGCCGCAGGAGCCGCGCGAGCTTGGCCGCCGACGGTCGTTTCGCCGGGTCGAGTGCGAGGGCGCGGTCCACGGTCGAGAGCAGCGCGTCGGGCAGGTCGGGCCGCTCGGTGCGAAGCGGGGGCGGCCCTTGCGCAATTGCGTCCGCCGTCTCGGCGAGAGACGAGCGCCAGAACGGATGACGGCCGGCGAGCGCCTCGTAGAGCAGCACGCCGACCGACCACACGTCGCCCCCTGCTCCGGCGGGCTCGCCATGCAGCCGCTCCGGCGCGATGTACGCGAGCGTCCCGGGCACGTCGCCCGCGGCGGTCAGCGTCTCGCCGTCCGCGAAGCGGGCGAGCCCGAAGTCGAGGATGCGCACCGAGATCCCGTCCCCTTCGTCCGCGAGCAGGACGTTCGCCGGCTTCACGTCGCGGTGGATGACGCCGCACTCGTGCGCGTGCGCGAGCCCGTCGAGCACCTGCGCGGCGACCTCGATTGCATCTGCGTCGGTCGCGCGCCCCGCACGGAGGCACTCGCGGAACGTTCGCCCTGGGACGTACGCGTACACGATGTAGACGTTCTCGGCGTCGCGGCCGCACGCGAACGCGCGCAGGCAGCGAGGATGATCGAGCTTGGCCATCGCCTGCGCCTCGCGCCGGGCGCGCTCGCCGGACTTGCCTTCGCGCGGCACGATCTTGACCGCGACCTCGCGGGTGGTTCGCTCGTCCTGCGCGAGCCACACGGAGCCCGAGCCTCCGCTCCCCAGCGCCCGGACCGGACGGTAGCGGCCGAGGAAGAGATTCGGCTCAGGACGAAGGGCGAGAACTTCCGACACCGTCCGAAACTCTTATGCCGCAGGCGGTCAGACTCCTTTCGAGTCCGATCCACTGGCTAGAGTCCGGCTGTTGACCACCCGTGAAGACGACTTCGAGTTCGACTTCTTCGACGAGCCGGACGAAGAAACCGTCACGCAACGCCGACGGCCGGTGCGGGACGAGCCGGGGCCCAAACGGGGCCCTAGGCGGCCCCGCGGGCCCGTAGGGCCGCCGACCGGCCTGACGCCGATCCTGCGGCTCGTCGGCCTGATCGCGGCCGCGATCGTCGTCGTCGTCCTGCTGGTCTTCTGGATCCAGGGTTGCCAGAACGACGCCAAGGCCAACGCGTACAGCAACTACATGGACGACGTCTCGTCGATCGCGAAGTCGTCGACCCAGATCGGCCGGACGCTGAACAGCAACCTCGTCACGCCGGGAATCAAGGAGAAGGAGCTCGAGGCGAAGCTGAACGGGCTTGCGCAGCAGGAGCAGCAGAACGTCGCGCGTGGCGAGTCGCTGAATCCGCCGGGCCACCTGCGCGAAGCGAACCGGCAGCTGATCGAGGCGCTGCAGCTCCGCGTCAGCGGGCTGCGTGGGCTCGCGGACGCGTTCAAGTCGACGGCGAAGCTCAAGGACTCCGACCGGGCAGGAACCGTGCTCGCCGAACAAGCGAAGCGGTTGGTCGCGAGCGACGTCGTGTGGGACGACCTCTTCCAGACCCCGGCCGGGCTGATTCTCGACCAGCAAGGCATCCACGGCGTGGTCGTGCCGCAGTCGCACATCGTCGGCAACACAGACATCGTGAGCGCAGCGACGTTCGCCGAGATCTTCAAGCGGATCAAGGGCGCGGCCACCGGCGGCACGGGAGGAGGACTGCACGGCACAGGCATCGAGTCGGTCACCGCACAGCCGCAGGGCCTCGTCCTCTCGCGCGTGGCGGACAACAAGGTGATCGCGTCGACCAACCTCGCGTTCGAGGTCGCGGTCAAGAACACCGGCGACAACCTCGAGAGCAAGATCCCGGTGACTCTGACGATCCAGAAGCAGGGAACGCCGATCAAGCAGACTCAGACGATCGACGTGATCAACCCGGGTGAGATCGTGAAGGTCACCTTCAAGAACATCGACGTGACCGGCGTGTTCGGCTCGCGCGTGACCCTCAAGGTTGACGTGACGCCTGTGAAGGATGAGGCGCGGATCGAGAACAACACCTACCAGTACCCCGTGATTTTCAGCTTGAGCTGATCGGCCCAAAGTGCTTCGCACTTTGGGCCGGGAAACCGGGCAGGCGCGCCTGCGGCGCGCGTGCCCAAGGCGGGTTTGTGAGGTGTGCTTCTTCGTAGGCGGTTGGTTAGCAGCGCGGCAAAGCCGCGCTGCCGGCGAGAGGTTCAGCTTCGGGCTTAGGATGGGCTGAGTGAGCGCTTCCACAGCAGGGTGGATCGCGATCGCTGCTGCGGCCCTGGCAGCGATCGGTCTGATTGCTTGGGCCTGGACGCTCGTTCTGCTTCGCCGCGCGCGTGCTGCGCAGCGCGTCCTGCTCGGGGGACGCAAGCAGGATCTCGTCGACTTCGCCGTCTCGCTGCAGGCACGCATCGACGACGTGCTGCGCACCGTCGATGAGATCGCAGCCGGACTGTCGCGCGTCGACCGCCGTGTCGATGGAACGATCGCCAGGACGTCGATCGTCCGCTACGACGCGCTCTCGGACGCCGGCGGGCACCAGTCGGCGTCGCTTGCGATGCTCGACTCGTCGCGCACGGGTGTCGTCGTCTCCGCGATCCAGGGCCGCGACTACGCGCGGATCTACGTCAAAGAGCTCGACCAGGGACGCGCGCCGGTTGCGCTTTCGCCCGAGGAGCGAGAGGCTGTCGAGCGGGCGATGGCCCGCTGACGCGATCTCGCAAGCACGAAAGGGGTAGGCATGGTCGTCGTGGTGTTCAGCATCAAGTTGCGTCCCGACCTTCCGAAGTCTGAGTACGAGGAGACCGGTGCGCGAATGGGGGAGCTCGCGAGCTCCATGCCCGGTTTTCTCGGGATGGACTACGCGGCCGTCGAAGGCGGAGAGCTCCTCGTCGTGCGCTTCGATTCGCACGAGTCGCTTCGGGCCTGGCACGATCATCCCGAGCACGTGGTCGCGCAGCAGCGCGGTCGCGAGCGCTTCTTCTCCGACTATCGAATCGAGGTCTGCGACGAGGTGCGCTCGTACGAGTTCCACGCGCAGTAACAACGACGACGCCCTTCCGCGAAGCGTTTGCGGCCACGTGAGAAGGTACATTTTGAAAGCGGTGCAGGTTCTCGTCCTCAATGCCAGCTATGAGCCCCTGAACGTGTGCACGGTCAAGCGTGCGCACGTCCTCGTGTTCAAGGGCAAGGCCGAGGTGATCGAGTCGCTCGATCGGCCGCTCCGATCGGCCAGCTCGACGTTCGTCTGGCCGAACGTGATCCGGCTCGTGCACTACGTGCGCGTTCCTCGAACGGTGAAGCGGAAGATCTCGCGGCGGGCGCTCTTCGCGCGGGACGGCTGGCGCTGCGTCTACTGCGGCTCAGCAGGTCGGTTGACACTCGATCATGTGGTGCCGCGAAGCAGAGGCGGTGACTCCGTCTGGGAGAATGTCGTGACCTCCTGCGCGCCCTGCAACCTGCGCAAGGGCGACAGGCTCGTCGAGGAGGTCGGGCTGAAGATGCGGGTGCATCCGACTCCGCCGCCGCCGTCGCTCTTCATCCGGATCGCCGCGCCGAAGATCCCGCAGACGTGGGCGCCGTACCTGGGCGAAGGCCCGCTCGGCAGCGCCACAGCAGCCTGATCGACCGCCTGTGACGTAATCGCCGTCGGCGTCGTATAAGCGTCGATGAAGGCCCGCAACATCGTCTGGATCAGCGCTCTGGTGCTCGCGGCGTCGGCAATCGCAGGTGTCGGAGCGCCGCGCATGATCCACGCCGACAGCACCGACCCCCCGGCGGGCACGCTAAGCGTCGTGGGTACCGGTTCGGTGACGACGACGCCGGACAGTGCGAGGCTGTCCGCGGGTGTCACGACGGACGGCGCGACCGCCTCGGAGGCGATGGACCTCAACGCGAAGGCGATGGCGAAGGTGATTGCGGCGCTGAAGGACGCGGGAGTCGCATCGAAGGACCTGCAGACCGAGTTCGTGTCCGTCAACCCGCGCTACGACGGGGACGGGCAGAAGATCACGGGCTACAACGCGTCGAACTCGGTGTCGGCGCTCGTGCACGGTCTCTCCGACGTCGGCGACGTGATCGACGCCGCGGTCGCCGCAGGCGCCAACAACGTCAGCGGCCCGGCGCTCGCGCGCGACGACCAGGACAAGCTCTACCGCGACGCACTCGAGAAGGCCGTTGCGAACGCGCGGGAGAAGGCAGCTGCGCTGGCACTCGCCGCAGGCGTCTCGCTCGGCTCCGTGCGGTCGCTGAGCGAGAGCCCGGCGAGCCCCGGGCCGCTCGTCTACGGCACCGCGATGAGGGCTGTGGACGTCGGGACGCCGATCGAGCCGGGCACCGCCGAGATCACTGCCAGCGTACGCGTCGTCTTCGGGATCGACTAGCCCGGCCGGCCTTCAAAGGCCACTCTGCGCCGTGAGCCGCCCCGAGTCGACGGCTCTCGCGAACGCCTCGTAGTCGCGTTCGTTCTGATCGGCGTACGCCGTTGCGAAGTCCGCGATCGCCCGGTCGAACCCGTCGCCCTTGCCCAGATAGGAGGCGATGGCGATCCGGTCGCCCCAGCGCGCGTGCGCGCGGGCGAGGGTCGCTCCGCACAGGCGGGTGTAGAGCGTCGCGCCGGTAACCAGCAGCCTCTCGACGTCGGCGCCGCCCTTCCAGTCGTGGAGCTGGCGGATGTAGTAGTCGCGGGTCCGGCCGTCGATCCCCTCGACGCGGAGCCAGCCGAGAAAGATGTCGCTGGCTGCCTGCATCAGTCGCTGGCCGACCACGACCCGCCTGCCGTGGTGGGGGTGCTCGCTTCTCCCGGCGAACCGCTCAAGCACCGAGGCCTCGGCCTCCTTCGACTGCAGGAACAGGGGATCCTGGTCGTCCCGGCCCACGAACAGGTGGATCCAGGCACGGGTTCCGACGCTACCCACGCCCACGACTTTTCGCGCGGTGTGGACGTACTCGAACTCCTCGATCGGGTGGTGGTGGTCGGCGAGCGATCCTCGGTACGCCGTGACCAGCGACCGCACCCACTCCTCTGCCTCGTCGCGGTCCGTTCCGGGCGGGAGCAAGTCGTCGATCGGCACGATCAGCGGCGGGTCGGCAACGATTCGCAGCTGACCGTCGATCTCGTCCGCGCGCTTGGCGAAGACACGCGTGCTGTCTCGGGTTCTCGCCTTTGCGACGTGCTTCTCGGCGCGCTTCAGCTCGTCCTTGGCCAGTCGCTTCGCGCTCACCTCGTCTCGGACCCAGCCCAGGATCTGGTCTGTGTCCAGATGGTCGTACCAGGCCGCGAGCGTTTGCATGCCGGCAGCTTTCCGCATCGTGTTCCGGTACTGACGGACCCCGGCCTCGACGATCTCGCGACGATCGGCCTTGCGGAACGCGAGGTCGCGACCCAGCACCTCGACGCTCGCGGCGAGACGTTTCACGTCCCACTCCCACGGGCCCGGGAGCGTTTCGTCGAAGTCGTTGATGTCGAACATCAATTGCCGCTCGGGCGAGCCGAACACTCCGAAGTTCGACAGGTGCGCATCGCCGCAAAGCTGGACGTTGACCCCCGACCGGGGCGTCGGGGCCAGGTCGGCCGCCATGATCAAGGCAGCACCACGGAAGAACGCGAACGACGAGTCGAGCATCCGGCCGTAGCGGATCGGGACCAGGTCGGGAACACGACTCTCGGCCTGCTCCTCGAGCAGCGCGATCGGATCTGGGCGGTTCGCCGCCGCCTCCCACTTGCCGTGGCTCGACCGCGGCGCCGCCGTGCGCGCTGCCTTCCCACGAGCGACCCGCTCGTCGACGCTGAGGTGGACGTGCCGCCCGGCCAGTGCACTCCCGCTCGTCATGGACGGAGCATCGCATCAGCCACGGGGCGGCAGCGGTGAGGATTGGATTCTCCCGCGGCGAAGCCTGAAGAATGAGGAGACGCGTCTCCGTCTCGCTCGGTGCCGCATGCCTCGCCGCGCTCGGCCTGGCGTCGGCTGCCGCGGGCAGCACCGTCGACGAGAACAAGCTCGCGCAACGGTATGCGCCGGTCGTCAAGCTCGTGAAGCAGGCCGAGGAGTGCGGCCGGGGCGAGCCGTACGAGCCGATCGACGTCGACGCCCTGTTCCACGAGCCGACCGTGGCGCTGCGCGGGCCGTGGGGTCGAGACCTCGTGAAGATCGCGCCGTCAGCCGGAGACCTCTCACCGCAGCGCTACGAGTATCACCTCGACTTCCCCGGGGACGCTCTCGACCCGGGATGCGGCTATGAGCGATGGGGACGACGCGTCACGAAGGGAATGTCGCCGACCGTCTACGCGCACGTGGCGACGGATCCGAGCTTCCCCGGAAAGCTCGCGCTGCAGTACTGGTTCTACTACGTCTTCAACGACTGGAACAACACGCACGAAGGTGACTGGGAGATGATCCAGCTCGACTTCGATGCGTCGAGCGCGAGCGATGCACTCGCAGGCCGGCCTGTCTCCGTCGGGTACAGCCAGCACGAGGGAGCGGAGCGCGCGAACTGGGGCGACGAGAAGCTCGAGCTCATGCACGGAACGCATCCCGTTGTCCACCCGGCCGCCGGTTCGCACGCGAACTTCTACGACGAGGCGCTCTTTCTGGGCAGTCAGGGCTCGGAGGGAGTCGGCTGCGACGACACGCGAGGCCCGACGCGCGAGATCAGTCCCATCGTGCGGACGATTCCGAGCGATCCCGCGGAGGCACGCGCGGCGTTTCCATGGATCGGCTTCGAGGGCCGCTGGGGCGAGCTTCAGAAGGCATTCTTCAACGGACCGACCGGGCCGAATCTCAAGAGTCAGTGGACGGAGCCGATTCGGATATCGGAGGATTGGCGCGAACGGAGCATCGGGGTTCCCGCAGGCGGCGCGTTCGGGACCGGGGCGACGGACTTCTTCTGCGGCGCGGTCGCCGCTGGCTCCAACGCGCTTCGGCGAAGTCTGGGTCATCTGCCGGGGGCGATCGTCACGCTTCTCGCTCTCGTCGTCCTGATCGCTGTTGCGCTCTCGCGCGCGACCTGGCGGCCGGCGACGCCGTTCCGGCTCGCGCGTCGCCGCGCCTGGGGCCAGATCCTGGCCGCCTCGGGGCGCATGTACGTCAAGCGGTTGCCGCTCGTTCTCGGCATCGGCCTGCTCGCATTGCCGATCTCCGTGATCGTGACCGTGGCCGATTCGCTCCTCCTCCGCACCTCGAGCGTCTTCGGCATCGAGACCGAGGGCGGGGCCGGTGGCGTCGTCGTGTTCGTGGTCGTGGCACTCGGTACTGCCTTGACCCTGTTCGGGCTCGGTCTCGTGATGGCTGCCACCGCGCGGGCACTGGCCGAGATCGACCGAGGTCGAGGGATCGGGCCGCTGCAGGCCTACCGGATGTCGCTCGACGGCGCCCGGCCGCTCCTGGTTGCGCTCACGATCGCCTCGATCGTCGTCTCATTGCTCTTCACAACCGTCTTCCTGGTGCCGATTGCGATCTGGCTCGCCGTCCGGTGGGCGTTGGTTGCTCCCGTAATCGAGCTCGAAGGCACGGGCGCGATCGACGGTCTCCGGCGCAGCCGACGCCTGGTGCGTCACGGGTGGCTCAAGGTCGCGTCGCTCGGCGCGGCGGGCGCGGTTCTGGCCCTCGCCCTCGGCCCGCTGCTCGGTGCGGTGCTGATCCTCCTGACGAACGTGCCGCTCGTGTGGCTCAACCTCGTAGCAGGGATCGTGTACACGCTGACGATGCCGTTCGTCGCGCTGGCGACCGTGTATGTCTACTTCGACATGCGCGTCCGCGACGA
>DASVFB010000259.1:0-18910 GCA_036380275.1 Gaiellaceae bacterium | reverse complement strand
TGCGAGACGACGTTGTGCTCGATCTCGCACATCGACCGGTCGCCGCAGTAGATCCCGATGCCGAGCGCATCGTGCACGTCGTTGCGCTCGACCATCCCCATCGACATCTCGGTCACCGAGATCCCGCGCAACTGGGTCCCGCGAACGCGATTGTCGACGAGCATCGCCTGCACGGAGTGCGTGACGATTCCTTCTCGGCCGCCCGTGATCGTGCAGCCCTTGACCATGCTTGGCGGCAGGTCGTAGGAGAAGGAGATGTCGATTCCCTGAGCCCACGGGTTCGCGCCCGAGTCGATCGTGCAATCGCGGATCTCGACGTTGCTGCGGCGGACGTGGATGCCGTCGAGTTGCGCGCCCGACACCGACACGCGGTCGAGCACCACGTCGCGCGCCTCGTCGACCTCGATCCCGTTCTCGCCGCCGACGACCGCCACGTTGCGGATCGTGACGTCGTCCGCGCGAACAATGATGCCGCCGCGCACGACAGCGCCCTGCTCGCCAACGAGCGTCTCGCGTCGGTCGATCACGAGCGGCCCTTTGTGCACGCCGGCCGCGAGATGCACGACAGGCGGGCGCATGCCGTAAGCGGTTCCCGCAGCCCCCGCGAACAGGGCGGCGACGGCCACGGCGACGGCCGGCCCGACGCGGCCAAGCTCGCCACCGTCCTGCGCGTACGTCAGCCGCACGAGCGGGAGCACGGCGTGCCCCAGCACCTGGGCCGCGAGCCATCCCGCCGCGAACAGCGCCACCGCGGGCGCGAGCGGGGCGTCGATGCCGAGGAGGCGGGCGGCGAGTATCACGAGACCGAGCTCGAGCGCGCCCAGCGGCAGCGCCAGCCAGCCCGGTTGGTACTCGAGGACCCGGTCATAGACGAGGACGTCGAGGGCAACGCCGATTCCGGCCATCAATGCCGCAAGCTGGAGCGGCCACCAGGCGCGCTCCACGGCAGCGAGCGCCACGGCGAGCGCCAGCGTGAACAGCACGGGGGCGAGCCGTGACTCGAGTCGGCCTCTCAGCGTGTACGACATCGCTCCACCCTGCGCAGAAGCCCGCGCGCGGCGTACTTCGCGCCGACCAGTGTGTCCGCTGCTGGGAACGCCCATTGCGCGTGCACGCCGGCGAGCGCGAGCGTACGCGACTCGTCAGTGAGCGCGGGCACCGTCGAGTCGGGCGAGAGGACGATCCAGCGGTCCGCGGTCTCGAGGCCGTGCTCCGAGACCAGGCGCGCGAGCACCGGGTTCTCTGCGAAGCCTCGCCGGAAGCCCGTCGCACAGATGATCTGCGCGGCGCCGTTCAACTCGGCCGCGACACGGAAACGCGGCGTGCGGAGCGGCTCCTCCCAGTCGCGTCCCGGCGGATAGGACGGCGCCGAGTACGCGCGGAGCAGGCCAATGCGCTCGTCCGGCGCCGTGTCGTGGAACGACGCAAGGCCGCGCCGCGTGAAGAGCGGGCGCGGCAGATTGAGCGGCCTACGTACCGGCTCGCGTCGCCGCACCGAGACGACCGACGCGCCCGCGGCGAGCGCGTTCAGCCACTCCGTCGCCGCCGCCATGCCGGCGCCGACGACCTCCACTTCGTCGGCGTACTCGTGCGGCTCGTACGCGTGCACGACGCGCGGATCGCCCTCGAGTTCCGGCGGCAACGCCAGCCCGGGATGGCCCAGCGCGAGCAGCACGTGGGCAAACAACTCGCGGTCGTCGATCTGGAAGCCGCCGCCAACTGCGTCTACGCGCTCGACACGGCGGTCGACGAAGCTCGAGTCCCAGCCGGACCGCTCGCGCACCTCAGCCGCGTGCTCGAGGAACTCGGAGACCGACGGTCGGTACCGGTTGCAGACGCTGAGCGCGAGCGGTGCGAGCGATACCCTCCGACGCGCCGTTCGTACCGCGAGCCCAGGGAACGACGTCGCCGCAACGTGCCCGTCGCTCTCAGAGCGCATCCGCCGCTGACGGATCGCCCGCGCCCGTTCAGCCCAGGCCTCGGTCGGATCCGCGCGGTCGCCGAAAACGACAATCTCGTCCGGCGCCAGCCCTCCGTGCCGCAACGTGGCGTAGGCGCAGAGACCGGCCAGCCCGCCGCCCACGATCGCGACTCTCACTTCACGGAACCCGCCAGGAGGCCCTGCACGAAGTAGCGCTGGAACGCGAAGAAGACGACGAGCGGAATCGCGAGCGAGATGAACGCCGCCGGCGCGATGATCTCGATGTTCGAGCCGAACTCGCCGAGCTGGCTGAAGATCGCGACGGTAATCGGCTTCGTGTTCCGCGCGAATGTGAGGGCGACGATCAGGTCGTTCCACGTCCAAAGGAACTGGAAGATCGCGAGCGACGCAATAGCCGGCAGGCCGAGCGGCAGGATCAGGCGCGTGAAGATCCGGATCTCCGACGCGCCGTCGATGCGCGCTGACTCGAGCACGTCTTTCGGTATCCCGACGAAGAAGTTTCGCAACAGGAAGATCGCGAACGGCAGCGCGAACGCCGTGTGGAAGAGCACGAGCCCGTACACAGTGTCGTAGAGGTGGAGGGTGTTGTAGATCGAGAAGATCGGGATCAGCGCCATCTGCAACGGCACCACGAGCAGCGCGATCACGATGATGAAGATCACGTCGCGTCCCGGGAACTCGAGCCAGGCGAACGCGTAGGCCGCGAGCGCTGCGACGAAGATCGGCAGCACCGTCGCGCCGATCGCGATCTGCGCCGTCACCCACAGCGAGTGCGTGATCGGCCCGTTGTGGAAGATGTCGCTGTAGTTCTTCCACGTCGCCAGGCTCGGGTCGGTGAAGATCTTCCACCAGCCGAACTCCGAGAAGTGAACAGGGGCGATGATCGACGTCGCAAGCAGGCCGAGCGTCGGGATCAGCCACAGCACCATGATCACGGCGAGGACGATGTGTACCGGCGCGTGCCCGAGGAAGCGCAGCATTTTGGAGCCGAAGGTGTCCGGCGGGCGGACGACTTCCGCGCTTGCCGTGGCCGTAGCCATCAGGCCTCTCTCCGGAAGCGGCGAATGTTCAGCAAGAGGATCGGCAGCACGAGCAGGAACAGGAACACTGCGATCGCAGAGCCCAGCCCGAAGTCGTTCACGCCGCCGAACGACGTCCGCCACATCGCGAGCGCGATCACGTTCGCGTCGTCCTGCACCGACTGCGGCGCAACCGCCAACACGACGTCGAAGACCTTTAAGACGTTGATCAGCATCGTGATGAAGACCACCGTCAGGACGGGCGCGAGCAGCGGCACCGTCACCCGGCGGAAGACCTGCCATTCCGACGCGCCGTCGGTGCGCGCGGCCTCGAGCGTGTCGCGCGGAATCGCGGCGAGGCCGGCCGCGATCACCACCATCGCGAACCCGGCCCAGACCCAGAGGTACGCGATGATCAGCGACGGCGTGATCAGCTTCGGTCCGAGCCACGACACGCCCCCGTAGGGCGGCGTGAAGTTCGACGGTGCGATCTCGGCGCGATACTGCCCCGGTCCCACGCCGTCGATCGTGAACGCGCCGTGATCGTCCGTCGTCGCGGACCCGGCGCTCTTGCCTGACGCATCTAAGAGCTTCACGCCCACGCCCGGCAGGCCGAGCTCGCCGCTGTCCAGCTTGCCGGGCGTGCCGCCTCCCGGCTTGAAGTCGCGCCAGACGACGCCCCCAACCTGGTTCGAGGTCACCGTCGGCGCCGCAGCCTGCTTGGCCCCGCTCGGCACGGCTTCCGGCAGGATCCCCGTGAGAGGCATGAGCGCGGTGCCACCGGGCGGGACGCCCGTCTTGAGGACGTAGCCCTTGCTCTCTGAGCCGGTCAGCGACCCTGTCGACGGCAGCGCACCCTGCAGCTGTCCGGACGGGTTGAACACGTCATGTACGACCTGGATCGAGGCGTTCAGCGTTCCGCGTGCAGGCTCCTTCTGATCCATGATCCGCCAGATCACTCCGGCTGCGAACAGCGAGACAGCCATGGGCATGAACACGACCGTGCGGAACGCGAGCCGCCAGCTCACGCGCTCGAGCAGCACCGCGAAGACCAGCCCGATCGCGGTCACGAGCGCAGGCACGACGCCGACCCAGATCGCGTTGTTCTTGATCGCGGTCGTGATCGTGGGCGTCGTGAAGATCGTCTTGTAGTTGTCGAACCAGATGAAGTGCGATCCGTCCCGATCGAAGAAGCTCCGATACCCGGTCTTGATTGCCGGGTAGACGATCCAGACGGCGAGAAAGATGAGCGCGGGCGCGAGGAATCCTGCCACGACCATGTAGCCGCGCCAGCGGCCGGCAATCGCGCGGGGCTCCGCGGTGGGCGGAGCCCCGACGACCGGGGGCTCCGCCGTAATCGACCCGCTACTCACGATTTACTGTTTGTACGCCTTCGCAGCGGCGGACTCGAGCTTCTTCTGGATGCCGCTGACGTTGCTCGGGCTGGTGACGAAGTCCTGGAACAACTTCCACTCGCCCTGGCCGGCGGTTGCACCAAACGACGCCGGCTGCAGGTCCGACATGTCGAACACGGCCGCCTTCACGAGTCCGGCGGCGGACTTCCGCTGAAGCAGATCCGGGTACGAAGCCGGCTTGACATCCTTGTTCGGGGACGAGAAGCCGCCGCGCTTTGCCCAGATCGTCGCAGCAGCAGGCGTTGCGAGGTAGTTGATCAGGGCCCTCCCCGCCGGAGTGTCCTTCAGCATCGTGACGATGTCGCCGCCGCCGACAGAGGTCGGCTTCGAGCCGTTGATCGACGGGAAGTCGAACACGTTGTAGCCGCTGATCGCGTTGAATCCCGGGTGCGGGACGACGCCCGGAACGAAGTCGCCTTCGAGCACCATTGCGGCCTTCGGCTTGTTGCTGAAGACGTTGCTGACCGACGTGTTGAAGTCGGTCTGCAGCGCGCCGGACTTCCCGCCCGCGATGTTGTTCGTGTCGCCGACGATCTTCTGCATGAACGTGAGAGCCGTCTTCACCGACGGATCAGTCCACTTGATCTTGTGCTTTGACAGCGAGTTGTACTTCGCCACGCCCGCCGTCCGCAGGTAGATGTTCTCGAACAGGTCGGTGAGCGTCCACCCGTCTGCTGCGCCGAGCGAGTACGCCTTCTGACCCGATGAGCGGAGCGTCTTCGCCGCGGCCAAGAACTGCGGCCACGTCTTGATCGCCGTCGCCTTGACGCCCGCATTCTTGAACGACTTGACGTTGTACCAGATGGTCGACTTCTGGGATCCCTTGAAGAACAGGCCGTACAGCTTCCCGTTCACCGTGCCGAGGTTGACCCAGAACTTGCCGTAGTGCTTCGCGATGTTGGCCTTGGCGAAGTTGATCGGCTTCAGCTTGTTGCCCTTCGCGAAGTCCGACATCGTGCCCGGCTGCGGCATCGTCCCGATGTCGGGCGGGTTGCCACCTGCAATCGCGGTGGAGATGACCTGCGGCGCGTCGTCGCCGGCGCCCTGGTAGGTGACATTGACGTCCGGATTCGCCTTCTTGAATCCTGCGAGCACTGCCTCGAACGACTTTTGCTCATCGCCCGTCCACTTGGCGATGATCGAGATGTTTCCCGAGACCCCGCGCTGCTTGTGCGCGCCGCCTGCGGTGCCCGCCGCTACGAGAGCCGTCAACGCGAGCGCGAGCGTGCCCGCGATGGCCCAGCGGTACCTTGTCATGCAGCCTCCCCTTTCGTCGGTTCCTTGCCATAGATTCCGAGACCCGTTTCCGGGTCGAAGAAGTGCAGTTCCGCCGTGTCGACGGCAACATCGGCCGCCTCGCCTTCGCGCACACGCGAATGCGGATTGAAGCGGGCGACGACGGTCGACTCGTGCGCCTCCTCAGGCAACTCGCCGCCGGCGTCCGCGGCCAGCTCCTTCACGTCGTCTGTCAACGCGGGTCGAGCGTCGACGACAAAGTGCACCATGATCTCGGAGCCGAGCGCCTCGCGAAGCACAACGTTCCCGCGCAGCTTCGGCTGAGCGCCGTCGCGCGCGATCGAGGCGTCCTCGAGGTTCTCCGGGCGGATGCCGACGATGACCATCTTTCCCTCGAAGTCGCGCAAGGCGGGGCGCGCCTCCTCGGCGGCGTCGGAGATTGCAAGTCGCTGGTTGCCGAAGTTCGCCTCGAGCTGTCCGTTCTTGCGCTCGAGCGTCGCTTCGAGCATGTTCATCGCCGGGCTGCCGATGAACCCTCCGACAAAGAGGTTGACAGGGTCGTCGTAGAGCTCCTGCGGCTCGGCGACCTGTTGCAGCTCTCCCTTCCGCATGACCGCGACGCGGTCGCCCATGGTCATCGCCTCGATCTGGTCGTGCGTCACGTAGATGGTCGTCACGCCGAGGTTGTGCTGGAGCTGGCTGATCTCGGCGCGCATCTGAACGCGGAGCTTGGCGTCGAGGTTGGAAAGCGGCTCGTCCATGAGGAACGCGGACGGCTCGCGCACGATCGCGCGTCCCATCGCGACGCGTTGGCGCTGCCCGCCCGAGAGCGCGCGCGGCTTGCGCTTGAGAAACGTCTCGAGGTCGAGAATCCGCGCGGCTTCGTGCACGCGCCGGTCGATCTCGTCCTTCGGGACCTTCTTGACCTTCAGGCCGAACGCGATGTTCTCGTAGACGGAGAGGTGCGGGTAGAGCGCGTAGCTCTGGAAGACCATCGCGATGTCGCGATCACGCGACGGGACATAGTTGACGACGCGTTCGCCGATCCGGACGACCCCGCTCGAGATGTCCTCGAGTCCCGCGACCATCCGCAGTGCGGTCGTCTTTCCGCAGCCTGAAGGCCCGACGAGCACCATGAACTCGCCGTCGTTGATGTCCAACTGGAGCTCGTGGACCGCTGTCGTCCCGTCGTCGTAGACCTTGCTGACCCGCTCAAACGCGACTGCGGCCATCTTTCCTCCTCTGCGCGAAGGTGTTTCTCCCGCAAGTGCGTTAATCGTGCGGCAATATGCTACGGGCCGCCAGACCCAAGTGCGTCATGTCTGAACTCTTGTCGCCTTCTGGTGATCAGCAGACTAACGCGCGCCGAGGGGCAGTGATACCCGAAACGATGCGCCGCCGCCGGGGCGATCCTCGACCCACGCCTTGCCGCCTTGTAGCGCGGCGAACTGCGCGACCAGCGCGAGGCCGATGCCCGTCCCCGGCGCACCACCGGCGCCGTTGACGCGGACGAACGGCTCGAAGATCTGCTGCTTCAACTCGTCGGGGACCCCCTCGCCCGAGTCGTCGACTCGGAGGAGGAGGCGGCCGGAGCCGGCCGAGACGGAGACCGACACGCCGGTGCCTGGGGGCGTGTGCTTCAACGCGTTCGTGACGAGGTTGTCGACGATCCGCTCGAGCTTCGCCGCGTCGACCTCCGCGACGATCTCAGCGGCGTTGAGTGAGATCCGGTTGCCGTCGAGCGTCTTCACGGCGGCAATCGTCCGCTCGACGAGCGACGTGACGTCCGTCGGCTCCAGCGTCACGTGCACGAGGCCGTGTCGGAGGCGGTCGACGTCCAGCAGATCCGAGAGGAGGTGCTCGAGCCGACGAGCCTCCGCCACGAGCGCGCTTGTCATCTGGCGCCTGGCAGCGTCGTCCGGACGCTGCTCAAGCGTGAGCGCGAAGCCGAGGACCGAGGTGAGCGGCGTGCGCAGCTCGTGCGAGACGGCCGAGAGGATGTTGTCGCGCACCTCTTCGACGCGCTGCCGCTCGGTGACGTCCTGTGACGTGCCGACGAGGCGGAGCGGAGCTCCGGACGAGTCGACGACGACACGGCCTCGCCCGTGGACGACACGCTCCGTGCCGTCGTCGAGCACGATGCGATGCTGTACCTCGAACGGCTGGCGCGTCTCGAGCGCACGCGCAATCTCGCTGCGCGCGAGTTCGCGGTCGGCCGGATGAATCCGCGCGAGGTACTTGGCGTACGTGAGCTTGCCGGCGCGTGAATCAAGGCCGAAGATCCGGTGCAGCTCACGCGACCACGTGACGCGGTCGGTCGCTATGTCCCACTCCCAGCTTCCGATGTGCGCAAGCGCTTGCGCCTCGGCGAGGCTCTCGGTCGCTTGCTCGCGCTCGGACAGCGTAGCGCCGAGAACGAGCAGGCTGACGGCGGCGAACGCGAGCAGCGCCTGCAGGATCTGCACAGTCGTAGTCGCGTCGGCCGCCAGCGGGCTGGCCCCGGAAACGACGCCGGCAATCGCAATCCCTGCGACGACGAGGCAGCCAATCGTGGCACCGGGTTGCCGGAACCGCAGCGTCGCGACCACGAGAAGCGGGAAGATCGGGTACGGGTATCGCCACTGGCCGCCGAAGAAGATCGCCGCGCTCGTCCCGGCGAGCAGCGCGAGCAGCCCGAGTGCCTCGAGCAGGCGGGCTGGGCGGAGCTGCGGTGGTCGCGTCGCTGCGATGAGCAGCACGGGGGCGACGAGCAGGACGCCCATCGCATCGCCAAGCCACCACAGCAGCCACGCCGATCCGTACGGGGACGCCGCTGGCGAACCGGCCAACGCCAGGGTCGTGACGCCGTTCGTCGCAGCGATCGCCGTGCTGACGCACGCGGCGAGCACCGTCAGCCACATGATGTCGCGGGTGCGGTCGAGCGAGGGGCGGAAGTCGACCCGGCGCAACAGGTAGACGGCAACGAGCGCCTCGAGCGTGTTTCCGATCGAGATCGCCAGCGCAACGTCTGCCGAGACGCCGCTCGTCACGTTGCTGACAAACGCGCCGAGGGTGATTGCCGGCCAGTACCTCGGACCGAGCAGCAGCAGCGCCGCGAGCGCAATGCCCGTCGGCGGCCACACCGGCGTGATCACGCCGTGCGCGACCGAGAGCGCCAGGCCGAGCTTGGCGGCGCCGATGTACGCCGCCGCGATGCCGACGAAGACGAGCAGCTGCCGGCGGCCGATGCCGACCGCTCGGCGGCTACCTAGCCTTTGGTAGACAGCGACCGCAGTGCCCACCCCTTGCTTACCGTACAGCCGTCGGAGGCCTCGATCAAGCGTCGAAATCGGCACGGGCCATTGCCCGCGCGAAAACGCCCTCGGGCCGGTTCGCTAGGAGCTCGACGAGCTCGGCGACGCCTTGACGGCCGAGCTGGCCCGCCCCCAGCGCCGAAGCGCCTCGCCGGCGGCATTCATCCCGCCGAGGAGTCGGAAGAACCCCGCTCCGAACGCGTAGAGGATCACGATGACGATCCAGTCCTTCATGTCTTCCAGTCTACTCGCGCGCCGGATTGTTACGGGCCAACGCACCGGCGTCCAAACAACACATGCCCCAGGGACAGTCCCTCGGGCGTGTCCTTCGCGCCCCTGTCCCAGGGACTGTCCCTCGGACGTGGCTGGAGTGGTCGTGTCCGAGGGTGCTTTGCGAGAGAATGCGCGGCGATGGCGACCGTCCTCTGTGTGCTCTACGCCGATCCGGTGGAGGGATATCCGCCGGTGTACGCGCGCGACGGCACCCCGAAGATCGAGCGGTACTACGACGGGTCGACCACGCCGACGCCCGAGCGGATCGACTTCACGCCGGGTGAGCTACTCGGCAGCGTCTCCGGCGGGCTCGGGCTGCGCGGGTTCCTCGAGGAACGCGGACACCGTTTCGTCGTCACCGCGGACAAGGAAAGGCCGGACTCCGAGTTCGAGCGCGAGCTCCCCGACGCCGACGTCGTCATCTCGCAACCGTTCTGGCCGGCGTACCTCACGGCGGAGCGAATCGCCAAAGCGCCGAAGCTGAAGCTCGCCGTCACCGCGGGCATCGGCTCCGACCACGTCGACCTGGCGGCCGCGATCGAGCGCGGCATCACCGTCGCCGAGGTGTCGTACTCCAACAGCATCAGCGTGTCGGAGCACGTCGTGATGATGATCCTCGCGCTCGTCCGCAACTACATCCCGTCGTACAAGGTCGTCGTCGACGGCGGCTGGAACATCGCGGACTGCGTCTCTCGCTCGTACGACCTCGAGGGAATGCAGGTCGGCACGGTCGGCGCCGGCCGCATCGGCTCGGCGGTGCTGCGCCGCCTGCAGCCGTTCGAAGTGGGCCTGCACTACACCGACAAGCACCGTCTCCCTGCAGAGGAAGAGAAGCGCCTCGGCGTCACGTTCCACCCGACGGTGGAGTCACTCGTGCAGGCGTGCGATGTCGTCACGATCAACGCGCCGCTGCATCCCGAGACCGAGCACCTGTTCGACGACGAGCTGATCGGCAAGATGAAGCGCGGCACATATCTCGTCAACACGGCGCGCGGAAAGATCTGCGACCGTGACGCCGTCGCCCGCGCGCTCGAGTCGGGCCAACTCGCAGGCTACGCGGGGGACGTCTGGTTCCCACAGCCTGCGCCGGCCGACCACCCGTGGCGGACGATGCCGCACCATGGGATGACGCCGCACACGTCGGGCACGAGCCTGTCCGCGCAGGCGCGCTACGCCGCAGGCACGCGCGAGATCCTCGAGTCCTGGTTCGACGGCCGCCCGATCCGCGAGGAGTACTTGATCGTCGACGCGGGTCACCTCGCCGGGGCAGGCGCCCACTCGTACACGGCATAATTAAGTTTCGACTTACGTAAGCGTCTGCTTAAATACCAGCCGTGGAGGCTGCCTTGAAAGCAATCGCCGCGCCGCACCGGCGGACGATCCTGCGTCTCGTCTCGGACGAGGAGCTGTCCGCAGGCGAGATCGCGTCGCACTTCGACCTGACGCGGCCGGCGGTCTCCCAGCATCTGAGCGTGCTGAAGGAGGCGGGGCTCGTGGACGAGCGACGCAACGGCACCAGGCGCCTGTACCGGGCTCGTCCCGAAGGGCTCGTCGAGCTGAAGGCGTTCCTCGACGAGCTCTGGGGCGAGCGTCTCGAGGCGCTCAAAAACGAGGCAGAACGAGAGGAGAGGGAGAAGCATGGAAAAGACGGCTGAGAAGGCGAAGGCTTCGCTCGAGCGCGAGGTCGCGATCGCGGCGAGCCCGGAGACGGTCTGGGAGTTCCTCGTCGATCCGCTGAAGGCGACGCGCTGGATGGGGCAGGAGTGCTCGTTCGACGCGCGTCCAGGCGGGCTGTACCAGTGCGCCGTCATCCCCGGCCACACAGCGCGGGGCGAGTTCGTCGAGATCGACGCGCCGCGGCGGCTCGTATTCACGTGGGGCTGGGAGCCGGGCGAGGACGGCCCGAACCCCGTCCCGCCGGGCTCGTCGACCATCGAGATCGAGCTCGTGCCCGACGGCCACGGGACGCGGCTTCGCTTCACGCACCGCGACTTGCCATCCGAAGAGGCGGCCGAGTCGCACAGCCATGGCTGGGATCACTACCTCGAACGGCTCGTGATCGCGGCGCCGGGGGGCGATCCGGGCGAAGACCCCTGGTTGTCCGGAGAGATGTCGTGAGTGAAGTAGGGCGATGAACCACCCGTTGGGGGAGGAATCAAGCATCGGGGCTGTGCCACTGTGGATTCACGGCACAAACGCAATCGGGCCCCGATGCGGCGGGGGCCTGGCCTGAATGCCACGAGGCGGATCCAGCGGCGGGTCCGCCTCTTCTTTCTAGGCACACTCCATTCGAATGGCGCGGCTGTGGGCCACGACGGGAGATGCAATCGCCCGGCTCGACGAAGCCGGCGGCGCGTGGACGGTCGAGCTCTTCCTCAGCGGGAGCCGCGCCCAGTGCCTCGCGGTCGATCCAACTAACGGCGACACGGCCTACGCGGGCCTGCGCGAAGGTGGCGTTCGAAAGACGACGGATGCCGGCCGGAGCTGGGACGAGTGCGAGCTCCCCGAGCCTGGCGTCTTCTCGCTCGCGGTCAGTGCGGCCGGCGGTGCGCTCTACGCCGGCACCGAGCCGAGCCGCCTGTTCCGCAGCGACGACCAGGGCGAGAGCTGGCGCGAACTCGCCGGGCTGCTCGAGCTGCCGTCTCGGCCGACGTGGAGCTTTCCGCCGCGCCCGTGGACATCGCACGTCCGCTGGATCGCGCCTAGCCCGCACGACGCTGAGCTGATACTTGTCGGCATCGAGCTCGGCGGCCTGATGCGCTCGACCGACGGCGGCGAGACCTGGCACGACCACCGCCCAGGCGCGCAACGCGACGTGCACTCGCTCATCTGGCACCCGGAGGCTGCCACCCGCGCGTACGAAGCGGGCGGCGGCGGCTCGGCGTGGAGCGACGACGCGGGCGACACGTGGTACCCAGCCGACGACGGCCGCGATCGCAACTACACGTGGTCAGTCGCTGTCGATCCCGAGGACCCGGAGTGCTGGTACGTCTCGGCGAGCACCGGCCCGTTCGCCGCGCACGGCGGCCGCGATCCGCAGGCACGCATTTACCGGCGCCGCAACGGCGAGCCCTGGGAAGCACTCGGCGGCGGCTTGCCCGAACCGCTGCCTGCGATGCCGTACGCGCTCGTGGCGACGCCCGACCGCCTCTTCGCAGCGCTCGCCGACGGGCAGTTGTGGGAGAGCGACGACCGCGGCGACACCTGGCGCGCATGCACGCTCCGCGGCGACACGCTGCCGGCGCTGAACGCGCTCGCATTCACAGCAGATTCGTAGGTTCGTCCCAGGGCAGCCTTAAGCCGGACGGCGATTGTGGAGGTATTCACACCTCGACGAAAGGAGTCCAGCAATGGACAAGCAACGAGCCGCCATCGCCGCCGCAGTCGTCCTCGGCGTCGCAGGCGGGAGCTATGGCATCGCGAGCGCGGCGAGCGGATCGGGCTCGAGCGGCAACTCGACGACGACCACGACCGCCACGCCGTCCGCGCCGAGCACGCAGCAGCCGTGGGGCCATCAGCGAAGCGACGAGACGCTGTTGACCGGCGACACGGCGTCGAAAGTCACCGCCGCCGCGGAGGCCGAAGTCCCCGGCGGGACGGTCATCCGCGTCGAGACCGACGCCGACGGCAACGCGCTGTACGAGGCACACATGACGAACGCCGACGGGACGCCGGTGACGGTCTACGTCGACAAGGACTTCAACGTCGTCAGCACCGACAGTGGGATGCCCCACCACACCGCATGACCCGAGCCTCGGCCCGCCGCGGATCAAAACGCGGCGGGCTCGCGGCGCCTTGACCGTCGAGGGCTTCCGGGTTACTGTCGTTGCAGGGGACGAGCTCTTGCGGCCGCTCGTTGACGACGACCGCAAAAGGGGGTTCGGTTGGGCTACCCGTTCTACATCTCGATCGATGGTCAGAAGCAGGGCAAGTTCACGGGCGACTCGAACGGCGACGGACGCGCGGACAAGATCGCGGGCATCCGCTTCTTCTCCGAGACCGTCGCGCCGCGCGACGCCGCCACCGGGCACGCGTCCGGCAAGCGGATCCACAAGCCGATCCTGTTCACGAAGGAGTGGGACAGGTCGTCGCCGCTCCTCTTCAAGGCGCTCGTGACGAACGAGGTGCTCAAGAGCGTGCTCTTCGAGTTCGTCCGCACGAACGCAGACGGGGAGGAGGACGTTCACTTCACGGTCAAGCTGACGAACGCGAGCATCGCCAGCGTGAAGTCGTACCTCGACCTCACCGACACGAGCGGCGACTCGTACGACGCGCACGAGCTCGAAGACGTCGAGTTGACGTTCCAGAAGATCGAGCTCGAGGACATCGACGGCAAGACGATGGCAGTTGACGACTGGATGAAGGTGGCGTGATGAGAGTCAAACTCGACACAGTCCCGATGGAACTGAGGAGGCGGGCCGTGCGGCATCTGGAGGCGATGCGCGGAACGCCGATGGCACCCAACGCCGACGCATCACAGCTCGGCGACGAGGCGTGTCCGATCTACCGGCCCGACGTGAAGGGCATCGCGTACTGGGAGCTCGAGATCGCCGGCGTGAAGTCGGTCTCCCGCAAGTCGCCGACCGGCGACGGCAAGCGCCGGCGAAGCACGAGCGGCTTCATCATCGTCTCCGCCGGCAGGCACGACGTTCCTGTGCCGCACTGGAGCTTCGAGCTCGAGCCGCCGAGCCGCGGTCTCGAGGCGCAGACGAAGGAAGGCCAGGTGGCGAAGGTCGTGAAGCTCGACTCGCTCGCATACGCGGCGGAAGACGCGAAGGGCAAGTACCTGACGCACCTCGGCCAGTTCCCACCGATGCCGACCGGGCTGCCGGGCGTGCTGCCGAAGGAGCTTCCGGTCGGCTCGCTTGAGTCGCATCCGACGACCGCGACGAAGACCGACAGGCGCGTGAGCAAGCAGCAGGCGAAGCGCACGGGCGTGAAGGCTCCGAAGCCGAAGGTGGCGCCCTGGCCAACGTGGGGCCAGGCGAAGAAGCAGTACGCGTCGGCGTACAAGCTCCATCTCGCCGCGCTCAAGAGGCACGCGGCGCCGTCGTGGGAGATCGAGGATCTCGTCGCGAAGTTCGGCGAGGGCATCCACGAGGGCGACAGCGTCGTCGTGCCGCTGCTCGGCCCGGGCAAAGCCGAGCTCGCGGGGGACGGCGCAAAGTCGGTGAAGATGCGCATGCTCGACCGCAACCCGCCCGCCGTGGAGCTCGTCGCCGGCGGTGCGGCGGAGAAACAGGAGCAAGAGTTCCAGCTGAAGCTGACGTACCGCGGCGGCACGTCCGAGACGCTGACGTTCTTCGTCATCCCCGAGGGGACGCCGTCGAACCAGCGCGAGGCCCTGCCGCATCCCGTTCCCGTCCTACCGCCCCGCTAGCGCGAAAGGAGACCGAGATGGCTTGGAACTACTACTGGGCGGGCACGGGGAGCCAGCAGCCCGCGTACAACCAGTTCACGTACGGCAGCTGTTACGTCGGGTGCGGTCCAGTCGCGTGGTCGATGCTGTTCGGCTGGGCCGATCGCCAGGCCGCGACGGGCAACGCGTATTGGGCTCCGCGCACCGGCATCTACCGCCAGAACGGAGGCCGGGGAGCCGACGCCGTCGCCCCGACCGCGCAGGACGCGGGCGTGAACAACATGATCATCGAGATCCACAACGACGTGCACACGTTCTGCGCGTTCGGCTCGGGTGCGACGACGCCGTGGGACATGCCGGCCGCGTGGCAGTACCTGAACGGCCGCACGGGAGCGTGGCTGCGTGCCGACTGGAATTCCTTCGGGATCCACGAGGACGGCCTACGCGACCGCGCGATCGACTCGATCGTGAACCGCCACACGCCGGCGGTGATAGGCACGGGCTGGCTGAGCCACTACCCGATGGCGTTCGGCTACGCGTGGCAGCGGCGGACGGTCCGGCGCTGTTTCATCTGGTGCTGGGACGACACGGTCACCGACCGTTGCTTCTACGTGAACAACGGTTGGGGCGGCGGCGGCGCCGGCGAGTGGATCGACGCCGGCACCTGGTTCGCGGGGCAGCTCTTCCCGTAGACGTTGTGACGAGGGGCCGCACTTTGGTGCGGCCCCCAACGACCAGTCTCTGTATACTGCTCTGTATGACGGTTCAGGTACCAGTGCGTCTGACGGAAGAGGACGTGGCTGCGCTGGACGCGATTGTGGCGGAAGGCCGCTTTGCCAACAGGAGCGACGCACTCCGCGCAGGTCTGGCGCACGTCCTCCACGAGGAGCACGAGCGCGAGATCGACGAGGCCTATCGTCGCGGGTACGGGAGACAGCCCCAGGGAGACTGGATTGGCGCGGTCGGACTCGCGGGCCTTGCTGCCTTCGATCGAGCGGAGGGCGGCGAGCCGCTCTGAACCGGGGAGAGATCCGCGACGTCGAAGTGAACGGTGGACGACGGCCGGCGGTCATCGTCACGCGCGACCGGGCGATTCCCGTACTCGCGAACGTCACCGTCGCGGCGGTCACCGGGACGATCCGTGACCTCCCAACCGAGGTGCCGCTCGGTCGTGAGCACGGGCTGACACGAGAGGGCGTCGTCAACTGCGACAACCTCTTCACGATTCCGAAGACCGCGCTTGGTCGACGCCGCGGCGAGCTCGACCCTGAATCGCTCGATCGACTGCGCAGAGCCCTTCGCATCGCGCTCGACATCGACTGAGGCTCGTTTGAAGTCGTCAGCGAGCCGGCGCCGAGCCGGTGTCGAGAGGGCATATTTGCGCTGATGCTTGTCGCGTTCCTCGCCGTGTCGGCGCTCGTGATCGTGACGCCTGGCCAGGACACGGCGTTGGCGATTCGCAACACGCTGCTCGGCGGGCGCGTCGCGGGTGTGTTCACGGCTGTTGGAGTCTCGGTGGGTCAGGCGACGTGGACGGTGGCGGCGGCCTTCGGCGTGGGCGCGCTGCTTGTCGCGTCGGAGTCGGCGTTCTTTGCGTTGAAGTTCGTGGGCAGCGCGTACCTCATTTTCCTCGGCGCGCAGGCGCTGTTTGGCAGAAAGCCGTTGCACGTCGAGCGTTCGGGCGCGCGCGTCACGCCGCGCGGAGCCCTGCGCCAGGGAATCTTCAGCAACCTCGCGAACCCGAAGATGCTCGCGTTCTTCACGAGCCTGCTGCCGCAGTTCGCGAGCTCGTTCGCGGGGGTGCTCGCGCTTGGGCTCCTCTTCTGTTCGATGACGCTGGTCTGGCTGAGCGTGTACAGCGTCGTCGTGACGAAAGCCGGCGCATTGCTGCGCCGCGCTCGTGTCCGCCGTACGTTTGAGGCGGTGACGGGCACAGTCTTGATCGGACTCGGCTTGCGCCTCGCAACGGAGCATCGCTGAAGGTCGGACGACGAGCGCGTTGACTATTGACGTGTTTTGACAGCCGTCGGCGCGGTAGCTATACCCGCCGCCTGCGAAGCATCCAACAAGGGGGATTGATGAGGAAGATCTTTGCCGCACTCATGGCGACCTTCGGCGCCGTCGCGGTCGTGATGGGAGTCGCGTCGGCGACGCCGTACAACAGCGACACGCTCGTCACGGTCGACAGCCCGCAGTCGCCGTTCGCGCAGAACAAGCAGAACGAGCCCGCGGTGGCCGTGAACCCGGCCGTCCCGACGATCGCGGCGGCCGGTGTAAACGACGAGATCGACCTGGAGGCATGCAACAACCGGTCGGACAAGACGTGTCCGTTCACGCCGGGCATCGGCGTCTCCGGCATCTACTTCTCCGACGACAGGGGCTCGACCTGGAACCAGCCGACGTACACGGGTTGGTCGGCCCGCCACTGTCTCGGTCTCGTCGGCACGCAGGCGGCCCCGGCGGACAACTGCGACCCGCAGGTCGGGCCGATCGGCACGGTGCCGAACTACTACGAGAACGGCCTCGTCGCCGACGGCGACCCGGCGGTCGGCTTCGGCCCGCAACGCAGCGCGGACGGCAAGTTCGCGTGGCAGAACGGGTGGCGGCTGTACTACGCGAACATCAGCGCGAACTTCAGCGCGGAGCGTTCGGAGCAGTCGTTCAAGGGCTTCGAGGCGGTGGCCGTCTCGCGGCTCGACAGCCAGAACTACGCGGCCGCCAAGGCCGGAGACAACTCCGCGTGGAAGGATCCCGTGATCGCCAGCAAGCAGAACGGCGCGCTCTTCTCCGACCACGAGATGATCGCGGTCGACGACGCGTCGAGCAGTCCGTTCTTCGGCAACGTCTACGTGTGCGACGCCGCGTTCAGGAGCCAGGAGAAGGGCGGCTTCCCCGAGCCGATCGTCGTCAACTCGTCGGCCGACGGCGGCGACACCTGGAGGACGCGCCAGCTCTCGCCGTCCGTAGACAACGGCCAGATCGGCGGGCGGCAGGACTGCGCCGTCAACACCGACAGCAAGGGAACGGTCTACGTGTTCTGGGACGGGATCGACCAGAAGACCAAGGCGCTCGCGATCTTCATGATCCGCTCGTTCGACGGCGGCAAGACGTTCGCACGTCCCGCGGAGGTGGTGACGCACATCGAGGGGACGGGCCTTCCGGATCCGGAGCAAGGCGGCCTGTCGTTCGACGGTGCCGCGGGCGCGCGCGGCGGTTCGTTCCCGACGGTGGACATCGCGAACGGCGCGCCGACGGGTGCCGGCGCGACCGACGAGATCACGCTTGCCTGGGCGAACGGCCCCACGCCGTCAGATGTTCATTCCGGCCCGAACGAGCAGGTTCGCGTGCTGTGGTCGAAGAACGGCGGCGGTCAGTGGTTCTCGGGCGGCATCGCGTCGCCCACGACCGATCGGCCCGACTTCCCGGCGATCGCGATCTCGCCCGACGGCGGAGACGCGTACCTGACGTACATGAACTTCCTCCAGCCGTGGCAGTCGACGACCGCGCTGCCTCGCCGCTTCGGCGGCGTGGTCCGGCACGCGGAGGTGAACCGCACGACCGGCGCGATCGGCGCGTGGGGGGACATCCACCGCGGCCCGACCAACGGCGACGCTCGCGGATCGAGCGCCAACGCGCTCACGGACGAGTTCCTCGGTGACTACGACTATGCGTTCGCGACGAACGACTTCGTGGTAGCCGTGTGGAACGACGCCCGCAACGCCGCCGACTGTCCGCAGATCGACGCGTACAGGCAGAAGATCCTGGACGGCACCGCAACAGGAGACAACGACGACCCGTCACGTCCTGCGCCGAACAACGTCTGTCCTGCGACGTTCGGCAACACGGACATCTGGGGCGGCTCGTACGCAGACCCGACCCCGTAAGTCACGGCTCGCGGAGGGGCGTTTCGGCGCCCCTCCACGAACGCTCGCGCGGTTTAGCCCACGGTGATGACCCCGAACAGCCCGTGCGTTTCGCCGTTCGGACCCGAGAGGAAGTAGAGGTTGTTCTTCGAGCCGGCGGCAGCGCCGTTGCCGAAGGCAATCGCCCAGAGGCCCGGGATCTTGATGATCTCGCCCGTTGCGATGCGGAGCTGGCCCTTGTAGATCCACTTCCCCGGCGGGATCGGTGGCGGCTGGTAAGCGCTGATCTTCCCGTTACCGAAGTTGCCGACGAGGAGGTCGCCGCCGAAGCCGCCGAAGGTTGCGGGCGCCATCGCGAGTCCCCAGGGCGAGTTGAGCGGCGCCTTCGGGAGCCCGCGCTTGGCGACGCGCGCGAGCAGCACGCCGTTGGGGTCGTACTGGTCGACGTAGCCGAGTCCGCCACCGGCGACGTCGAGCCGCTTCGTCGGATCCTGCTTCGCGTAGGTCACG
>DASVFB010000258.1:0-7519 GCA_036380275.1 Gaiellaceae bacterium | reverse complement strand
TCGCGCGCTAAGCGCGCTCCGATCGTGCCACCGATCGCACCCGCCCCCACGACCACATAGTCCATCCCCGTGACTCTAAGGCGTCCAAGCCGCGGCGAGTGTCAGCGATGCTTGCCCTTGCTCACGACCAGGGCGATCTTCGCGCCTTTCGCGAGACTCCTTCGTGCACTCGGCCTCTGCGAGATGACTAGGCCCTTCTTCACCTTGGCGGAATAAGCGCGTGTGACCTTACCGAGGGAGCAGTTCGCCCGCGCGAGTGTGCGCTTGGCGACGGCAAGCGTCTTTCCCTTGACGTTCGGGACGGCGCACTTCACCTGCGTCCGGAGCGGCGGGCTCGAGCTCGTCTGAAAGTTCGCAGTTGCCGACCGGCTCGCGTCCATCGTCACCGTGCACGTCGCCGCGCCACCTGAGCAGTCGCCGGACCAGCCGGCGAAGGTCGAGCCGTCGGCCGGCGTCGCGGTCAGCGTCACGAGTGTGCCCTGGTCGAAGTCGCGCGCGCAGGTCGCACCGCAGTCGATTCCGGCCGGGGTGCTCGTCACGGTCCCGGCGCCGGTCTTCGCGACGGTAAGTGTCTTTCGACCGGGTGGGTTGCCTGCGAGCGCAAACGCGACAGTGACCGAGTGGTTCTGGTCCATCGTCAGCGTGCAGCTCACCGTGCCAGAGCAGTCGCCCGACCAGCCGGCGAAGGTCGATTCGGCCGCGGGCGTCGGGCTGAGAGTCACCCGCGTGCCGTTCGCGAAGGTGCGGTTACAAGTTCCACCTGCGGTAGAGAAGAGACAATCGCTCAGGCCCCCGCTGTAGACGACAGACACGGAGCCCGCGCCGCTTCCGTCCTTTGCGACGCTGAGCGTCTTCGGCGTTCCCGGCAAGAGATCAAAGTTGGCCGTGACAAGGCGGAACTGACTCATCGTCAACGCGCAAGTCCCAAACCCGAAGCAGGCGCCCGACCAGCCGCCGAAGCTCGACCCCGCGACCGGCGTCGCCGTCAAGACGACCTGCGCTCCGTCGGCAAACGACGCCGTACAAGTCGAGCCGCAATCGACTCCGGCCGGGCTCGAGCTCACGCTGCCGGCACCTCGGCCGGCCCTGGTCACCGTGAGGGTCTTCGGTGCAGGCGAGAAGGCCGCCGCGACCGAGCGATCCTGATCCATCGTGAGCGTGCACGGGCCCGTCCCCGAGCAAGCCCCCGACCAGCCGACAAAGTCGGGGCCTTGCGCGGTCAGCGTGATCTGTGACCCGACGACGAGATCGATCGCGCAGGCGGGTCCGCCGACTCCGTCGTACTCGGCACCGCAGTCGATGTCTGGCGGTTGGCTCGTGACCGTGCCCGCTGCCGGGCCTTCCGTGAAGACCGTGAGCGTCCTGAGATCGGCGGCGACCACGCCGAAGCCGATCACCGTGACCGGCCGCGTACGGTACGAAGGCCTTCCGTCGCCGAGCTGACCGCCCAGGTTCGCCCCCCAACACTTGACGCCGCCCGCCGTCATGAGCGCGCACGTGTGCCCGCCGCCGACGGTGATGGAGGCGACGCCGCTGCCCAGACCGGAGACATCCGTCGGTACCGAGCCCCAGCATTTGGCTTTGCCCGCGCTCGTCACGGCGCAGGTCTGCGACGGGCCTGCCGCGACGGCCGTTACGCCGCTCGTCAGTCCGGAGACGTCAGTCGGTGTAAGCGACGCAGTCGAGCCCCAGCACTTGAGCCCGCCGGCGCTCGTGATCGCGCAGGTGTGCTGGTCACCAGCGGCAATTGCGGTCACTCCGTTGGTCAGGACGGAGACGCCGACCGGCGTCGGGTGGATGTCGCGCGTGCCGTCCCCGAGCTGTCCCGAGTCGTTCGCGCCCCAGCACTTGACTGCCCCTGTGTTGGTAAGCGCGCACGTGTGCGCGCCGCCCGCGGCGATCGCCGTCACTCCGGCCGCCAGGCCGGACACGTCGACCGGGGTCGAGCGCGCCTCCTGCGTACCGTCACCGAGCTGGCCGGAAGCATTTGCGCCCCAACACTTGACGGCGCCCCCGGTGGTGAGCGCACACGAGTGATCTGCGCCGGCGGCGATCGCCGCCACGCCGCCGGCCAAGCCGGAGACGTCCGTCGGCGTAAGTCGCGTATTCAGAGTCCCGTCACCGAGCTGGCCCGAGTCGTTCGCGCCCCAGCATTTGACCGCGCCGGCGGTCGTGAGAGCACAGGTATGACGGAGCATGCTTGCAGCGATGGACGCCACGCCACTCGAGAGCCCGGCGACGCCGACCCGCGTCAGGCGCGGGTACTTGGTCCCGTCGCCGAGCTGGCCGTTCAAGTTGTCGCCCCAGCACTTGACGGCGCCTCCAGTCGTGAGCGCGCACGCGTGCGTCCCGCCTGCGGCGACGGCGGCTGCGCCGCCCGTCAGCCCCGCGACGTCGCCTGGAGTCGCGCGAACTCCGGCCGTGCCGTCTCCGAGCTGGCCTGCTGTGTTCGTGCCCCAGCACTTGACCGCGCCGCTCGCGACGGCGCAGGCGTCATCGCCACCGGCTGCGATCGCCGACACGCCGCTCGTCAGTCCGGCGACATCGACTGGAGCCGCGACTGTAGAGCCGGGACCGCCGGTCCCGTCCCCTACTTGCCCGTAGAAGTTCGCGCCCCAGCACTTCGCCCCACCCGCACTCGTGATCGCGCAGGTGTGCATGATGCCTGCCGCAATCGCGGTGACGCCGCTGGCCAGGCCGTTGACGGCGACCGGCGTCGGGCTTCCGACTCCCGTCCCGTCGCCGAGCTGACCGTTCCAGCCGCCACCCCAGCACTTCGCCGCCCCACCGCTGGTGAGTGCACACGCGTGCGTGGTGCCTGCGGTGATGACGGTCACACCCGTCGTCAAACCGGAGACATCGACCGGCGTCGAACGCCCGTCGTGCGTTCCGTCGCCGAGCTGACCGAAAAGGTTGTTGCCCCAGCACTTGACGCCTGAGGTCGCGACAGCGCAGGTGTACCCGTCGCCGGTCGCGACGGCGGTCACGCCGGCTGTGAGGCCGGAAACCTGGACGGGCGTGGAGCTGTTCGCGAGCGTCCCGTCGCCGAGTTGCCCGACGTAGTTGTCGCCCCAGCACTTGAGTGCGCCGGCGCCGGTGACAGCACATGTGTGGACGCCGCCGGCGGCGATCGCCGTCACGCCGCTTGTCAGGCCGGAGACGTCGACGGGCGTTGCGCTGCTGTCCAACGTTCCGTTGCCGAGTTGGCCCGAGCCGTTCGCACCCCAGCATTTGACGCCGCCCGCGGTCGTGATCGCACAGGCGTGACCGCCGCCGGCCGCGATCGCGGTCACGCCGCTCGCCAACCCCACGATGTCGACGGGGGTAACGCTGTTCACGTACCCGCCGCTGCCGAGCTGCCCTGACGAGTTGTTTCCCCAGCACTTGACCGCACCGCCGTTTGTAAGCGCGCACGCATAGTCGCTTCCGGCGGCAACCCGCACTGCCGTTGTCGTTGTCGTTGACGGCGAGCTAACTGAGCCCGCCGCCGTTGTCGAGCCCGCGAGAAGAGCGGCCGCCGCGAGCCCAGTCGCGGCGAAAACAAAGACAGTTCTCATGCCACTGACGCTCCCACCGGAGGGCCGGTCCTTCAATGGTCCGTAGATGGACAATCAATGGAACCTGGTGGAAGCGACAGCCGTCGCCATCTCGCAACGCGGTCGCAGTTCGAGCCAGGCGATCCCGGCCAGGATCAGCGCCATCCCGATCGGGCCCATCGGGCGCGCATGACCAAGCGCGAACATGGTCGCGCCGCCCGCGATCAGCGCGAGCGCACGGTGATCGGCCGTGTTCCAGCGTCGCGCTGGCTACGCTGAAACGTCCGCCGACCTACCTCAGCAAATGTGCCACCCGACCAAGACCACGTGACGACGGAGATGCTGCGCGCATCGAAGTCGTAGAAATTGAATCCGAGCGCCTCTCCGCGGCGGTCCGGTCGCGGTCGCCCGAAGCCGGCGGCAGTTGCGAGAACGATCGAGCTGCGCTGATCGCGCTCGACCACTTCGAACTCTCGGCGCTCGGCGACCGCGCTCTGATGGACGTGCCCGCTCAGCACAAGCTCCACTCCGGCGAACGCGAGCCTCTGCAGGACCAGGTCGCGGTGGCGCACGGGACGCTTGCGTGCCGCGCGCCATGGCGGTGCGGCGAGATGGTGATGGAGCACAACCGCCCGCAACGCGCCCGCCGGCGCACCTTCGAGCTTCGGCGCGAGGCGGTCGAGCTGGGACGTTTCAATCGCCCCTCCCTGCTGGCGCCACGGGCGAACCGAGTTCATTCCGACGATCGCGAGCCGATCGGACGTGTAGACGGGCTGTGCCGTTCCAAAGACGCGCTCCCACGCCTCGCGAGTCCGCGTGAAGCGCGTTGGGAAGACGTAGGGGATGTCGTGATTTCCCGGAACCGCCACCAACGGGGGACCGAGGCTTTCGAGAAGTTCCCGCGCGCGCTCCAACTCGGCCGGGCGTCCGCGGTGCGTGAGGTCGCCGGTGACCACCAGGATCTCGGGATCCAGCCCGGGAATTAGCTCACGGAGGCCATCGAGCGGCTCGGGCGTGGTGGTGTGCCCCAGATGGAGATCCGAGATGTGAAGAATCCGTCCGGTCACAACAGAAGGTGGCGCAGCGTCGAAGGTGAGCCAGAGCTGTGGTCGGTCAAGCTCGAGTCACGGAAGCACGCGATCAAGCAGTCTTACGGATGTCACCAGCGCGACGTGGATTCGATTACGCCGCCTTTGGCTCCGGGACGCACACCGTCACGGCGCGCGGCTGGACGTCGACGCGAAACGTCCTCTTCTTCTGACGGTCGCCGCCGTCAAGTTCATACAGGACTTTGCGGCTCAGCGTCACCTTGGCCGAGCGACATTTGGTCATGTGGACGAAGCGAGATTTTTGGATGCCTCCGGTTGCGCTACGCGCGAGAGTGCGGCCCCACTGGAAAACGCCGTCCGCGCTGCCGACGCCGACCTCGAGTAGTCCGTCGTCTGGCTGCGCGTCCTCGAACGCCTTGATTCCTGCGAAAGCATTGCCGACGTTGCCGAAGAGAACCAAGCTCGCCAGCCCCTCGTACCACTCCTCCCCGTCAACCACAACCTTCGCCTCGAAGGGCTTCACGCGGAGGTTCTTGGCCCCGGCCCACACGTATGCGGAGCGTCCGAGCGCGCGCTTCATGTGGGGAGTCGCGTCGCGGATAACGCGCGCGTCGAAGCCTACGCCCGCCATGACGGCGAACATCTCACCGTTCAGTCGCCCCACATCCAGCTTGCGACGCACACCGTTGAGCCCAATCTCAACCGCAGCGTCGATGTGCTTTGGGATTCCGAGGTTGGAAGCGAACAGATTCGCAGTGCCCGCCGGGAGGATCGCCAGGGTCGCCTTCGAGCCGGCGACGACGTCGACGCACCGCTGCACCATTCCATCGCCGCCCCAGACGAAGATCAGATCTGCGCCATTCTTCATTGCGGACCGAACCTGCTGGGGGGCGAGACGGCTCTTTGCTACCTCGCACCAGATCGGATCGCGGATGTCGTGATGCTCGAGAGCCTCGCGAAGGGCAGGAAGACCACCATCGAAGGTCTTCCCGGAGTGAGCAATGACTGCAACGGAGGTCATGCCGGAGCCTCGGCAGGAACCTCAGCCCCGGCGAGTGCTTCCGCCGCGTGTCGCTCGGTACGCAGTTCTGCAACCCGGCGGGCAGTACGCGCTGCAAAGAGCGCGACACACACGGCACCGATCCCCATCAACACACCACCGGCGACGTCGATGGGATGGTGCTCGCCCCGGTAGACCCGCGACGTGGCGACGACGAGCGTGAAGCCCCCCGCGATCGTCCAGATCGCAATTCGGGCCCGAATGTCCTTGAAGTGCGCAGCGAGTAGCAGACCCAGCGAGCCGTAGACGGCGACGGACGCTGCAACATGCCCGGACGGGAAGCTGTGATTGAGGTTGAACTTGTCGAGCTGCACGACCGGCTCCGGACGACTTCGCTCCACGAACCGGGTCACGAGCCCGTAGGTGAGCACCTCGGCGAGGATCGCCTGAAGGAAGTAGCTGCCCAGCCTCCAGCGCTTGCGCAGGGCGAGCGAGAGCACGACCAACCCTACGAGCGGTATCAGAACAGGTCGGTCCGAGATCATCGACCCGTAGTACGACGCGTCGTTCAGAAACGGGGTCCGCTGATCTTCGAGCCATCTCGGCAGCCACGCGTCTGCATCCGCGATGGCCTGGCTCGAAAGCACCACCTTCGTGACGAAGAAGCCGAGTCCGATCATGACGATTGCGAGAAGAACTGCGCCGACGTTCGCCACGATCCACGACACGAGCAGCGCCGGAAGTCGCTGCATTCGGAACGCGAGCCGCTCGGCTAGGCCGCCTTCTCCTGCCTTGATCCGGCGCGCGGCACGTGAGTCGAGCGGGACTCCGGAAACCTTGATAGGGGGCGTGAAATCCTTCACGAGCTCCCTCCCTTGCGGCTTGTGATTCGCGCAACTCGGTCGCGCGCCACGCCGGCCAGGTGTCGGAGCCGGAAGCGATCTGCCCGCCTAAGGCTGGGGCAAGGCAAGGTCACTCTAGCATCCTGTGCGGTGAACTTCTAGCGACCGGCAGGGCCGTCGTTTAGGAGCGCTCTCCACCCGGACAGGACTGTGTGCACGCTTGCCGCGCCGACGATCGCCTGCTCCGGAAGCGGCAGGTCGATCGGAGCGAGGATGAACGGGCGCGTCTGCGAGCCTCCCATGCCGCCGTGGAACGAGATCAGCTCCTCGAAGGCGCACGCCTCCTCCACCTGCTCGTCGTAGAAGCTGTTGACGAAGAGGTCCGGGGCGTGCTCGAACCCGTTGGAGCGGCGCAGATGTTCAGGTGAGTTCGCGGAGAAGCCGCCGAGAGGATCCCGGCCTTCGACGCGCCCGTCTCGAAGGTAGTGAGCGCCGCCGGCGCCGAGCGCCACCGGCCCGTGAGCTGCGGAGTTGGCGAGCACGAAGCCGACGTGCGGATGGTCCCGAAGTGTAGGAACGAGTCGTGGATGCCGGTCCTGGATTTCTTCGAGGGTCAGGCGACGCCGCTCCTCCATCAGGTAGACCAGGCCGAGGTTGCCCGAGCCGAGCACGACGACGGCCTTGTCGTCGACCCTCTTCCCGCCGTTGTTCGCTGATGCCGGATCGGCGTCTCGGGCCTCGTCGAGCGCCAGCCCGACCGCTGCCTCGTTTTCGTCTCCTCCGAAGAGCGCTTGCACCCGCCCCTCCTCGATCGATCGGCGAACGAGCTCGTCGAGCGCGTACCCGTTGCGCTGCTTGAACGTTGCGCCCTGTGTTTGACCGTGGTCGGACAGCACGACGATCCTGTACGGCCGCGGGGCGTACCGGGTGGCTCTCGAGATTCGCCCGAGTTGTTTGTCGAGCTTGCGAAGCGTCTCCATGGTGTCGTGCCGCTCGAGGCCGGAATGGTGTGCCACCTCGTCGTAGCCGGAGAGCGTCGCGTAGATGGCGGGACGACCGCGGAGAACGTCCGAGATGACCGAGGCGACGATG
>DASVFB010000257.1:0-3804 GCA_036380275.1 Gaiellaceae bacterium | reverse complement strand
GCTCGCGTAGAGCGCGAAGTGCGCCTCGACGACGTCCGCCGCACGGGCGCCCTCCGCCGCCCCACGAGCGAAGCTCCGGAGGCGACGCGGGAGCGGCGCGCGCGCGTCGCCCGCCGCCCGAACGCCTTCAGCGCCCTCCGGCAGCGGGCCGAGAACGATCGTGCGGACGTCGAGCAGGGGCTGCAGCGACCGGTGCAGCTCGCGGATGACCCGCGCGGCGCCCCCCGCGGAGTCGGGGGCCCAGCCGTCGCCGAGCATGAGGACCGAGGGTTCCCCGCCGTGCGTCATGCACGGCCCTCGACGAGAGCACCGTTCGACTCGTCGCTCGTTCTGTCGATCCAGCCGAGCGTCAACCACAACAGGAACGCGACCGCATACTGGCCGCCGGTGAGCCACTCGAGCAATGTCACGACGAGCAGACCGAGCGCGATCGCCGACAGCCAGTCGCGGCGTCGCGCCGCCAGCCGGTAGGCCTGCCCGACGGCGGCGCACAGAAGCACGACGTACGCGATCAGCCCGGGAATCCCGAGCGCGACCGCCGCGTTCGACGGATCCGCCTCGGTGTTTCGGGCCTTGCCGCCGAACTTCTGTCCGGCGATAGTGACCGCCCCCGTGCCCACACCCAGTGGCTCGCGGAAGGCGGTCGCGAAGCCGTTGCCGACGAGCGAGGCGTGCACGGCTAGCGTCGACGCCGACGGATCGAGTGGGTTCGCGAGACCTGTCAGCTGATGCTGCAGCAGGGGAGAAGACGCGCCGCCGCCGGCGCCCGACGCCGGCACGAAGCTCGACACGACGACCGGCAAGATGACGATCGCCGCGGCGGCTGCCGCCAGGCTGAGCGCCAGCGGCTGCCTGGCACGCGCCGCCAGGATCAGTACAAGCGCCACAGGAAGCTTGAACATGATTCCGCGCGACGATTCATAGAGGAGCGCCGTCCCGAGCAGCGCCACGATCGGCACCGCGATCATCGCGCGGGACGTTCGGAAGCCGCGCGCGAGCCAGACGAGCAGCGCGATCGCGACGAAACTCGCGTATTCGGAGGCCGAAGAGAAGCTTCCGAACGCACGTGTGACCCCGCCCACGCTGAGCGCCGAATAGCCCTGGTCCCGAATCCACGCCTCGTCCCATGACGGGAACCCTGAGAACGTCTGACTCAGGCCGTAAGCGGCGGCAAGCGCACCGAGGACCGCGACGAGACGAAGGATGCGCGCGTAGGTTGCGTCGTCGCAAAACGCACGGCCGATCCAGAACCCGCAGACCGGCACGAGCGCGAACAACAAGCCGGCCAGACCGGTCGCGATTCCGCCCTGCGCCGGGTTGAGCGAGCCGGCGAGCAAGAGGAGCGCAAGCGCGAGCGTCACCTTCGAGAGCGTCGAGCGCATGGCGAGGCCGCCGCGTCCGATCGCAGCGAGGAGGAGCACGCCGACCGCAACCGGCTCGACGAGCAGCAGCGGGTCGGTGTGCCCGGGCGCGAACTCGACAGACGCAACGCGGCGCGCGAATCCGAGCACCGCCAGCCAGCCGATAAGCACGTACAGGAGGCTCCTCGGAGCCGCAAAGCCGAGGCTGGCCAGAAGCCAGAGCGCGGCGAGCGCGAGCGTCAGCCGCGCGACGGTCGGGTTCGTCATGCCTGCGGCGATAGTCGCCGACCCCAGCACCCCCGCGAGCCCGAGGAACATCAGGTCGACGCGGACCAGGGCGTGGACGCCGGCCGCCGGCCTCGTCATCTGCGACCGTTGCCTGCCGGCGACTGCTCGTCGAGTCGGCGGTAGAGGTTGACGACGCCGAATGTCGACCGCTCCCAGGACATCGCGCGTGCCTTTGCGCGCGCGACTGCCGCCTGACGAAGGCGCAGCGGCTCGTCGACCGCCAGACGTGCAAGAGCGGCTCCGATTGCGTGCGCATTGCGATCGACGATGAAGCCGGCCTCGTCGTCGCCGACGAGCTCTTCGACGCCGTTGACACGAGTGACGACGATTGCAAGGCCGGCCGCGGCCGCCTCGTGCACGACGAGCGGATCGGCCTCGTAGAGCGTCGGCAGCACGAGGACGTCGGCAGCGTCGTAGAACTGCTCCACGCCGCCGCGAAAACCGAAGAAGCGCACGTTTCTGGAGACCCCGTTGTGCTCCGCCAGGCGGCGGAAGCGCCGCTCGTCTCCCCGCCCGACGACCCAGAGCTCGAGGCGGCGGTCAGAGAGGCGCCGTGCCTCGGCCAGGCCCTCGATCGCAGGGCCGAGCCCTTTCCGATCCCAGTCGCCGCCGACGAACAAGGCGATTAGCGGCTTACCCGCCGTCTGCGCCGAGGAATGCCTGCCGTCTTCGACGGACGGGAAGCGCACCACGTCCACGCCGTTCGGCGTGACGACGATCGGGATGTTCGGGAAGTGCGCCTCGAGCTCCTGCGCGACGCCGGCGGAAACCGCCGCGAGGGCACGGACGCGCCCAGGCCGGTAGCACCAGCGTTCGGCGAGCTTCGAGACGATCCGCGTCACGGCCGTGTTCAGCGCGCGCAATGGCGTCGCTCCGGGCGGCGCGAGCCGTCTCGTGCGCGCGACGTAGCCTGCGTGGCAGAAGTGGACGGCCGCGACGTCCACTCGGTTCGGCACGATCGCCCCCACGGAGTGCCGGAGACCCCGGGTCCGAAGCAGCCGGAGCGACGCGAGCAGGAAGAACACCGTGTACTTGAGGAGAAACGGCCGGTTCGGCGTCGGCACCCGTCGCCAACTGACGCGCTCGCGCAGGTCGTCGCCGAGGGTCCGAGAGACGACGGTGAATGAGATGTCACTCGGCGCGCGGCGGATCAGCTCGGCACACGCGCGCTCCATACCGCCGCCGTCGTGGACGTCGTGAGCAACGAGCACGACATGGAGATCGCCACGCGTAGCGGCTGTGGCATCCACGCGCGGCCGGTCGCGCTCCTCGACGAGAGGATGGACGAGCGACCTCATGCGGCACCGAGCTCCGCGATCGCACCCTGAAGATCGGCCGCCATGCGCTCGGCCGCAAATCTGCTGCGAAATCTCTCGACCGCACCTGCGCTGAGCCGCTCGCGGAGGCGCACGTCGTCGAGGACCCGATGGACGGCGTCGGCAACGTCCTCCGGCCGCGAGCCCGCCACGAGCAGCCCCGACTCACCGTCCTCGATGATCTCCCGCGGCCCTCCGGTCGCGCTCGCGATCACCGGAACGCCGAGGGCCATAGCTTCGAGCACCGCGATCCCGAAGGCCTCGGCGGGGGCGAGGCTCACAAGCACGTCCATCAGCTCGATCAGGACGCAGGCATCCGCGACCTGTCCCGTCAGCGTCACGTTCGCGTCGAGCCCTCTCCGCCGAACCGCGGTCTCGAGCTCATACATCGCCTGAGGCGGCTTCCCGGGAAGGGCTCCGCCGACCACGAGCCCGTGCACCGGCAGGCCGCGCTCGATTAGCGCCGCGACGACGTCGAGGAACTGCTCGTGGCGCTTGCCGGGCTCGATCCGTCCGACGAGGCCGACGACGTGCCGCGACCGGGAGATGCCGAGCGCCGTGCGGCGGCGGCGACGGGCTTCGTCACCCGAGCGCGCCGGGGCCTCGATCCCGGGGTGCACCACGAACACGGGCCGGTGCGGCCACGTCGCCGCCTGGGCGGCCGCCGCGTGGCGCGAAGAGCAGCCGACCGCACGGGCCGGCAGGAGCGTCGCGGAACGGTCGAGCCAGTGGCGCCGGGACACGGTGTGCTGCCACCACACGACATGGTTTGCACGACGCGTCGCCAACGCGGCGACTGCGCCGTAGAGGTGTGTCTTCGCCATCCAGTTGAGGAGCAG
>DASVFB010000256.1:0-11132 GCA_036380275.1 Gaiellaceae bacterium | reverse complement strand
GGAGGTGATCCATCCCGCCCTCCGCGACGGCGCCGACGTCGTCTGCGACCGCTACCTCGACTCGTCGCTCGCGTACCAGGGGCTCGCGCGCGGGCTGGGCGTCGACCGCGTGCTCGAGCTGAACCTCGATGTGACGCGCGGCTTGCTCCCGGATCGGACGTTCCTCCTGGTGCTCGGTGCGGAGGAGGCGGCGAGCCGGGCGCCCGACGATCGCGACCGCATCGAGCGGGAGGGCGTCGAGCTCCAGGCGGCGGTCGAGCGCGCCTACGAGGAGCTCGCGACCATGTTCCCGAACCGGATCAAGAAGCTGGACGCGACGCGTCCCGCCGCCGAGCTGGCGAGAATCGTCAGAGATGAGCTTCGAGAGCTTTCCTGAGCAGGAGGAGGCCAAGCGCCTGCTCATCGCCGCGCTCGCCGATGGGCCGGCGCACGCCTATCTGTTCCACGGGCCGCCGGGGGTCGGCAAGCGTCGCGCGGCGACCGCGTTCGCCGGCGCCGTGATCGGCGACGCCGGCCGCGTCGCCCGCAAGACGCATCCGGACCTCTACGAGCTGGAGCCTGTGGGGGATCAGGTGCTGATTGACGAGATCCGTGGACTCCGCCGCGACCTGCACATGCGGCCGTTCGAGGCGTCGCACCGCGTGTACGTGATCCTCGATGCGCACACGATGAACGAGGCCGCCGCGGACGCGCTGCTCAAGGACCTCGAGGAGCCCCCGGAGTACGCCGTCATCGTGCTGATCGCCGACGACCTCGGGCCGCTGCCGGAGACGATCCTTTCGCGTTGCCAGCTCATCCCGTTTCGCAGGTTGTCGGGGGCGGCGGTGCGCGCCGAGCTCCTGCGGCGTGCGCCGGGCCTCGACGCCGACGAGGCTGCGGCGATCACGCATCTTGCCGCCGGCCGCCTCGACAGGCTCGAGCGGCTGCTCGATCCCCAGGGGCGCAAGCGCCGAGACGTGCTGCTCGACGTTGCGCGCAGCGTTTATGACGCCGACACCTTCGACGCCGGCGAAGCGGCGCGGACGCTCCTGGAAGGGATCAAGGCGCGCGGCGCAGAGGCGCGCGCCGAGGCGGAGGAGGCCGTCGAAGCGTTGGAGCTGACTGGACGCGAAGCTGAGCAGCGCGTGAAGCGGGCGCAGCGCCGCGCGGAGCGCGAGGAGCTGCTCGCGTCGCTCGACGAGCTCGCGTGGTGGTACCGCGACCTGATCGCTGTCGCCGTCGGCGCCGAGGGCGCGGTCGTGCATTCCGATCGGCTCGAACGGCTTGTCGAGGATGCGTCGCGCGAACGCATCCCGGCCGCAGAGGCGGCGTGCGAGCACGTCCGCGAGACCTGGCGCGCGTTCGAGGAGTTCAATATCGCGCCGCAGCTCGCGCTCGATGCGTTGTTCGTGCGCGTGCGAGGTGAGCTCGGCGGCGTCGCAGCCCAGGTTGTGTAGTGAGACTCTCGGCGAAGGCCGACTACGCACTTCGTGCGACCGTCGAGCTGGCGTCGCAGGGAGAAGGCCACGTCAAGGCCGAGGCGCTCTCGCGTGCGCAGTCGGTGCCGCTGCGCTTTCTCGAGCACATCCTGCTCGACCTGAAGCACGCGGGGATCGTCGCGAGCCAGCGCGGTGCTGACGGCGGCTACTGGCTCGCGCGGTCGCCGGGCGAGATCTCGCTCGCGGACGTGATCCGTGCTGTCGAGGGGCCGCTTGCGAACGTCCGAGGCGTGCGGCCCGAGGAGCTCGAGTACGAGGGTGCCGCGAATCCGCTCCGTGACGTTTTTATCGCCCTGCGCGCGAACGTTCGCGCCGTGCTCGAGGAGGTGACTCTCGCGGACGTCGCGGCGGACGAGCTACCCGACCGTGTTCGCGAGCTCGTCCTCGACCCCGACGCCTGGTCGCCCCATTAGCGCCGCTCTTCGGACATGCCCCAGGGACTGTCCCTAGGGCAGAGGCGTTTCGGCCAGGTCCGAGGGACTGTCCCTAGGACATGAGCGTTTCGGCCTCGTGTGCGACGCCGGGCCGGCGAACGAGACGCGCGTAGACGATTTGCCCGTGGCCGAGCTCCAGGCGCTCCGCCTCGTCGTGCGTGATTTGCGCGTCGAAGCGCTCGCCGTCGCCGAGGACGAGCTGGACGCGTACCTCGAACCCCAGATGCGCGATGCGCTCGACAAGCGCCTCCTCGGCGCCGTCCTCGGGGAGTGCCGCGAGCACGACGTCGTGGGGACGGACGAGGTCGCCCCGAAACTTCGTCGCCTCGCCGACGAAGGTGAGCACGAACTCGTTCGCGGGACGCTCGTAGAGATCCTGCGGCGTTCCGATCTGCTCCACCCGGCCGTGGTTCACGAGCACGATGTGGTCGGCGATCTGCATCGCCTCCTCCTGATCGTGCGTCACGAAGACGGTCGTGACGTGCACCTCGTCGTGCAGCCGGCGCAGCCACTCGCGCAGCTCCTGGCGCACACGCGCGTCGAGCGCGCCGAACGGTTCGTCGAGCAAGAGCACCTCCGGCTCGACCGCCAGCGCACGCGCAAGCGCCATCCGCTGGCGCTGCCCACCCGAGAGCTGCGCCGGATAGCGCTTGCCGAGTCCCTCGAGCTGCACGAGCTCGAGCAGCTCGTGCACGCGATCGCGGATCTCCGCTTTCGGGCGCCGCCGCACGGTCAACCCGAACGCGACGTTGTCTGCGACCGTCATGTGCTTGAACGGCGCGTAATGCTGGAAGACGAAGCCGACGCCGCGCTGCTGGGGACGCAGCTGCGTCGCCTCGCGTCCGGAAATGAACACGTCGCCGGCGTCGGGCTTCTCGAGCCCGGCGATCACACGCAGGAGCGTCGACTTGCCAGAGCCGCTCGGCCCGAGCAGCGCCATGAGAGCACCGCTCGGCACATCCACCGAGACGTCGTCGAGCGCGACGAACTCACCGAAGCGCTTCGTCACGTTGCGGGCAGAGATCACGTCCTCTCCTCTCGTGGCCTGAACATCGTCATCAGCAGCAAGGTGGCAATCGCGATCATCGCGAGCAGCACGGATGCCGCGTACGCCCCGGTGATGTCGTAGTTGTCGTAGCTGTCCTGCACGAGCAGCGTCATCGTCTGCGTCTTGCCTTCGATGTTCCCGGACACGACGCGCACGGCGCCGTATTCGCCGAGGGCGCGAGCGGTCGTGAGGATCACGCCGTACGCGACCGCCCAGCGGATCGCCGGCAACGTGACCCGGCGGAACGTCGAGAACGCGCCCGCGCCGAGTGTCGCGGCGGCTTCCTCCTGATCGGTGCCGATCTCGCGCAACACGGGCACGACTTCGCGCACAACGAACGGCAGTGAGACGAAGATCGTCGCGAGGACCATCGCCGGAGTTGCGAAGAGCACCTGGAACGGCAGCGACCCGAGCCAGCCGTCGCGACCGTAGAGGAGCACGATCGAGAGCCCGACGACGACCGGCGAGAGCGCGAGCGGCAGGTCGACGACGGCGTTGAGCACGCCCTTACCGGGGAAGCGGTGGCGCACGATCGCGAGCGCGCAGACGATGCCGAAGATCGTGTTCAGCGGCACGGCGATCGCTGCGATCTCGAGCGTGAGCCAGAACGCGTGCTTCGCGCCGGGTGTCGTCACCGCGTCCCACGCAGGCCCGACGCCGTGCTCGAACGCGCGCCAGAAGACGAGCCCCACGGGAATGAGCAGGATCGCCGCGAGGTACATGAGTACCCCGACGCGGAGGCTAATCCTGGCGATCATGCCTCGTCGCCCAGCGGCGTAGCGCACCGACCACGAGCAAGGTCGCGAACGAGATCAGGAGCAGGACGAGCGAGAGCGAGGCCGCGCCGGCTGCGTCGTTCGATTGGATGCGTCCGAAGATGTACACGGACGCCATCTCGGTCTTGAACGGCAGGTTCCCCGAGATGAGCACGACTGCCCCGAACTCGCCGACCGCGCGCGCGAACGCGAGCGCGACGCCCGAGAGGATCGCCGGCAGCAGGTTCGGGAAGACGATGCGACGGAAGATCGCCGTCGAGCGCGCACCGAGCGAAGCGGCGGCCTCCTCCATCTCCGTGTCGAGCTCGAGCAGCACGGGTTGCACGGTGCGTACAACGAACGGGAGCGTCACGAACAGAAGCGCGACCAGGACGCCGGCGCGCGTGTACGCGAGGTTGATGCCCGACGAACCGCGCGGTCCGTAGAGCGCGAGCAGCGTCAGTCCCGCGACGATCGTCGGCAGCGCGAACGGTAGGTCGATCACGGCGTTGACGAGCCGCTTGCCGCGAAACTCGTCGCGCACGAGCACCCATGCCGTGGCGGTGCCGACGACGGCGTTCACGAGCGCGACCGCGAGGGCCAGCCCGAGCGTGAGCTTGAGCGCCGAGAGCGCCTCGCGGTTCGTGACGGCGTGCTCGAAGTTGCCCGCTTCCGCCGCGAGCGCCGCGAGCGGAAGCAGGACGACGAGGCTGAGGTAGCCGACGATGAATCCGCCGCCGGCGACCTCGGCGAACCGAGGGGTGCGGACCGCCGCGGGTACGCGGACGGCGGCGGCGTCAACCGCCAAGGCTCGCCTCGATCTTCGCCACCAGCCCGGTGTTGGGGTCGAAGAACTTCTTCTGCGCCTTCGTCCAGCCGCCGAGGTAGTCGATCGTGAACAGCTTCGGCCGCACCGGGAAGCTGAAGCCCTTGGTCGCGCTCGGCAGGACAGGCCGGTAGCCGCTCTGCGCAAAGAGCTTCTGCGCCGCCGGCGTGTAGAGGAACTTGACGAAGCTCTGCGCCTCCGTCTTGTTTTTGCTGGTGCTGAGGGAGGCGACCGGATTGTCGATTCGGATCGTCGCCTTCGGGATGTTGAAGTACGCCTTCTGGCCGTTGTGCTGCGCGAGGAGGGCCTCGTTCTCATACGTGAGCAGCGCGTCGCCCTTCCCGTTCAAGAACGTGTTGAGCGCATCGCGTGCCGACTTGTCCTGCACGGGGACGTGGTGGAAGAGCTTGTAGAGGTATTGCTCCGCCTGCTTCGGCGTCTTGCCGAGCTTGAGTTGCGCGCCGTACGCGGCGAGGACGTTCCAGCGCGCGCCTCCTGACGTGAGCGGGTTGGGCGTTAGCACTTCAACACCCGGTTTGATCAAGTCGTTCCAGCTGCGGATGTGTTTCGGGTTCCCTTCGCGGAACACGATCACCACGACGGAGCGGGTGACGATGCCCTTGTACTTGTTCGCGTTCCACGTCGGCGCGACGAGGCCCGCTTTGACGAGCGTGCGCATGTCGGGCTCGAGCGAGAAGTCGACGACGTCGGCGGGGAGTCCCTTGACGATCGACTGCGCTTGGTCGGCGGAGGGGCCGTACGACTGCGTGAATGAGACGTCCTTGCCAGCGGGCGTCTGCTGGAACGCGGGGATGATCTTCGAGAACGCGTCCTTCGGCGTCGAGTACGCGACGAGCGAAAGCGTCGTGTCGGTCGTGCGGGCGCCCGCGGCGGGGACGACGAATGCGGCGAGCAGGACGGTAAGCAGGGCAATACGGCGCACGTCTCTCCTTTGTCGATCGGCTTGGTCGGGTATGAAGCAGGCTAATGCATCGAATAACAAGCCGTCAAACGAGAACCGGCGCTCGACGTGCGGCGACGATGCTCTACGACTACTGACCGGAGAGCAGGCCCGCGGCCGGTTCGCGGCTACAATCCCGTTCCCCGCCGACGTAGCTCAGCTGGTAGAGCACTTCACTCGTAATGAAGGGGTCCGCGGTTCGAATCCGCGCGTCGGCTCTCCGGATTTGCAGCGACGAAGATCTCGGATGAGGTTCGGTAGTGCCGCGCGGCGAGCCGGTGGACTGCTAGCCCACCGGCCTGCCGCATGGCTCCGCCGGCTCGTCTAGCAAGCGGGGTCTACCGGGATCAGCAACGCGCCCGTTTCGGGTGCCTCGAAGAACGTGGCGATGAACACCGTCGGCTCGGTGCCGGGGTTGTAGGCGCTGTGGACGTGACCGTGCCCGGAATCGACGAACGCCTGTCCTGGCGAGTACGTCGTCTCGTCGCAGGTGCCCGCCGCGACGTAGGTGAGCGAGCCGGAGATGATGTTCACGATCACCGGCCCATAGTGCGTGTGCCAGGGGAACCGGGCGCCCGGCTGCACCGTGTACCTGACGTCGACTGTGCGGGACGGGTCGTCGACCTGGACCACCGTCGTGCCCCCGTGGTGCGTTTTGAGCTTGAGCTTCATGTCGATCAGGTCGGGGAAGACCGAACGAGCGGTGAGCGGCTCCGCCGCGATCGGCGGCGGCGGATCCACCGCGGCCGACGGGACGACGTTGACCGCGGCGGCGGCCGCCAGGATCAAGAGCGCGGTGCCGACGATGAGCATGGCCCGCTTGCTCCCCCTGCTTCCTCTGATCATCGATCTACTCCTCTCTGGATGGGATGGACGAGCGTCGGCGCGAGTGCACGCCGTACGACGGTCATTGCTTCTCCTTTCCGGTGGCTCCGTGGTGCTCGAGCCCGAGCCGTGCCTTCCGGACGACGTCGAGCGCGAGCTCGACCGTGAACTCGATTCCGTGCGCCTCCGAGGCATGCCGTCGGATCTCCTCGACGGCGGTCTCCTCGTCGCGCGCACGTACCTCATAGCCGCAGTCGCAGCGGAGCGCCTTGTCACGGAACATGTCGCGGGCGATACTTCGGACGTGCGGCTAGAAGGTTGCTAGGGCAGGGCTAGCAGCGGCGCTAGCGCGGTCGGAAGGAGGGTTGTTGAACGTTCGGATCTCCCTAACGGAGCGTCTTGCCGTCGAGGCGGACGGCACCCGGCTGGGCGAAGAGCGCTTTCCCGGCCGCCAGGGGCGCATCCTGTTCGCCTACCTCGCGGCGCAGGAAGGCCGTCCCGTTCCGCGCGACGAGCTTGCGGAACTCCTCTGGGGTGACGAGCTTCCCGCGACCTGGGAGAAGGCGCTCAGAGTACTGACGACCAAGCTGCGCGCGCTGCTCGTCGAGTGCGGCATCGACGGCTCGGCCGCGCTCACAAGCGCGTTCGGCTGCTACAAGCTCACGCTGCCCTCGGGCACGTGGATCGACGTGGATGCCGCGGCGGTCGCGGTCGACCGCGCCGAGGCCGCGTTTGCGGCGGGCGGCGTCGCCGAGGCCCGCGCGCAAGGCCTGCTGGCGACCGCGCTCGCTCGGCGGAGTTTCCTACCGGGTGAGGACGGCGCGTGGGTCGAGGAACGTCGTCGGGACCTCCGCGAGCTCCTCGTGCGCGCGCTCGAATGTCTGTGCGATGCGTCGGTCGCGAGCGGAGAGCCTGCGGAAGCGGCCCGGTACGGGGGCGAGGTGACGGAGCTCGAGCCGTTTCGCGAGAGCGGTTATCGCCGCCTCATGGAGGCGCACGTGGCTGCGGGCAACCCCGCCGAAGCGCTTCGCGTGTACGAACGCTGCCGGCGCTTTCTCGCGGACGAGCTCGGCGCGTACCCGTCTGCGGAGACGGAAGCGGTCTATCTGAGGATCATCCGAAGCTCGCCTAGGAGCTCGATCGCCTATGCGGTCGGCGGCGATTCGACAGCGATGCCGCCCGCTTCGGGCGCTCCGCGGCGACGTGTGCGCCGCGGGGTCGCGATCGCCGCGGCGGTTGCATCGCTCGCCGGCGCCGCAGCAGCCATGTTCGTGTTCCCGCGCGGCGGCGAGGCGGCTCCCGTGCCGCTTCCGAACAGCCTCGTCCGGCTCGACCCGAAGACCCTCGAGCCGACGAAGGTGATTCGCATCGGACCGAGAGCGGACTTCGTCGTCGCCGCCGGTGGCTACGTCTGGATCACGCACGGCGTCCTCCGCTATTCGGAGTCCGACGGATTGCGCGATGCCGGCGACCGCAGGCTCACGCGGGTGGATCCGGCGACCGGTGAGGCTCAGGTCGTCGGCGGCGGGCTCGCGCCTTGCGGGCTGGGTGCCGATCCGTCCGGCGATGTCTGGGTGGCGAACTGCTACGCATCGGGGCCCGGTGCGAACGTCGTGCGCGTCGACGCGCGAACGCTCGAGTTCGAGGAGACCTGGCCCGTCCGATCGGGCAGCGGCATCGTGAGGGGCCTGGCGTATGGCGGCGGCTCGTTGTGGGTGGGCGATGCCGACGACGCCGCTCACACGGTGACCCAGGTCGACCCGCGGACCGGTCGGCAGCGCACCGTCCGTTTCGACGTTCAGCCGAAGTGGCTGACTTGGTCGGAAGGCTACGGCGACCTCTGGATGGGCGACTTCCTCGGCGGAGGTGTCTCGCGAATGCACGCGGAGACCGGAGCCGTGAAGACCTACGACCTCGTTGCCGAGAATCCGGGCTACCTCCTCGTACGGGGCGATTCCGTCTGGGTCGGAAATTGGAGCAGTCCCTACGTCGTGCGCCTCCCCGCGTTCGGATCAGGGCGCTCGCGTCGGATCCCGTTGCCGGTGACCGCCGAGGCCGCGGGTGTGACGACTCTTGCGGCCGGTGCGGGCGGCATCTGGGCGACTGTGCCCGACGACCACGCCTTGTGGCGGATCGACCCGAAGAGCGGTCATGCGACTCGAATCGGGCTGCGGTACTACCCATGGGGTGTCGCCCTGAGCGACGACGGGATCTGGGTCAGTCTGCGTGCGCACGATGCCTGATCGAACTGAGGTAGACGTAGCGGCACCGTGGCAACAATGGCACCGTTCAGCGTTCGTTCGTGTTCGCTGAACCGCTCGCTCGCGACGCGGTTTTGCCTCAACGGTGCGTCAGGAGCGAACGCGGGCGAACCAGTGCGAACGTCCTCCGCCTGCTCGCGCGGGACCGTCCCGTGCTCCTCGCCGTCGACGACGCCCAGTGGCTGGACCTGTCGACACGGCGAGCCCTCTCCTTCGCTGCGCGCCGGCTCGGCGGCGCGCCGATCGGGATCGTGGTCACACAACGCGGTGAGGGGCCTGATCCGCTCGACCTGGCGCGGACGTTCGAAGCGACGCGGTTCGACGGGCCAACCCGTTTTTGCTGCCCGAGATCGCCACCGAGGTGACTTTTCTCGCGCAGTCGCTAGCTCTCGAGACTCGGCGACGCGCACAGCATGCGCACACGCGGTGGTCGCGCGGCGTCGTACCGATTCGGTTCTGGTCACTGCTATTGGTGTAGCCATGCGGCCTGGAGCGACCTGACGCGACAGCGCACAGCGCTGATCCTTCACTCGTAATGAAGGGGTCCGCGGTTCGAATCCGCGCGTCGGCTCCTCACGATTTGCAGCGACTTCGCTCGACTACCGAGACGTTGTCGCACACGAGAGAGGCCGATCGACGCACACGGATGGACCCGCGCGCCCGCGCCTACATCGAACGCCGACGCGCCGAAGGCCGCACCCGCCGCGACGCCATTCGCGCACTCAAACGCCACCTCTCCGACGTCGTCTACCAACAACTCGGAGCAGACGCACGCGCGCGCGCCGCGCAGCGTGCGATCGTGCGAGAGGCGACTCGTGTCGAACGGCTTGTCTATACGCGCACCCAGGCCGCTGAGGCGCTCGGCTTGGGCAGGTCGACCTTCAACCGGCGAGTGCTGCCGCTGATCGAGACGGTCGAGATGCCGTGGGGCACGCGGCTGATTCCCGCCGACGAGCTGGAGCGGCTGATCGTTGAGCGACGACGCCCAGCTCAAGGACAAGCACAAAAGCCAGGGAGACCGGGCCGGCCAGCCGCAGTCTCGCCGGAACTCGTCGACGACATCCGAGCGAAACGTGACGCCGGCCAAGGCCTGGCGCAGATCGCGCGCGCGCTGAACGCCACCGGCACACCGACCACTCACGGCGGCATGCGTGGTGGCCCTCGACGGTACGAGCCGTCCTCGACCGCATTGCGACCTGAGAAGACACGCAGGTCCTGCCACTACGGGCGTCGGGTTGAGGACGCTCGCGCAGCGGGCGGCCTGGCAGAGTGACGGCGTGACGAAGACCCAGTACTACACGGCAACGACCCTCGACGGGTACATCGCGGACGAGCACAATTCTCTCGATTGGCTCTTCGAGGTCGATCGCGCGGAAGGTGACGACCACTCGTTCGCACGCTTTTTCGCCGACGTAGGCGCGATGGCGATGGGAGCGACGACCTATGAGTGGGTGCTCGATCATGACCATCTGCTCGATCACCCTGAGAAGTGGCATGCCTACTACGGGAAGACGCCGTGCTGGGTCTTCACGCACAGGACACTGCCGCCGGTTCCGGGAGCGGACATCCGCTTCGTGCAGGGAGACGTTCGACCTGTCCACCAGGAGATGACACACGCAGCCGGAGAGAGAAACATCTGGCTCGTCGGCGGCGGCGAGCTGGTGGGGCAGTTCACCGACTGCGGCCTGTTGGACGAGGTGCTTGTCGGCATCGCGCCGGTGACACTCGGCGGTGGGGCTCCGCTGCTTCCGCGTCGGTTGACGGCAGCTGACCTGGAGCTCGTCGACGTTGCCCGCGACAAGCAGTTCGTGCGGCTCAGCTACCGGCTGCGGGGATAACGGGTCCGAAGCGACCGTCGGAACGAGCCCTCAAGGTGTCTTTGGGAACGCTGGCCCAGGCGAGGGTGTTGCTCCCAATTACAGAGTTGTTTTTATCCGCGACAAGCTCTCGAGCGAGCGACAGTGATCCGCCTCGTTGCGGGACGAGCGCAGTTCCGCCCCAACGTGCGCCACCGGCCCGCTGCCCCCAGGGGGTTGACCGATGATTTATGCGTCCCTGCTGAGTCTCTGAGCAAAGCACTACTCCCGCCTTCGAGCGAAGGAGCACCAGAGGATGAGCACGGTTGTCGCAATCATGTCGATGTCTCTCGACGGCTACGTCGCCGACGCGAACGACGGGGTCGCCGAAGTTTTCGACTGGTACTTCTCGGGCGACGTCGAGGTCCGCACAGCGAGCACGACATCCGGCATGACGTTCCGCGTCTCGGCGCAGAGTGCCGACCACCTGAGAGGCTTGCAGGCTGAGGTCGGCGCGATGCTCACCGGTCGGCGCACGTTCGAGCGCGCCGACGGCTGGGGCGGCCAGCACCCGTGGGATATTCCCGCTTTCGTCGCCACTCACCACGTGCCCGACGGCTGGCCACGGCCCGGCTCGACAGTCCAGTTCGTCACCGACGGCATCGAAAGCGCCGTTGCTCGAGCGAAATCGGCTGCCGGCCCGAAGTCCGTGGGAGTGCACGGCGCCCAAACGATCCAGCAGTGCCTG
>DASVFB010000255.1:0-2725 GCA_036380275.1 Gaiellaceae bacterium | reverse complement strand
CCGCGCGCTGCTGACGGCCATCGCGATCGTCCTCGGCGTCGCGATGATCAGCGGCACCTACATCCTCACGGACACGATCAACAACGGCTTCAACACGATCGTCACGAACTCGTACAAGAACGCGGACGTGGTGATCAGCGGCGAGGCCGCGTTCAAGAACACGAACGGCAACGGCGTCGAGACGCCGAGCTTCCCGCAGAACGTCCTGACGAAGGTCAGGGCGCTGCCGGACGTCGAGGCTGCCGCCGGGGCCGTCCAGAGCGACAACGTCAAGCTGATCGGCAAGGACGGAAAAGTCGTCGACACCGGCGGTGCGCCGTCGCTCGGCTTTTCGGTCGACCCGCGCTACCAGGAGTTCAATCCGACGCAGCTCACCGAGGGCTCCTGGCCTAAGGGCAGCGACCAGGTCGCCATCGACAAGGCGACCGCGGCCAACAAGGGCTTCGCCGTCGGTGACCCGATCCGCATCCAGGCGGTCGGCCCGCAGCGCACCTTTCGCATCTCCGGGATCGCCGAGCTCAGCGGCGTCGGCTCCATCGGCGGCGCGACCTTCGCGCTGTTCGACCTCCCAACCGCGCAGAAATTCTTCGCGAAGCAGGGTCAGCTCGACATCATCCGCATTCAGTCGAAGCCGGGTGTCTCGACCCAGAAGCTGATCTCCCAGATCCAGCCGCTGCTGCCGCCTACGGCCGTGGTGCGCGACGCGAACGCGCAGGTGAAAGAAGACAAGAAGCAGTTCGACATCGCGTTCCTGCAGTACATCCTGCTCGCGTTCGCCGGCATCGCGCTGTTCGTCGGCGCGTTTGTGATCGCGAACACCCTCTCCATCACCATCGCGCAGCGGATGCGCGAGTTCGCGACGCTGCGGACGCTCGGCGCCTCACGCCGACAGGTGCTGTGGTCGGTGGTGATCGAAGCGTTCGTCATCGGCGTAGTCGGCTCGGTGATCGGGCTCTTCCTCGGCCTCGCCCTTGCGAAGGGGCTCAACAAGCTGTTCGTCACCTTCGGGATCGACCTGCCGCAGGGGCAGACCGTGTTCGCGACGCGAACCGTGATCGTCTCGCTGCTCGTGGGCACGATCGTCACGCTGGTCGCCAGCATCCGGCCGGCGCGCCGCGCGACGCGCGTGCCGCCGATCGCGGCGGTGCGCGAGGGCTCGGTGCTGCCGGTCTCGCGCTTCGCCAAGTACGGCCCCGTCACGGCCTTCGTCGTGTTGGCGATCGCCGTGGTGATGGTCTCGCTCGGCACGCTCGGCAGTGGGATCGCGACCGGCCCGCGCCTGCTGCTGCTCGGCTTCGGCGTGATCCTGCTCTTCTTCGGCGTCTCGATGAACGCCTCCCGCGTCGTGCGGCCGCTCGCCGCCGTGCTCGGCGCGCCGGCCCGGTCGATCGGCGGCGCTCCCGGGATCCTCGCCCGCGACAACGCGACCCGGAACCCCTCGCGTACCGCCTCGACGGCCTCCGCGCTCATGATCGGCCTCGCGCTGGTCACCTTCGTGGCGATCTTCAGCGCCGGCATCTTCAAGTCGTTCGAGGACGCCGTGGACGAGCTTTTCACCGCGGACTACGCGATCACGGCAACGAACACCTTCACGCCGATCGACGTTGCCGCAGGCAAATCGCTCGTCGGCAAGCCCGGCGTGAGCGACGTGACGCCGATCCGCGCCGGCTCCGGTCACTTCCTCGGCAGCGATCACGACATCTCGGGCGTCGAGCCCAACATCGCGACCGGCGTGAAGATCGACTGGAGGACCGGCGGCCCCTCCGTGCCCTCGAAGCTCGGGAACGACGGCTTCTTCACGAGCACGGACTTCGCGAAGAAGCACGATCTCAAGCTTGGCTCGACGATGAGCCTCGAGTTCCCGAGCGGTCAAAAGAAGACTGTTCGGCTGATCGGGACCTACAAGGAGCCCAACGGCGGCTCGCCGTTTGGCGACGCGACGATCTCGACGCAGCTGTTCGACAAGGCGATTCCGCGCCCGAAGGACCTGATGGTGCTGGTCAACACGCCCGATGGGGTCAGCGACGCGAACACCTCCACCCTCGAGGACGACGTTGCCGAGTTCGCCGACGCGAAGGTGCAGACGCGGGACGAGTTCAAGACGAACTTCCTCGCCCCGGTCAAGAAGATCATCAACCTGCTCTACGCGCTGCTCGCGCTGGCGGTTATCGTCAGCCTCGTCGGGATCATCAACACGTTGGTGCTGACGATCTTCGAGCGCACCCGCGAGCTCGGGATGCTGCGCGCGGTCGGCATGACGAGACGGCAGGTGCGGATGATGATCCGCTACGAGAGCATCGTCACGGCGCTGATGGGTGCGACGCTCGGGTTGATCGTCGGTGTCTTCCTCGCCGCACTGGTTGCGCAGGCGCTGAGTGGCGAAGGGATCGTCTTCACGATCCCGTGGCTCCAGCTCGTCTACTTCATCATCGCGGCGATCATCGTCGGAGTCCTTGCGGCCGTGATCCCGGCCAGGCGAGCCTCCCGGCTGAACGTCCTGGAGGCGCTCCAGTACGAGTAAGGCGCCGGCGGCCGGGAAGGGTTGGAAGAGCCAGCTCCAACCGAGGTCGGTGTCGTCCGGGGTTGCGCCTAGGCTCCGGCCGTGCGCCGGCTGCGACCGCTGAGCGAGGAGGAGTGCTACCTCCGCTGCTACGGCGTCGACGAGACGACCGTGCGGGTCGTTCGGCTCGAGCCGAAGCGCGCGGCGCTCGGGCTCGGGGGGATC
>DASVFB010000254.1:0-15531 GCA_036380275.1 Gaiellaceae bacterium | reverse complement strand
GATCGCGCCGAACACGGACCCGAACAGGACGTAGGAGATGCCGCGCGCGCGGCGCAGCGGCGGATACATGTCGCCCGCCGCAGTGCGGACGAGCAGCGCCGCCGCACTCGACGACCCCGTGAGCGTGAACCCGACGATGACCGCGACGGTCGACGTCGTGTGCGTGCCGAGCGCGGTCACCGCGCAACCGGTTCCGCCGACGAGGAAGCCCACGACGAGCACCGGCCTGCGTCCGTAGCGGTCCATCGCGCGCCCTGCGACGGCGCCGGTGAGCGCGGCAGCCGTGAGGAAGATCGCGGGGCCGAGGCCGAGGAGTCCCTTCACCCCGGTGACGAGCACGAACGTGAGCGAAGACACGGCCGCGACGAGCTGAACGACCGCCGAGTTGACTGCAAGCGTCGACGCGAGCAGGACCGTGTTGCGACGGATGACCCGGTCTAGGTCAGGCACGCACGTACAGTCTCACGGAAGGTGGCCGCCCCGCCTCTGGACGAATGCCGGACATACGGTGCGTCGAGCGCGGCCTCGGCGATCCGGCCGACTGCGAACACGCGGCGCCCGGGAGCGAGCTCGCGCGCGAACACCATCCCGGTTTCGACCTCGGCTCGCGTCGGCCTGCGATTCGAGCTCGCAGTGCCAGGATGCGTCGGCACGACGTTCCAGAGGAGCACGTCGCGCTCGATGTCCAGCTCCTCGAGCACGCGATGCACGATCGTCGCGGTCGCCTCGGCCGGTCCGGTGCCCGTCAGGAGTCGCTCCGAGGTGAACGGGATACCAGAGATACGCGCGCCGCGGTAGCCCGGCGCTTCTCCGACGAGCAGGATTGGCGCGTTGGAGCGCTCCTCGAGGTAGCGCGCGAGTCGCCGCGTCAAGCGGTCGTCGCGGTACTGGTTGAACGTGTCGCCGATTCGCGCGGCGGCGAGGCGCTCTACCAACGTTCCCAGCGGACGACCTCGTCGAGTGAGCGCCGGAGCTGAGTCATGCGGCTCGACGCGCGACTCGCGTTCGGGTCGGGCTTGCCCTTGCCGATCGTCACGCCGGCGACGACTGCGACGTCGTCGGGGATGCCGAGCAGCTCCTTGAAGGACCGCATCTCGGGCACGGTGACGCCGTAGACGCCAGCCGCGAGGCCCTCGTCGATCGCCGCGAGCAGGAGGAGCATCATCGCGGCGCCCGCGTCGACGAACCAGAAGGGCGCCGGCCAGTCGATCTCGACGCCCCCGGTGACGGCGAGCTTGTCGGGCTCGTTGTAGCGGTCGTGGTAGTCCTGCTCCCGCGCGCAGACGACGATGTGGACGGGTGCGACAGACATCCACGGCTCGCGGCCCTGCGCGACCCAGCCGTCCTCGTCGAGGAGCTCGGCGATCCGCGCGCGCGTCCCGGGCTCGGTGACGACGACGAGCCGCTGTCCCTGGGAGAACCCGCCGCTCGGCGCGCGACGCACCGTGCGGACGATCCGCTCGAGGGTCTCGCGCGGGATCGGCTCGGGGTCGTAGTGCCGGACCATCCGCCGCTGCTTCAGGAGGTCGGCGAAGTCCACAGGTCTCGATGTTACGCCGGAATCACTCCCACTCGATCGTCGCCGGAGGCTTCGACGTCACGTCGAGCACCACGCGGTTGATCTCCGGCACCTCGTTGACGATGCGCGACGAGATCGTCTCGATCAGGTCGTAGGGCAGCCGGGCCCAGTCCGCGGTCATCGCGTCCTCGCTCGTCACCGCGCGCAGCACGACCGGATAGCCGTAGGTGCGCGAGTCGCCCTGCACGCCGACGGAGCGGATCGCAGGCAAGACGCAGAAGGTCTGCCACAACTCGCGGTAGAGGCCCGCGCGCCGCACCTCCTCCTGCACGATCGCGTCGGCCTCGCGCAGCGTCGCGAGCCGCGCCGCCGTAACGTCTCCGATGATCCGGATCGCGAGGCCCGGGCCCGGGAACGGCTGGCGCCAGACCATCCGCTCCGGCAGGCCGAGCTCCTCCCCAACGCGCCGCGCCTCGTCTTTGAACAGGAGCCGCAGCGGCTCGACGAGCTCCATGCGCATGTCCTTCGGAAGGCCGCCGACGTTGTGGTGCGACTTGATCACCTCGGCGTTGTCCGTCCCTCCCGATTCGATCACGTCGGAGTAGAGCGTCCCCTGCACGAGGAAGCGCACGTCGCCGAGGCGCTTCGCCTCCTCCTCGAAGACGCGGATGAACTCCTCGCCGACGATCTTCCGCTTCTTCTCGGGATCGGCGACGCCTGCAAGGCGCGCGAGGAACCGCTCCTGCGCCTGAACGTGCACGAGCGGAACGTGGAAATGCCCGCCGAACGTCTCGACGACCTCTTCAGCTTCGTTCTGGCGCAGCAGGCCATGGTCAACGAAGACGCACGTGAGCTGGTCGCCGACCGCCTTGTAGACGAGCAGCGCCGCGACTGCGGAGTCGACGCCGCCGCTCAGGCCGCACAGCACGCGGTCGCGGCCGACCCGCGCGCGGATCCGCTCGACCTGCTCCTCGATCACGGTCGCGGGCGTCCACCAGGGCGGCGCGCCGGCGACGTTGTAGAGGAAGTTCTTCAGCAGCTCCATGCCGTGCGGCGTGTGCACGACTTCGGGGTGGAACTGGACGCCGTAGACGCGCGACTCGGGCTCCTCGAAAGCGGCGATCGGCGTCGACGGCGAGCCGGCTACGACACGCGCACCGGTCGGGGGCGCAACAACGGAGTCGCGGTGCGACATCCACACGGTCTGCTCGCCGGGCAGGTCGTGGAAGAGCTCGGACTCGTTCGCGCGCAGCTCGGTCTTGCCGAACTCGGAGATGCCCGTGCGATCGACGCGGCCGCCGAGGTCGAGCGCGAGGAGCTGCATCCCGTAGCAGATGCCGAGCGTTGGAACCCCGAGCCCGAAGATGGCAGGGTCGACGCGCGGCGCTCCGTCGGCGAACACGGACGCCGGCCCGCCGCTGAGGATGAGCGCATGCGGGTTCCGCGCGCGCACCTGCTCGGGCGTCACCGTGTGCGGAACGAGCTCGGAGTAGACGCGGCACTCGCGCACGCGGCGTGCGATCAGCTGCGCGTATTGCCCGCCGAGGTCGATGACGAGCACCGGGCGGTCCTCCGGCCTCGCCTCCGGAAGGTGCAGGACCTCGGCGTCAGCGCCGATAGTTCGGCGCCTCCTTCGTGATCGTCACGTCGTGCGGGTGCGACTCGCGCAACCCCGCTGCGGTGATGCGCACGAACCTCGCGTCGTGCATCTCGCGCACGGTCGCGGCGCCGCAGTAGCCCATCGCCTGCCGAAGCCCACCGACGAGCTGGTACGTGATCGGCGCGAGCGGCCCCTTGTAGGCCACGCGCCCCTCGATCCCTTCGGGTACGAGCTTGTCCACGTCCTCGACGTCTCCCTGGAAGTAGCGATCCTTGGAGAAGGAACGCGCGCGCATCGCCCCGAGAGAACCCATGCCGCGGTACTCCTTGAAGCGCTCGCCCTGCACGAGCATCACCTCACCGGGCGCCTCATCGGTTCCGGCGAGCATCGAGCCGAGCATCACCGCGTCCGCACCCGCGCCGATCGCTTTCGCGATGTCGCCCGACGACGTGATGCCACCGTCGGCGATGAGCGGCACGTCTTGGTCGGCCGCCGCCTGCGCGCAATCGTGGATCGCCGTCACCTGCGGCACACCGACACCCGCGACGATGCGCGTCGTGCAGCTGCTTCCCGGCCCCACTCCTGCCTTCACCGCGTCCGCGCCCGCGTCGATCAGCGCCTGCGCAGCTTCACGCGTGGCGACGTTGCCGGCGACGAGCTCGATCGAGCGCCGCGACTTGATCCGGCGTACGACCTCGAGCACGCCCGCCGAGTGGCCGTGAGCGGTGTCGACGACGAGAACGTCTGCATCCGCATCCGCCAGCGCCTCCGCCCGCTCGAGCGCATCGGAACCGACACCGACGGCGGCGCCTACGCGAAGCCGACCCTGCTCGTCCTTCGTCGCGTTCGGATGCTGGATCTTCTTCTGGATGTCCTTGACCGTGATCAGGCCCTTGAGCCGCCCATCGCTGTCGACCACCGGCAGCTTCTCGATCTTGTTGCGGTGAAGGATCTCTTCAGCCTCGGCGAGCGTCGTGCCGACGGGCGCGGTCACGAGATTGCGCGCGGTCATCAATGCGGAGACCGGTTGCGTGATGTCGTCCTCGAACCGCAGGTCGCGGTTGGTCAGGATGCCGACGAGCACGTCGTTCGCGTCGATGATCGGCACGCCGCTGATGTGGTACGTGCGCATCAGGTCGAGCGCGTCCGACACGAGCGCGTCGGGCGTCAGCGTCACCGGCTCGACGATCATTCCCGATTCGCTGCGCTTGACCTTGTCCACCTCGGCGACCTGATCCTCGATCGAGAGGTTGCGGTGAACGATCCCGATGCCACCCTCGCGCGCGAGCGCGATCGCGAGGCGCGCCTCCGTGACGGTGTCCATCGCCGCTGACACGAGCGGGATCTCGAGCGTGATGCTGCGCGTGATCCGCGTCGCGGTCGATACGTCATTAGGGAGGACGCGCGACTCGGCGGGAACGAGCAACACGTCGTCGAATGTCAGTCCCTCCTTGGCGAACTTCTCCTCGAGCGCGAGGAGCCGGTCAAGCTGTTGAGGACTGAGCTCGACGGCCATGATCGATCGTAGCACCGGCCCCCGACGGATTAACTTGCGCTGACGGGCTCCACCGCACGCACCGTGACGTTCGCCACCAGCCGCGAGACTTCGCGCTGATCGAAGCGGCCGCCGCCGACCTCGAGCGTCGCCGCAGCGCCCGTCGCGACCGCCGAACGGAGCGCTTCGTCGAGCGACTGCTCGGCGACGCGCGCGGCGAGGTATCCGGCGAGCATCGCGTCGCCGGCGCCTGCAGGAGCGAGCGGCTCGTGCGGGGGGATGCGCGCCTCGAAGCGCAACGTGCGCCGCTCCTCGCGGAAGAGCGCGAACGCCCCCGCGCCGTGCCCGATCAATACGTTGCGCGCTCCGAGCTCCGCGATCGCGTCGAGCGCCATCAGGAAGTCCTCCTCGTCGTGAAACTCGTTGCCGACGAGACCCTCGGCTTCGCGCTGGTTCGGTGACACGAGCCACGGCTCCGCTTCGACACCGAGCCGCAGCGGCTGGCCCTCGGCGTCGAGCACGACGCGGACGCGCCGGCGCGCGAGCTCGCGGATCGCCTCGGCGTAGAAGCCGTCGTCGACGCCCCGCGGCAGCGAGCCGGCGAGGACGACGAGGTCGGCCGCCCGCGCGAGGTAGGCGATCTTCTCGAGCAACATGTCGAGCTCCTCCCGGCTCACGAGTGGGCCCCACTCGTAGACCTCGGTGGACGTCCCGCCTGCCGGGTCGACGACCATCGTGGACGTGCGCGACTCGTTGCCGATGCGCACGAAGTCGTTGAGGATCGCCTCCGTCGTCAGGTCCTCGACGATGCGCGTCCCCGTGCGACCGCCGACGAGCCCTGTCGCGACGACTGGCACGTCGAGTGCCTTGAGCGTGCGCGCGACGTTGATGCCCTTGCCGCCGGCGAGAGTCAGGCCCGCGCTGGCGCGGTGCCTCTGTCCGCGCTGGAAGTTCGGCACCGTGAGCGTGCGGTCGAGCGCCGCGTTGAGCGTGACGGTGACAATCACGTCGTCACGTAAACCACGACCCGATGTGCTTCAGCGTGTGCCCGGCGTAGAAACCGACGCGCCCGGCAAGGCCAGGACGCTCGATCGAGCGCGCCGCGACGAGCGGGCGCGCGACGACGAGGCGCTTCCCCGAATAGACGCGCATCACGCCGAGCCGTTCGCCCTCGCGCACGGGAAGCCCGACCGCGGCCGCTGCGACGATGCGCGCGACGAGCGGCCGGTCGACGCGGACGGCGCGGCGGACGCCCGACGTGGCGACGAGCCCCAACGGCCCGCGGCCGTAGCCCGCCTGCGCGAGCGCGTACGTGCGTCCCGGCCTGATCACGCTCGAGACACGGTATCGGGAAAGCCCCCACCTGAGCAGGGCCGCAAGATCGGCGTTTCGCTGCTCGCGCGACGGACTGCCGAGAATCGTCGCGTAGAGCGTGAGCCCAGGCCTGCGCGCCGCTGCGACCTCGCTCCAGCCCGCGGCGCCGGTATGGCCGGTCTTGACGCCGATGAGCCCCCGGAAAGTCCCGAGCAGGTCGTTCCACGTATGCAGCGTGCGGCCGCCGGCGATGGTGTCGCTTCGCTCGCGGACGGTGTCACGGATTTCCGGGTTGCGCATCGCGATGCGCGCGAGGCGCGTGACGTCGGCTGCGCTCGAGTGCTCGTTCGGCGCGTCGAGGCCGTCGGGCCGAACGAAGTGCGTGTCGCGGAGCCGCAGCGCCCGCGCCTTGTCGTTCATCTCGCGCACGAAAGCATCGACATCTCCGCCTCCTGCATACGCCGCGAGCGCGTAGGCGGCGTCGTTCGCGCTCTGGATCAAGGCGGCCTTGACGAGATCGCGCACGGTCAGGTGCTCGCCGGCATGCAGGTCGATCGACGACTCGCCGACGCCCGCCGCAGAGGGCTGCACCGACACGACGTCGGTGAGCTTCACGTGCTCGAGCGCGACGAGCACCGTCATCAGTTTCGTGATGCTCGCGATCGGCACGCGCGCGTGCGCGTTGCGCTTGGCGAGCACCTCGCCAGTCTTGCCGTTCACCACGAGGTAGGAGCCGGCGTCCACGCCCGGTGGCCCGGCGGCGAGCGCCGGAGACGCGACGGCGAGCGCCGCGAGCAGGAGCAGGAGCAGCCGTTTCGTCGCGATCCTCTTACCAGCCGGAGACGGCCCAGATCTCGTCTCGCAGGCGCGCGGCCTCCGCGCCGGCGGCCGTTCTCCAGTCGCCGCCGCGTGCGCGGAAGGCGTAGTCGATCGCGCGCGACACCGAGACGAGCGCGCTGGCCGGACCACTCGTGAACGCGCGCGCGACCTCTGCGGGACCGGCACCCTGTGCGCCGACGCCCGGAAGCAGCAGCACCTGTTGCGGACACAGCCTCCGCGCCTCGCCGACGGCGCGCGGATACGTCGCGCCTATGACAAGACCGACGCTCGAGAGCCCGCGCTCGCCGAGAAGCTGTTCGCCCCACTCGCGCGCGAGCAACGCGACGCGGTGCCATACGACCTCGCCGTCTCGGAGCCGCAGGTCCTGCACGTCCGCGCTGCCGGCGTTCGAGGTCTTCGTGACGATGAACACGCCCGAGCCGTGACGCTTGCACGCGTTCAGGAACGGCTCGACCGACTCGCGCCCGAGGTACGCGTTGATCGTGATCGCGTCGGCGAGCGGAGGTCCACCGTCGCGCGGCTCCACGTACGCCGCCGCGTACGCACGCGCCGTCGAGCCTATGTCACCGCGCTTCGCGTCGGCGATCACGAGCAGACCCGCCTCGCGCGCATAGGCGCACGCGTCCTCGAACGCGCGCAGTCCGTGCGAACCGAACGCCTCGAAAAACGCGAGTTGCGGCTTGACCGCGACGCACATCGGCGCCGCCGCATCGATCAGCCCCCGGCAGAAACGTGCAATTGCATCGCCGCGCGCCTGAGGTCCTTCGGCGGCCTCCCCCTGCAGCTCGACCGGCATGAGGTCGAGCACCGGGTCGAGCCCGAGCACGAGCTGACTGCGCCGGCGTTCCACGCACTCCGCCACACGGTCGGCGAACACGCCGGTGATCGTCTCGACCTGGGTCACGCCCAGCACTCTATGCAGCGGAGCGGCGGGCCAGGTCGTCGAAGGTCAGGACGCGCAGCTCGGGCGACGGCCGCCGGAGAAACTGCGCCACGACCAGCAGTTCATCAGCGTCCTCCGGTGCGAGCGAGGGCTCCGCGCGGCGTGCCTCCGCCAGGCCCGCGTCGAGCTCGAGCGATCCGGCTGCAGGCACCGTGCGTACAGCGGCGACTCGCCCTGCCGCGACGAAGAAGGCACGCCTGAAGCCGGGTTCAGCCGCCGGAGCCAGCAAGCAGAGCTCGCTCTCGCGCAGCCGCCGGAGGCGCTCCAGTTCCGCGGTCATCGCTTCTACCGCCGCAAGTCGGTCGCGCAAGCGCGCCGCATCCTCGTACCGCTGCGCCTCGGCGAGCGTCTCGAGCTTGCGCCGCAATCGCGGCAGGGCCGACCGCGGCTGCTCCAGCTCGCCGGCCTCGAGTGCGCGTGCGGCGAGCTCGGCACGGCGGCGGCTCTTCAGGGGGCCGTGCGGCGTCGGCGAGCGTGTGACGACGATGCGGTCTCCGCGTACGCCGAGGTACACGTAGCGATCCGGGCGCGTCGAGCGAGCGTTCGCCGGCGGACGCAGCTCGCGCAGCAGGCGCAACTCCTCGAGTGCAGCCTCGAGCTCGGAACCGAGGACGCGCCACTCGATCGACTCGACCGCCGAAAGCGCGGCTTCGAGCGCCGGCCGCTGCCGCTCCGAGCGGAAGTACGACCGCAGGCGCGCGCGCAGGTCGCGCGCTCGTCCGACGTAGAGCACTTGTCCGTGCGCGTCGAGGAAGAGGTAGACGCCGGGCAGCGTCGGCGCGCCGAACGCGAGCGACCGCTTCCCGTAGACTCGGCGTCGCCGCGGCGCCGAGAGCTCGAGCAGGTCGGCGACCGTGCGGGCACCGCGTTCCTGCGCGAGACCGATCAGATGGAGCAGGATCTCGGCGGTCGCCTCTGCATCGGGCAGCGCACGGTGACACGGGCGCGTGCCCGTCCCGAAGAACTGCGCGAGCGAAGCTAGACCGAAGCGCGACGCGCGGCCGGCGAGCAGGCGGCGAGCGAGCCAGACGGTGTCGACTACGGGCGCCGCGAGCCGACGGCCGCCGAGGCGCAGCACGGCAGCGTCGAGGAACGCCATGTCGAAGCGCGCGTTGTGCGCAACGAGCACCGCGTCGCCGGCGAACTCGAGGAAGCGCGCGGTCGCCGTTCCGACGTGCGGCGCGCTTCGCAGATGTCTTTCGTCGATGCCGGTCAGCGACGCGATTTGCAGCGGGAGCCGCTCGCGTGGATTCACGAGCGTCTGCAACGTCGACGTGAGCTCGAGCGCCTCGATGCGCACGGCACCGATCTCGCAGATCTGCGAGCGGCCCGGCGAGAGCCCGGTCGTCTCGAGATCGACGACGCAGTAGGCCGCTTCTTCGAGCAGCAGCGCCTCGGAGGCGCCGCCTGCGAGTGCGACGCAGCTGCCGCGCCACACCAGGCGCGCATCCGCGGCGACGACGTCGTCGAGCAGCGATCGCGCCATCCCCTCCGGCAGGTGAGCGAGCGCGAAGAGCGCGCGGGCGGCGTCCTCCACCGGAACAGCACCGCGTCGCTCCTCGACGAGCTCGACGAGCCGGTCCGCCGCATCGAGCCGAAGCTGCATCCGTCGATGGTAAGCGAACGTATGTTCGTGTGCAAGAGGAAAAGGAAGGCCGCTCCTCGGGCGGCCTCCTGTTGTGCTTCGTCTCGAGGCTTGCCTGCGCTAGCCGCCCTTCACTGCGGCCTTCAGCTGGCTGCCAGCCGAGAACTTCGGCACGGTCGTGGCGGCGATCTGGACGCGCTCGCCCGTCCGCGGGTTCACGCCCTGCCGAGCGGCTCGGGCAGCGGCCGAGAACTTGCCGAACCCGGTGAAATTGACGTCACCCCCGCTGCGGAGCGTGTCGGTGATGGTGTCGAGAAAGGCATCGACGGCCTTCTGAGCATCCCGGCTCGCAAGGCCACTCCGCTGTGCGACTGAGGCGATGAATTCCTGCTTCGTCACGAATCCTCCTATCTGGATTTGCCTGGACCGGGGCTCCGGACCCTAACAAGCGGCTCAACCATGGGCTTTGGGCGCTGATCTTAGGTGGTGGACAGGACGTCAGAGGCCGTGAAGAGGCTGCGCAGGCGGACAGCGTGCCGCGCAAGCTCGTCCACACCGCCCTCCTCGCGATCGACGACGCAGATCGCTGTGCTGCAGGAAAGGCCTGAATCGCGGAGCGCCTGCACCGCAGAAAGCGCCGCGCCGCCCGACGTCACGACGTCCTCCACGAGGCAAATGCGCTCACCGGGCTCGAACACGCCTTCGAGCCGATTTGCGGTGCCGTACTCCTTCGCGTCCTTGCGGACGATGAGAAACGGAAGCCCCGACTCGAGCGACGCGGCTGCTGCAAGTGCGACGGCGCCGAGCTCCGGCCCGGCGATACGCGCCGCGCCCGGCTCGTGCTCGCGGATCTGCTCGGCAAGACGCTCTCCGAGCGCGCGCAGCAGGTCGGGTCGCGTCTCGAAGCGGTACTTATCGAGGTAGTAGCGCGAGCGGCGTCCGCTGCGGAGGACGAAGTCGCCTTCGAGGTACGCGTGTTCCCGGAGGGCCGTGCGGAGCTCGTGGTCGTCCACGGCGCGGAACATACTCCGTCCGTTGAAGGTCCGGAAGCGAGCCTTGTTCGGGAAGTTCTTCGCCGACCGCGGCACGCACCTCGCGGCGATGATCGCGTACTTCGCGCTGCTGTCGTTCGTGCCGCTCACGTTCCTCGCGCTCGCGGCGCTCGGCTTTGCCGGCCGCGCCGACGAGTCCAGCTTCCTCGTCACCGAGATCCAGCACGCCTTGCCCGATGCGCCGGTCGGCGACATCGTCGCGCTCGTGCGCCAGGTTCAGGACAACGCAGCCACGCTGGGGATCGTCGGAGGCGCCTTCCTCCTTTGGACCTCGCTCTCGCTCTTCAGCGTGCTCGAGTCGGCGTTCAACATCGTCTATGGCAAGCCCAACAGGTCGTTCCTGCACGGGAAGGCGGTCGCCTCGATCCTGATGCTCGGCTCGCTCGTGACGCTGTTCGTCGCGCTGCTCGTCGGCTCGCTCGGTGTCGCGTTCCTACGGCACTACACGCCGGACGCGATCGACAACGATGTCTCGGCGTACGTGGCCACTCTCGCGGTCTCGTCGATCGGCGTCTTCGTCTTCGTCGTCTCGGTGTACTACCTGCTTACGAACGAGGAGCTTTCGCTTCGCGACGTGCTGCCCGGTGCGGTGCTCTCGACGGTCGTGCTCGAGGCCGGCTTCCAGGTGCTGCCCGTCTACGTGCGCTACACCGATCTCAACCCCGTGCTGAAGACGTTCGGGCCGCCGGCGATCCTGCTCGTCTGGCTTTACGTGATGGCGAACGTGCTCGTGTTCGGCGCCGAGCTCAACTGGTGGGTTTCGCAGCGGCGCCGCGTTCGCCTCGAGGACGAGCCTGTCGGGCTTGCTTGACTCGGTTCGCGATGCGCGCTTTTCCAGGCTGAGCCCGCAGGCTCAGAGGTCGACCGCAGCGCGAAGTGCCGCCGCGGCTCGCGCGCGGTGTGAATTTCTACGCTTCCACTCGTTGCCGAGCTCGGCGACAGTGCCGTCCTCCCCCTCGGGGACGAAGATCGGGTCGTAGCCAAAGCCCTCGCTGCCGCGCGGCTCGTCGACGATCTGGCCCTCGAGCGTGCCCGTGCCGCGGTGCTCGACGCCGTCGGGGTCGAGCGTGACGAGCTCGCAGATGTAACGGGCGCGGCGGTCTGTGACGTCGTGGAGCTCCGCGAGCAGCCGCCCGACGGGATCGTCGCCGCCGAAGCGTGCCGAGTGCACGCCCGGTCGGCCACCGAGGCCGGCGACCTCGAGACCCGAGTCCTCGCCGATCACCAAGAGCTCGGGCTCGTGCGTCCGGCCGAACTCGGCCTTCGTGCGGGCGTTTTCGTAGTACGTCTCCCCCGTCTCCGGCGGATAGCCGTCCGCGCCGAGCAGCTCGATCTCCCACTCAGGCAAGGCCGCGCGCAGCTCGCGCAGCTTCCCGGGATTCGTCGAGCACAGCCGCGCTACTAGGCGCTCCACTGGACGCCCTGCACGAACTCGAGATCGCCGAGCGTCGCGAGCAGCCTCTCCGACGGCTTGTCGAGCGTCAGCGTGACGATGCGGCGGTCGCGCACGTCCTCGAGCTGGAAGTGCTCGATGCGCGCGTTCTCGTGCTCGAGCGTCTCGAGCAACTGGGTCAGCTTCGTCTCCGGGCGCAGAGCGACGACGATGCTCCGCTCCTCCGGCCTGATCCGCTCCATCACTTCGTACGCGCCGCGCCGCAACGGCCAGAGCGCAACTAGCGTGAGGACAGTCCCGATGATCGCACCCGGGTAGTAGCCGGCGCCGGCGGCGATACCGATCGCAGCGGCGACCCAGAGCGTCGCCGCAGTCGTCAGCCCGCGGATGGAGAGGCCCTGGCGGATGATCGCGCCTGCGCCGAGGAAGCCGATGCCGGTGACGACCTGAGCCGCGATCCGCGTCGGATCCGCGCCAACGACCTGGTCGCCGCTCGTCAGGAAGTCGTCGAACCCGTACGCGCCGACGATCGTGAAAAGCGCGGCGCCGACGCACACGAGCAGATGCGTCCGCAGCCCCGCTTCGCGCTCGCGCAGCTCGCGCTCGAAGCCGATCGCGCCGCCGAGCACGGCCGCCAGCCCCAGGCGGAAAAGGTTGTCGTCCCAGCCGAGCGTCGGGATCGCGCTCAGAGGTTCCAACAAAATGACGGCTCGTCGACGGGGTGCGATGGGTGGTGCGATGCAAGGACGCAGGGAGCCCCGATAGCAGCGCTATCGGGGCGACCGAGGACGCGGCAGCGCGCCGCCCAGCGCGGCCCGGCGGCACAGCGCTTCATTTTGTTGGAGCCTCTAAGAACTCGTTTCATAATGCGCTTCGTCGATCGGGACGCGATGGGCGGTGCGAGGCAAGGACGCAGGGAGGCCCGATATGCAGGCATATCGGGCCGACTGAGGACGCCGCATCGCGCCGCCCAGCGCGCCCCGGCGGCACAAGGCTCATTGTGAAACGAGTTCTAAGCAACTGCCGCCTCGAGAACTGCGCGTTGGGCTTCCGTGATCTCGTCGATGCCTTCGGCGGCGAGATAGAGAAGCACGTCGAGCAACTCGCGCGTGAACGGCTCCCGCTCGGCAGTGGCCTGCACCTCGATGACTCGCCCGTCAGCGGAAAGGACGACGTTCATGTCTACCTCCGCGGTCGAATCCTCGGTGTACTCGAGGTCGAGTAGCGGCTCACCGTCGACGATCCCGACGGAGACGGCCGCGACGGATCCGATGAGCGCCTTGCCGAGACCGAAACGGTCGAGCGCGCGCCGCGCGGCGACGTACGCACCGCAGATCGCTGCGCACCGCGTACCGCCGTCGGCCTGGAGCACGTCGCAGTCGAGGTAGATCGTGCGCTCGCCCAGCGCCTCGTAGTCCGTGACTGCGCGGAGCGCGCGACCGATCAGGCGCTGGATCTCGATCGTGCGGCCGCCCTGCTTTCCCCTCCGCGCCTCGCGCTCGACCCGCTCGCCGGTCGACGCAGGCAGGAGCGAGTACTCCGCGGTCATCCAGCCGCGGCCGGAGTTGCGCAGCCACCGCGGCACGCCCTCCTCGATCGACGCCGTGCAGAGGACCTTCGTCTTTCCCTGCGACCAGAGCACTGCGCCGTGCGGCTGCTCGAGGTAGTCGAGCTCGATCTCGATCGGACGCAGCTCGTTCGGGCGGCGCCCCTCTCTCACGCCGCGGCTTCCAACTCGGCAATGGTGACGTGCTCGACCTGGTCGATCGGCAGCTGCAGGAAGCGCGCGCCCATCGCGCGGAACGACTCCGGATCGCCGGTCGTGAGGAAGCGGTACGCGCCGTCGCGCGCCGGCGTGTGCTCGATGCCCTTCCGGGCGAGCGTCTCTGCGACCTCGCGCGCCGTTTCCTCTGCGGAGAAGACGAGCGTGACGCCGCGCCCGAAGACGCGCTGGAGGATCGGCCTGATCAGCGGGTAGTGCGTGCAGCCGAGGATCACCGTGTCGACCCCCGCAGCTTCGAGCGGCGCCGCATATTCGCGCACTGCGTCGACCGTGCGCGCGCCGTACGGATCGTCGCTCTCGATCAGCGGGACGAGCGCGGGACACGCCACCTGCACGACCTCGACGCCCGCGTCGAGCGTGCGCAGCAGCGATGCGTAGCGACCCGCGGTCACCGTCGCCTCGGTCGCGAGCACGCCGATGCGCCGGTTCCGCGTCGATTGCACGGCGGCGTGCGCCTCCGGTGTGATCACGCCGATGACGGGAACGGAGAGCTCCGACTGAAGATCCGGCAGCGCCGCCGACGTCGCAGCGTTGCACGCGACGACGATCAGCTTCACGCCCTGACCCTCGAGCCACGCGCCGATCTCTTGCGCGAACCGCCTGATCTCGGGGAGGGGCCGCGGGCCGTACGGCAGGCGCGCGGCGTCGCCGAGATAGAGGAAGTTCTCGTGCGGCAGCGTCACGAGCAACTCGTGCAGGACGGTCAGCCCGCCCATGCCCGAGTCGAAGACGCCGACCGGCCTCGTGTCCATCGAGGCACGATTCTATGGCTAGCCTTGGTCCCCTATGAGCCGGCGACTGCTTGTCCTCGGCGGCGCGGCGACGGCATCGCTCGCGCTGGCCGCAAGCGCCTTCGGCAGGACGCAACTGCTGGTGACCGGAGCCACTGAGCTCGGCGCGAGCGCAACGACGGTCGTCCACCTCCGCGCAGAGACGAGCGACGCGGCGCCGTCGAGGGTAACGATCTATCTGCCGTTGGGATACGCGGCGAACCTCGGCCAGACGGCGGGTACACAGATCGGCACGGTCGCGGCGAGCGCGCAGCGCCTCATGCTCTCGCCCGACGCCGTCGACGTCCCCGGCACGATCGTCACCGACACGCCGGCGAACTACGTGAACAGTTTCTGCGCGCCCGGCCTGCACTCGGCTGTCTGGCTGGTGCATCTCAACGTGCAGGGGACAACCGTGGACGTGCCCGTCTACGTCGATCGGACAACAGGCAACGAAGTGCCCTTCAGCTCGGCCAAGCTCGTGATGTGCCTCGCGAACCCGTACGCGCAGGCGGTGCCGGGAACGCGCGCGCCCACGGGCTTGAGGCTCGTCGACACGAAGCTGACGTTCAGCGCCGGCATGGTCACGAACCCGACCCTGCTCGGCAGCTTCGTCTGGCGCGCCGTCGTCACGCCGTGGACTGCAAACGGCGCAGCGGCTAACGCGCCGGGGACGATCGAGACTCAGTCGATCGTCAACATCCCCTCGTCGCTGTCGCTCAAGGCAAAGGTGCAAACGAAGCGGCACACGAGAGCCGGCCAGACGACGGTCACGAACTCGGTGCTGCTGAGCGGGAAGCTGATCGAGGACCTGAGGGGGGTGCCGGGCGCGAGGATCACCTTCTTCGCCAACGGCAAGACCGCCGGCTCCGCAGCGTCCGGAGTGAGCGGCGCCTTCTCGCGCAAGACGAGCCTCGCTCGCACGACGACGCTCAGGGCGACCGCGACCGTCGCGCCGCGTGAGACAGTGTGCGTGAGCCCGCTGTCCGTGACCGCGGCACCTGCGGGTTGCGTCGCCGCGACGATCGCCGGGTACAAGGTCGGCAGCAACACGGTCATTGCGAGACCGCGAAAGCGGTAAAGCCGTGGCGGTCGTTCGACTGGGTACCTGCAGCTGGGCGGACGAAGGGCTCCTCAAGAACTGGTATCCGCGCGAGGCGCGCACGGCAGAGGGGCGGCTGCGCCATTACGCCGACTGGTTCGACACGGTCGAGGTCGACTCGCCGTTCTACCGCCT
>DASVFB010000253.1:0-6185 GCA_036380275.1 Gaiellaceae bacterium | reverse complement strand
GCTCGAAGCGAAGGGCATCGACGTCAAATACGCGATCCATCCCGTTGCGGGCCGAATGCCGGGCCACATGAACGTCCTCCTGGCGGAGGCGAACGTGCCGTACGACCAGCTGAAGGAGATGGACGAGATCAACCCGGACTTTCCGCGCACCGACGTCGCGCTCGTGATCGGCGCCAACGACGTGACGAACCCGGCTGCGCGCACCAACCCAGGTAGCCCGATCTATGGGATGCCGATCCTGAACGTCGATCAGGCGCAGCAGGTGATCGTGCTCAAGCGCTCCATGCGGCCGGGTTTCGCGGGGATCGACAACGAACTCTACACCGAGCCGAAGACGGCGATGCTCTTCGGCGATGCGAAAGAGTCAGTCCAGAACCTGATCCAGGCCGTCAAGACCGTCTAGGCCACGAGCGAAGCGAGCCGCTCGATGCCATCGTCGATCTGCGATTCGTCGACCATGCTGAACGACAGGCGCACGCTGTCGCCGCCGCGGCCGTCCGCGAAGAACAGCGTCCCCGGAACGACGCCAACGCCGTGCTCGGCTGCGCGAGCGGCGAGCTCCGGCGAGTCGACTCCGGCCGGCAGCGTCAGCCACGTGAAGAAGCCGCCTCGCGGGTGTGTCCAACGGGTGCCCACCGGCATGTGGCGCTCGAGCGCTTCGAGAAGCCGATCGCACTTGCGAGCGTAAAGTGCGCGCGATTCCGCGAGCTGCTCGTCGATCCAACCGCGACGGACGTATTCCTCGAAGAGCCGCTGGCCGAGCGCGCCGGCGCACTGATCGGTGATCTGCTTCGCCGAGACGAGGCGGCGTGAGATCTCCTCGGGAGCGATCGCCCAACCGAGACGCAATCCGGGGAAAAACGTCTTCGACGTCGTGCCAGCCTGCACGATGACGTCCGGCCCGAGGCTCCAAAGGCTGGGAAGTGCATCGTCCGACTCGAAGTCGAGCTCGCGGTACGCGACGTCCTCGACGATCGGGAATCCGTAACGGCGTGCGAGCTCGACCAGCGCGCCGCGCCGCTCGGCGGAGAGCGTGACCCCGGCCGGATTCTGGTTATCGGGGATGCTGTACGCGAGTTTCGGACGCAGACCTGCCTCGAGGCTGCGGCCCAGCTCGTCCACGTCGAGTCCGTCGTCGTCGATCGGAACGGCGACGACGTGCGTCTCGAAGCTGCGGAACGCCATGATCGCGCCGAGGTACGTGGGCGCCTCGACGACGACTGTGTCCCCGCGCTCCAGGAAGGCCTTGCCCACGAGCTCAAGCGCCTCGATCGCACCGCTCGTGATCAGCAGCTCGTCCTCGGCGGGCCGGCGGCCCTGCAGCGTCTCGATTCTCGAAGCGAGCGCGTCGAGCGGGCCCGCGAGGCCGCGCGTCGGGGCGTACTGGAAGGCGGACGTCTCACCCGTTGCGGCGAACTCCGTGACGAGCGCTTGCGTCCGCTCGCGCGGGAACGTGAGCGGGTCGGGAAAGCCGCCTGCGAACGAGATCAGGTCGGGCACTGCGAGGAAGGCGAGCACCTGCGCGATCCCGTCGCCGACGTCGGCGCGCGTGCGCTCCGCGAAGAGCGGCTCCCACTGCGAAGTCTCGGTCGTGGCAGCCATGGCTCCGACTATAGAGGCGACGTCGTCACGGCGTCCGCCGGCGCAGCGTCGCAGCGCCGAGCGCGAGCGCCAGGAGCGTTGAGCCGATCACGACGCAGAGGTCGATTACGAACCAGCGACCGAGCCCAGCACGACGTTCTGCCGCGCACGCCGCGCAGGTCGCGAGTCTCGATCGAAGCCACCGGCCGGAGACTACGCTGGCGGCGATGGCCGTCCCCCTCTTCAGCCGCGCGCAGGTCGAGGCGGCCGTGTCGCCCGAGCGCGCGGTCGAAGCCGTCCGCGACGCGTTCGTCGCCTATGCACGCGGCGAGTGGACGATGCCGCCGAAGGTCTACGTACCGGCGTACCCTGCGGGCGATTTCCGCGCCATGCCGGCGCTCGGCGGTGGCCACGCTCTTCTGAAGTGGGTGACATCGTTCCCCGGCAACCCGGCGCAAGGATTGCCGACGGTCACCGGACTCGTGCTTCTTTCGGATGCGTCGAACGGGATGCTTGTTGCGGCGCTCGACGCGGGAGCAGTGACCGCCTTGCGGACGGGCGCGGCCGCGGTGCTCGCCGCGGAGACACTCGGCCGGAACGGACCGGCTGCGGTGATCGGCGCCGGCGTCAACGGACGCGCCGTCGTTCGGACGTTCGTTGCGCACGGCCGGCGCGTCCTACTGTACGACGTCGATGCCGAGCGAGCGCGCGCGGCCGCCGCCGAGCTCGGCGCTGAGTCGGTCTCGCGCGAGGAGGCGCTTGCCGCCGAAGTCCTCGTCACCGTGACGCCCGGGCGGGAGATCGTGTTCCCCGAGGGATCGCTACGAACCGGCCAGCACGTGAGCCTCATGGGCGCGGACGGCCCGGGCAAGGCCGAGATCGCCGTCGAGGAGATGGCGCGCGTCCGCATGTTCTCCGACGACTGGGAGCAGGCGTCCCACAACGGGGATCTCGCGCACGCGGTCGAGGCCGGCCGCGTCACCCGTGACGACGTGACGCAACTCGGCGACGTGCTCGCCGGGACCGCGGAGGGCCGGCGCAGCGAAAACGAGATCACCGCGTTCGACTCGACGGGCCTCGCGATCCAGGATCTCGCCGTCGCGCTCGCCGCGCTCGAACGCGCAGACGAGCTGGATCTCCCGACGCTCGAATGATTTACCCGACAGATTGCAGAAGTCGCGCCGGTTCGAACGTGCCGAGCAGCGGATGCTCGTCGCCAAGGATCGCATTCGCCACGAGATCGCCGCACGCGAATCCGAGCACGTTGCCGTGGCCCGAGTAGCCGCCTGCAACCCACGCGCGATCGGAGCCGGGCACTCGTCCGACCACCGGCAGCGAGTCGGGTACCGACCCGAAGATGCCGGCCCAGCGATGCGAGATCCGGATCGGATGCGGGACGAGGTCCGCGACGAACGAATCGAGAGCGCCTTGGATCGCCGGCGTGATCAACTCGTCCACCGTGAACTCCGACTCGAGCTCGAGATCGCGGAACCCGCCGGCGATGATCCGACCTTCGGGTGTCTGCTGCCAGTAGTCGAATCCGTGGCGGGCGTAGTGCGGGCACCGGAACAGAAGCTCGGGAATCGGTTCCGTCGCGATCACCTGTCCACGTGTAGGGACGATCACGCCTTCGAGCGGGCCGAGCAGCCCGCTCGGGTAGCCGTCGGTCGCGACGAGCACGTGCTCAGCTTCGAGCTCGTCGACCGATTCGACGCGATGGTGCTCGACGATCGCGACGCCGGCCTCTGCCGCGAGCAGCGCCAGCCGGCGAACCAACTGCGCCGGTTGCGTCGCCGCATCGCCCGGATGGAAGATCCCCGCGGGAAAGCGTCCGCGAACCGCGTCGGGATGCCACTCAGCCTCGAAGCCGTCTTCACCCAGCGCTTCGAACTCGGCGCGGATCTCGTCGCGTTCTTCATCGTCCGCGGCGAGACGGAGGCTGCCGGTCCGCCGGATCGCGTCGCCGCCGAGCACGGCGAGCCGGTCAAGGTGATCTTCAGTCAGCCGCCAGAGCTCCGCGGCTCGTTCCGCGCCCAGCCATTTGCGCGCGTCGTCGTACGGCATCGCCCCGCCGCGCAACGCGAAGCCGCCGTTGCGGCCGCTTGCGCCCTCCGCGACCTCACGCGCATCGTGAATGCGGACGCGCTTCCCGGCTTCGGCGAGCGTCAGCGCAGCGGAGATGCCGGTCATGCCGGCGCCGACGATCTCGACGTCCGGCTGCGCAACCTCGACGGCGCCGAAGTCCGGCGGGGCCTCCTCGGTCAGCCACCAGGACGGCACGGGACCGATGCTACGTCGCCGTCACGCGGGAACGACGGCTGCTCGGTAGAGGCCGTCGCCCTCGCACGCGAGCCCAGCCAACTCGAGCTCCGCCAGCGCAACCGCTACCGCCTGCGCGTCGAGCCCCGTCGCACGCACGACGTCGTCGGCTGCGGCAGGCAGGGCTGCGAGCACCGCAGCGGCCGTCTCACCGACGGGCACTGCAGCGAGCGGCTGCTCCTCGATCCCGAAGAGCTCGAGCACGTCCTGCGCCGAAGTGCAGGGCGTCGCGCCGAGCTTCAGCAGCGCATTCGTTCCTCTCGAGAGCGACGACGTGATCTCACCGGGCACCGCGAGCACGTCGCGTCCTTCCTCGAGCGCGAGGTCGGCCGTGATCAGAGCGCCGCTCCGCTCGCGCGCCTCGACGACCGCAGTGGCGGCGCAAAGGCCCGCGATGATCCGGTTGCGCGCGGGAAAGCGCCACGGCGCCGGCTCGACACCCGGTTCGTACTCCGAGACGACGAGCCCCCGATCGCGGATCCGTCGCGCGAGCTCCGCGTGCGCGGCGGGGTAGTCGCGGTCGATTCCGCAACCGAGCACCGCGACGGTCAGACCGCCGGCCTCGAGCGCGCCGCGATGCGCCTCGCCGTCGACCCCGCGCGCGAGGCCGCTGACTACCACCAGTCCAGCCGCGGCGAGGTCCCGCCCGAGACGGCGCGCGACCTGCGCGCCGTACGCGGAGCACGCGCGCGCGCCGACGACTGCAACGGCCGGACGCGCGAGCACCTGCTCGTCCGCGCCGCCGCGAACATAGAGCCGCAGCGGTGGATCGTAGATCGCGCTCAGAAGCGGCGGCAGTCGCGCACGCTCGATCACGCGGACCTCGTCGCTCACCGATCGAGCTCCCGCGGCGACCGGTACGCGAGCGCCTCCGCTACGTGCTCGGCGGCAACCGCATCCGCTGCCGCGAGCGCGGCGATCGTACGCGCAACCCGGGCGACGCGGGCGCGGCCGCGAGCGGACAGCGGCAGCCGGTCGACCGCGCGTGAGAGCAACTCGTCCGCCTCGCGTGTCCTCGGCGCAGGGACCTGCGCCCGCGCGGCGAGAACGCGCGCACCGACGGGCTCGGACGCCTCGCCGTTCTGCGTCGCGAGCTCGACTGCGCGCGGACGCGGCACCGTGACGACCAGATCGAAGCGATCGAGGAGCGCGCGAGAGAGCTTGTCGCGAAACGCCGCGAGTCTTTGCGGCGAGCACGAACACTCCGCCCCAGGATCGCCGCGCGCGCCGCACGCGCACAGATTCATGGTCGCGACAAGTTGAAAGCGAGCAGGAAAGATCGCGGCCCCGGCCGCGCGCGCGACGGCAACGACTCCGTCCTCGAGCGGCTGGCGCAGGGCCTCGAGCGCCGGGCGCTGGAACTCAGGCATCTCGTCGAGCAGCAAGACGCCGCGGTGCGCGAGCGTCGCCTCGCCGGGCCGCGGCCCCTGGCCACCGCCAACGATCGCCGCCGTGGAGGCGCTGTGGTGCGGCGCGCGGAAGGGTGGGCGCACGATCAGCGGCTGCTCCGGCGAGACAAGGCCGGCCACCGAATGGATGCGTGTCACCTCGAGCGCGTCGCTCGGCTCCAGCGGCGGCAGGACGCCGGGCAGGCGGCGCGCCAGCATCGTCTTCCCTGTCCCAGGCGGCCCGGCGAGCAGCAGATTGTGCCGCCCCGCCGCGGCGATCTCGAGCGCGCGCCTGGCCCGCTCGTGCCCGCGCACCTCGGCCAGGTCGGGGAGCTGCACCTCCGGCGCGTGCCCGTTTCGCTGCTCCCACCGCAGCTCCGTCTCGCCTCGGAGGTACGAGACGGCCTCGGCAAGGTGGCGAACCGGAATCGGCTCGACGCCGGCGAGCGCCGCCTCGGCAGCACACGCCTCGGGGCAGAGGAGCTTGTCGATCGCCGAGCGCGCTGCGCCCTCCGCGACCGCAAGGACGCCCCCGACGCGGCGCAAGCGACCGTCCAGGCCGAGCTCGCCCACGGCAGCGTGCTCCGCTAGACGCTCTGCGGGAACCTGCCGCGACGCGGCGAGAATCGCGAGCGCAATCGGCAGGTCGAAGCCGGAGCCTTCCTTGCGGAGCTGCGCCGGTGCGAGATTGACCGTGATGCGACGGTTCGGCCACTCCAGCTCCGCCGACGCGACACCGCTGCGGATGCGGTGCTTCGCCTCCTGCACGGCCCGGTCGACGAGACCGACGATGGCGAAGCCGGGAATCCCGGTCTGGATGTGAACCTCGACGTCGACGCGCCGTGGCTCGAGGCCGACGAGCGCGTGCGTGACCGCGCGCGCGAGCATGGCGCCACC
>DASVFB010000252.1:0-10193 GCA_036380275.1 Gaiellaceae bacterium | reverse complement strand
CGGCGGAAGGATGCAGGTGCGCCGGTCGGCGCGACGGCCGCGTTCCTCGACCTCCTACACGAGCTCGGGCCGGAGCTTCAGGCCGCCGCGTCGGCCGCGACGTAAGTATCTGCCACTAGATTTGGCTGCATGACGGCAGTTCCATACAGGCAGACGTTCGGCCGTCTGCTCGGATTCCTGCGGCCGTACAAGTGGTCGCTGATCGTGTCCATCGTGCTCGCCGTGCTCTCGCAGGCGGCCCAGTTCGCCTCGGCGTTCCTCACAGGCGCCGGGCTCGGGAGCGCGGTCGAGGGACACGACAAGCACGCGCTGAAGCTGATCGTCGCCGCCGTCCTCGCCGTCGGCTTCGCGCGCGCGTTGTTCATGGTCGGGCGCCGCCTGATCTCGGGAGAGCAGGCGCTCGGGGTCGAGTTCGACATGCGCAGCGCGCTCTACGCGCATCTGCTCCGGCTGTCGTTCGGCTACTACGACCGCCACCAGACGGGCCAGTTGATGTCCCGCGCGACAGTGGACCTGCAGACGGTCCGCTTCTTCCTCGGGTACGGCCTCATCTTCTTCTTCCAGAACGCGCTCACGCTCGTCGGCGCGGCAGTCGTGATGTTCGTCGTCAACTGGAAGCTGACACTCGTCGCGCTGTGGATCGCGCCGCTCCTGATCGGGCTCGCGTACCGCTACTCGCACGTTGCGCACCCGCTGCTGCGCGATGTCCAGCAGAAGATGGCGGACGTCGCGACGGTCGCCGAGGAGAACATCGTCGGTGTCCACGTCGTCAAGTCGTTCGCCCAGGAGAACGCCGAGCAGGCGAAGTTCGAGCGTTCCTCCGAGGCCGTCTTCAGGCAAAGCGTCGCGGCGAACAAGCAGCGCGCGCTCTACGTCCCGCTGCTCTCGTTCCTGCCGCTGCTCGCGCAAGCGGCGGTGATCCTCGTCGGCGGCCAGATGGTGATCAATGGCACGCTCACGTACGGGGCGTTCTTCTCGTTCAACATCATCGTGCTGATGATGGTCGCGCCGCTGCGGATGCTCGGCATGTGGATCGGGCAGGCGCAGCGTGCAACCGCCTCCGGCGAGCGGATCTTCGAGATCCTCGACGAGCCGGAGGAGGTCGCGGACCGGCCCGATGCCCTCGACCTGCCGCCGGGGCCGGGTCGCATCGAGTACCGCGACGTGCACTTCGAGTACGCACCGGGACGACCGGTGGTGCACGGAGTCGACCTCGAGCTCGCGCCGGGAAGCACGACCGCGCTGATCGGCCACACCGGCGCGGGCAAAACGACGCTGGCCGCGCTCGTCGGACGCTTCTACGACATCAGCGGCGGCAGCGTCCTGCTCGACGGGATCGACGTGCGCGACGTGACGATCCGTTCGCTGCGGCACGCGATCGGCGTCGTCTCACAGGATCCATTTCTCTTCTCCGCGACTGTGCGGGAGAACATCGCGTTCGGCGTGGGCGACGCGAGCGAGGAGGAGATCGAGCGCGCCGCCGAGCTTGCCCAGGCGCGCGAGTTCATCGAACGGCTTGCTGACGGCTACGACACGCTGATCGGCGAGCGCGGCATCACGCTCTCCGGCGGCCAGCGCCAGCGGCTCGCGATCGCGCGGGCGCTGATCGTCGACCCGCGCGTGCTGATCCTCGACGACGCGACTGCGTCTGTCGACGCGACGACCGAGGCGCTGATCAAGCGCGGGCTGCGCGAGGTGATGCGCGGCCGCACGACGATCATCATCGCGCACCGCCTCTCGACGATCTCGCTCGCCGACGACATCGTCGTGCTCGACGGCGGCGAGATCGCAGCGCGCGGCACGCACGACGAGCTGATCGCGCGGAGTGCCGTCTACCGCGACATCTACGAGCACGGCCTGCTCGAGCAGGAGTTCGCATCCCGCGTCGAGGCAACAGCATGACCTTCTCGGCCACGTCTGAGGGACAGTCCCTCAGCCCCGCCCCTTGCGGACATGTCCGAGGGACAGTCCCTGGGACATGCCCGCACGGACCAGGCGACGCTCCGTGAGAGTTCATCAGCCCGGCGGGCACCTGATGCGGGCGCGCGGCGCGACGGTCGAGGACTGGTCGTGGCGCGCCACCGTTCGCCGCGTGAGGACGCTCGCGCGGCTCGCGGCGAAGTACAAGGCGCGTACCGCCTTCGCGATCTTCTTCCTCCTGCTAGCGACGGGCGTCTCGCTCCTGCCGCCGTACCTCGCGAAGCTCGCGATCGACCACGGCATCCAGAAGCAGGACACACACGCGCTCTACATCGTGACCGCGCTCTTCGTCCTCGCGGGGCTCGCGACGATCGCCGCCTCCTCCGCGCAGACGTACTTCACCGGCTGGACGGGCGAGCGCATCCTCGCCGACCTGCGCAACACGCTCTTCCGCCACCTCCAGCGCCTGTCGCTCGGGTTCTACGAGCGCAACCGAGCCGGCGTGATCATCAGCAGGCTGACGAACGACGTCGAGGCGCTCGACCAGCTCGTCACGGACGGCTTCACGAGCCTCGTGCAGAACTCGCTCACGCTGATCGGGACGGTGATCATCCTCTTCTTCCTCGACTGGCGGTTGGCGCTCGCCGTGTTGACGATCCTGCCGCCGCTCGTGATCGCGACGGCGCTGTTCCGGAAGCACTCTGCGCGCGCGTACCGCCAGGTGCGCGAGCGACTCGGCATGGTCACGGCAACGCTGGCCGAGGACATCGCCGGAATGCGCGTCGTCCAGGCGTTCACGCGCGAGGCCGAGCAGGAGCGTGCGTTCCGCGAGGTCAATCTCAGCTATCGCGCCGCGAACCATCGGACGATCGTGCTCAACGGCGTGTACTTCCCGTTCGTCGACTTCCTCTCGGCGATCGCGACCGCAGTCGTGCTCGGGTACGGGGGCTATCTCGTCTTCGACGGGAACATGACCGTCGGCACGCTGTTCGCGTTCGTCGGCTACCTGTCGAACTTCTTCGACCCGGTGCAGCAGCTGTCGCAGCTCTACAACACGTTCCTCTCTGCGGTCGCGGCACTCGACCAGATCACGCGCGTGCTCGACGAGGAGCCGGAGGTGCGCGACCGGCCGGGAGCCGTCGAGCTGCCGCGCATCGAGGGGAACGTGAGGTTCGACGAGGTGCGCTTCGGCTACGGCAAGGGCGAGGAGGTGCTGCACGGCATCTCCCTCGACGTTCCGGCGGGAACGACGGTCGCGCTCGTCGGGCACACGGGCGCCGGCAAGTCGACGATCGCGAAGCTCCTTGCGCGGTTCTACGAGCCGCGCTCTGGGCGGATCACGATCGACGGCCGCGACCTGAACGACGTCACGCAGGAGTCGCTCCGCCGCCAGCTCGGCGTCGTGCCGCAGGAGGGCTTCCTCTTCGCCGGAACAGTTCGCGACAACATCGCCTTCGGCAAGCCCGACGCGACCGACGACGAGATCGTCCGTGCGGCGAAGACGGTCGGCGCGCACGACTTCGTCGTCCAACTCGAGGAGGGTTACGAGACGAACCTGCAGGAGCGCGGAACGCGCCTCTCCAGCGGCCAGCGCCAGCTCGTGGCCCTGGCTCGCGCGCTGCTCGCCGACCCGCGCATCCTCGTCCTCGACGAGGCGACGTCCGCCGTCGACATCGGCACCGAGCGGAAGATCGAGCACGCCCTCCGGTTGCTGCTCTCAGGCCGGACGGCGTTCATCATCGCCCACCGCCTCTCCACGATTCGAAACGCCGAGCTGATCGTCGTCCTCGAGCACGGCCGCATCGTCGAGCAGGGCTCGCACGACGAGCTGCTGCGGCGCCGCGGCCTCTACACGTCGCTCTACGGCGACTGGGCGGCGCAAGTGGCCTGAGTGCCTTAGAGTCGTCAATGTGGACATCGGCGGCGTGCTCAGCGAGGCGTGGGGCCTCTACAAACGGTTTCTGTGGCAGTTCTTCCTCACCGCGTTCATCGTCTTCGTCGTGCTCGACCTCCTCTCTGCACTCGCAGCCGAAGCCGCCGGCGACAGCGTCGCGGCGGGCGTCTTCTGGGCCATCGTCGCGGTCACGATCGGAATCGTCGGGTACTTCTGGGTGCAGGCCGCACTCGTCGAGCTCGTTCGCGACGTACGGGACGGACGCGCCGACCGAAACGTCGGCGCGACGTACCGCGCCGTACAGCCCCGGCTCCCAGCGGTCGTCGCCGCCGGCGTCCTCGCCGCGATCGGCATCGGCATCGGCTTCATCCTGCTGATCGTCCCCGGCCTCTTCCTGCTCACGATCTGGTCGATGCTCGTCCCGGTGATCGTGATCGAAGGCCGCGCCGCGGGCGAGTCGTTCACCCGCTCGCGCGAGGTCGTCAAAGGCAACGGCTGGAACGTCTTCGCACTGATCATCATCACGTTCCTCCTCGTCGCGATCGCGTCCGCCGTGATCAGGCTCGTGTTCGCACCGCTGCCGGACTTCCTCGATGCGTGGATTGGATCGCTCGTGGCGCATAGCCTGACCATCCCGTTCGCCGCGGCCACGCTGACGACGGCCTACTTTCAGCTCACTGCGAGCGCAGCCGCGCGCACCCCGGACGCCCCCGAGCCAGCAGCCTGACGCAGCGCCACAAGGCGTACGCTTCGCGCGTGGCGCTCGACAAAGAAACAGAGCAGCGAATCGACCAGCCGATCTCGGCGGAGGCGGAGCGCGAGACGCGGCTGACGCCCGCCCAGGCCGTCGCGCAGATGCGGATCAACGTACCCGTGCGCGGCAACAGAAAGCTCCGCACGCTCATCGAGCGCGTCAACGAGGACAAGCAGCTGAAGGCCTGGTGGCACGCGTCGAACATCAACGCAGGCGTCCGCATGGAGATCAACGACCACTCGTGGGTGCACATCCAGATCGTCGCCAACATCGCGCTCAAGCTCCTGCGGCAACTGACGAAGCACGGCGTCGAACCGTCCCTGGTCAGCGACTACGGACTGTCCCGCGACGATTCGGAGATCGTCGTCGTGCTGGCCGCGCTGCTCCACTGCGTCGGCATGTCGGTGCACCGCGAGGGGCACGAGGACTTCTCGCTCTTCCTCGCCGAGCCGAAGCTGCGCGAGCTGCTCGACGGTCTCTACGAGGAACCCGAGCTGACCATCATCACGGTCGAGGTGCTGCAGGCGATCACAAGCCACCGGGAGTACGGCAAGCCGCTGACGATCGAGGCCGGCATCGTGCGCGTCGCAGACGCGCTCGACATGGCGAAGGGCCGTTCGCGGATCCCGTTCGAGCGCGGCTCCGTCTCCATCCACTCGCTCTCGGCAGCGGCGATCGACGACGTCGAGATCAAGGACGGCGAGCAGCGGCCGATCCTCATCGAGATCCTCATGAACAACTCGTCGGGGATCTACCAGGTCGACGGGCTGCTGAAGGCGAAGCTCAGCGGCTCTGGCCTCGAGCCCTATGTCGAGGTCGTTGCCCACATCGACACGGAAGCCGAGAAGCGCCTCGTCCCGATGTACCGGCTCGAGATCTGAAAGCTGCGGGGCAAGGATTCGAACCTTGACTACTCGGTCCAGAGCCGAGCGTCCTACCATTAGACGACCCCGCAGAGCGGGCCACAATTGTAGCCGCGCTTCCCGGCGAGATCGCACGGCTCGATGGCGCGTGTGATCGAACAGGGCCGGCGGGCGTACATTCGCGCTCCGCGAGCCTCCGACCGAGACGAGTTCGTGCGCCTCGCGCGCGCGAGCCGCGAGCTGCACCGGCCCTGGGTCCGCGCCCCCGAGACGCCGAGGGAGTTCGAGGCATACCTCGCGCGGTGCAGCAACCCGGCCGACCGCTGCTTCCTCGTCCTCCGCCGCACAGACGACGCGCTCGGCGGCGTCTACAACGTGAGCCAGATCGTTCGCGGCTTCTTCGAGAGCGCCTACCTCGGCTACTACGCCTTCGCGCCGTCGGCCGGCACAGGGCTGATGGCGGAGGGGCTGGAGCTCGTCATGCGCCACTGCTTCCGCCGCCTGCGGCTCCATCGCCTCGAGGCGAACATCCAGCCCGACAACGAGCGTTCAAAGCTCCTCGTCCAGCGGGCCGGGTTCCGCTACGAGGGCTATTCGCCGCGCTATCTGAAGATCGGCGGCCGCTGGCGCGACCACGAGCGCTGGGCGGTCACGCGGGAGGACTGGGCGAGCTGACGAGGCCGTCGCAGAGGATGCCGACGACCGCGCGCTCCGCCTCTTTGATGTCGTCGTCGTCGCCCGGCAGGCGGCCGAGGACCCAGCCGGTGAGGATCTCCTCGAGCGCGCCGTAAATCACCCACGACGCAAGATGCGGCGAGATGTCGTCGCGGAAGATGTTCTGCGCCTGGCCGCGCTCGACGATGCGCTGCAGCGCCTCGAAAACGTGCGCGATCTCCTCGACCTCGCGCTGGAGCTGCTCGCCGCTCCGCGCCACCTCGCGCACGAGCACGCGCACGACGTCCGGGTAGTCGCGCCATGTTCGCAGCACGATCGCGCAGCTCTTGCGCAACTGCTCGCGCGGCGACTCCTCTGCGTCTTCGACGGCGTTGATCGCCGCGACCATCATCCCCCACATGTCGCGGAAGATCGACTCGAGGACGGCGTCCTTCGACTCGAAGTAGTGGTAGACGAGCCCGTAAGCGACACCAGCCTCCTCGGCGATGTCGCTCACACGGCTCGCGTGATAGCCCTTCTTGGCAAACGCTCGGACGGCAGCATCGAGAATCTGCCGGCGCCTCTCCTCTTGAGCAGCAGAGCGCGTTGCCACGAGACGAGGAATATTTAGCGCAGTGGGCCCGGCCATGCGGCGACGGCGACGCTTCCGTCCGAGCGCTTCGCCAGGTACATCGCCTCATCCGCGCGACGGAAGAGGTCGTCCGAGCTGCCCTGCTGCTCGAATACGGCGACTCCGAAGCTCGCGCGCAGGCCACGAGCGCCGTCGACCGTCGTGTCGTCGACGCGGTCGATCACGACACGCGCTTCCGCATCCGTCGCCTCGACCAGGATCATGGCGAACTCGTCTCCTCCGACCCGGTAGGCGAAGTCCGAGCCTCGGATCGAGGCCGTGAGCCTCGCGGCGAAACGGACGAGCTCGTCGTCGCCGACGAGGTGTCCCGAGCGGTCGTTCAGCTCCTTGAACTGGTCGAGGTCGCACAGCACGAGCGCGAACGCATGCCCGTACCGGAGTGAGCGCGCGGTCTCGGCCTCGAGCTGTCGCACGAACGCGCGCCGGTTCGCGAGTCTCGTGAGCGGATCGTGGTCGGCGAGGAACTGAAGCTCCTGCACGCGCGCCGCCGACTCGAGCGCGGTCGATGCCTGGTTCGCGAACAGGCGGAGCGCCTGCATCTTCTCCCGCGTCGGCAGGAGGCGATCGCCGGGGTCGTCGGCCCAGATGAAACCCTGCAGCGTTCCGTCGTTGTCCTGCAGCGGCACGACGAGCCAGTGGCGCCGCCACGCATGCGGTCCGGTGCCGTTCAGCGTCGACGCGCAACGGCTCTGCGACATGCGCGCCATCGCGACCTCGAACGGGAGCAGGTAACAGCCTTCGACGTCGTAGTCGGGATCGAGGAGCGGCGCGATGGTCTCTCTCGTGAGCCCGCTCGGCGGTGGCCCGCCGGCTCCCCAGCCCGTTGAAGAACGCGGAACGAACACGCCCGTCGCCGGATCCGCGAGCTCGATCGAGACGCGCTCGAACTCGAGCGCACGGCGGATCCCGTCGGCGACGGACTGGAGCATCGCGTCGACGCTGCGCGTCTGACCCAGGCGCAACGACACCTGCAGAAGGTGCGCGAGCGACGCGCCGTGCCGCGCCGCGGTCTCGTTCGCCTGCGCATCCTCGATCGCGAGCGCGACGTGGTCAGCCAGCGAGACGAGGATGTCGAGCTCGCCGTCGTCCGGGCGGCCTAACGAGTCGGGCTCGTCGACTGACATCACTCCGAGCAGGGATCCGTCCGATGTCTTCAGCGGTACGAGAAGGACGTCGTCCGGATGCCACGCGTCCGGATCGTCGGGGACAGGGTCGACCGGCGGTGTATAGGTCGTGCCCGACCGGCTCCAGTCGTGCGCGCCGGCCAGGATGACGTACGCGCCTCGGCGCAGGAAGCGTTCGTCGAGCAACGGCCGAAAGTCGTCCCACGTCCGCGTGCACCCCATGAGCGTTGTGCGCGCCTGCTCGCGCCCGCTGACCGCTGTCACGCGGAAGTCGTCCCAGGCAGGGCGAAAGAGCGTGATCGCAACCGTCTCATACCCGAGCGACTCGCCGATCGTCCGTGCCAGGTCGCCCAGGCGCTCGGGCAGGCTGCCGCCCGCGCGGGCCAGACGGGTCACCTCGATCAGGCCGCGCAGGGTGCGTGCGGTGTCGCGCTCAGGCAGAGTTACGCCAACTTCCAGTTCACTGGAGAGTCATATCGGCGTAAGCGGCCTGGTCCATGAGAGGTGGCCGCTGAGACCTTTGGACAAGCCAAGCGACACCCAGGGTTCCCGCTTCCGGCTCCGCTCTCCGGGGACGCTCCTGCTGCTCGGTGTCGGCCTGGTCGTCGTCCTGGGGCTCGTCGCCGCGGTTAGCCGCAGCCATGACACGCCGGGAGGACGATCGGGGATCCACTCGCCCCCGTCCGGCGTCGGCGACTACATCTTCACGATCTTTGCGATCGTGCTCCTCGGCGGCGCCGCCGCGCTGATCTACCTGTGGATCTCCGAGCGCGAAGCGCTCGCGCAGCTGCACGGGAGGCGCAGGGGCAAAGGCACGTACAGGGCGCTCGCGTTCGTGCTCGTCATCGGCCTGTCCGCCGCCATCATCACGCGCACAGGCGGCTTGCACCTGTTCAATCGCGGCACCAGCCAAGACAGCAACCAGGTCGTCGCGCCACCGGGAAAGACTGCGAACAAGAAGAAGCCAACCGGGCCGAACGTGTCGCAGCCTCCGCACTTCGAGTGGCTGCCGATCATCATCGCCGGCGGCGCGGGCTTTGCGATTCTCGGCTTCATCGGCATGCGGGCGCTGCGGCGCGAGCGAGGACTGCTTCTCGAGCAGCACATCCTCGAGCGGCAGTTCGAGTCGCTCCTCGACGAGACGCTCGACGACCTGTACGCGAACACGGATCCGCGCGCGGCGATCATCGCGGCCTACGCACGGATGGAGCAGCTGTTTGCGTCCGCCGGGCTGCCGCGGAAGCCACACGAGGCGCCGCTCGAGTACCTCGGCCGCGCGCTCGGTGAGCTGCGTGCGTCGGGCGCGGCGCTCGGCCGCCTCACAGGCTTGTTCCAGCGCGCGAAGTTCAGCTCGCACGAGGTCGACGAGTCGATGCGAACGGAGGCCATCGAAGCGCTGACGCAGGTGCGCGACGAGCTGCGTGCGAAGCGAGAGGAAGATCTCATCCACCGAGAGCAGGCGGAGGAGTTCCGGCGTACCCGCACCGACCAGCTGGGCGACGCTCCGGCGAGCGAGGACCCGTTCGCCGCTGCAGCGGACAAGGCGCGCGGGAGCATCTACAGCGGCGGCCGCTATTGATCCGCTGGCTCTGGTCCGGTTGGAGCGCGCTGCTCGTGGTCGGCCTCCTCGCGCTCGCCGTCGTCTCGTTCCTCTTCCCGGGCCGGCGCCACATCGCGCTCGACGTCTTCGTCCTCTTCATCGGCGCGCTCGGCCTCCTCGCAGCGGTGCGTGTGACGCGCGGTGCGAGCCCCGACGTCCACGAGCCTTCGCTCGAGGACGAGCTCCAGGACCCGCTCGATGTACTGCCACAACGCCCCGCGGAGCTCGAGCGCCTCGAGCGGGAGGTCTATCTCTCACTCGGCAGCTCGTTCTACCTGCACCATCGCCTGCGCCCGATCCTGCGCGAGGTCGCTGCGAACCGGCTCCTGCTGCGGCACGGTTGCGACCTCGACCGGCGCCCGGAGGAGGCGCACGCTCTGCTCGGCGACCCGGCCTGGGAGTGGCTGCGTCCGGAGCGCCCGGAGCCTCGCGACCGTTGGGCGCCGGGCCCTCCCCTAAGCGAACTGACCGCCGTCGTCGACGCGGTTGAGAGGATCTAGCCTTGGCCGCCGTGACGATGACGATCGAAGAGGTTGGCGAGCTCTCGTCGCGAGTGCTCGACGAAGTCGAGCGCGCCATCGTTGGCAAGCGCGACGCGCTCGAGCTGATCCTGCTCGGGATCCTCGGCGACGGGCACGTGCTGCTCGAGGACTACCCCGGTCTCGCGAAGACTCTGATCGCCCGCTGCTTCGCGCAGGCGACGACGCTCGGGTTCTCGCGCATCCAGTTCAC
>DASVFB010000251.1:0-6807 GCA_036380275.1 Gaiellaceae bacterium | reverse complement strand
GGAACACCTGGCGGACGCTGCGTGATGCCGTGCCCGGGGGAATCATCGTGTGGACCGGCCGCGAGGCGATCGGCTGGGGCGGCGGCTGCTGCGGTGATGCCTTTGCGTCGGGTGCGGCCTACAACCCGACAACAGACTCGTTCCGCGTGCTCGCCCGCTCGCCGCTCGCTCCGAGCCAGGAGCCCGTCGGAGCGTGGAACGGCCGCGAGCTGTTGCTCTTCGTCAGCGGTTACGACCCCGAGGGCAAGCCCTGGCCGGCACGGTTCGCCCGCGGCGCCGCGTATGACCCGACGACGAACAAGTGGCGCCGGCTCACCCCGCTGCCGAGCACGGGCCTGCGCTTCGCGAGCAGCGCCGCCTGGGACGGGCGCGAGGTTCTCGTCCCCGCCGTCGGCGCGGGAGCTCGCCTCCTGTACGCCTACAGCCCAGCCACCAACAAGTGGCGGCGCCTCGCTCCCCTTCCCTCCGGCCGCATCGGCGCAACGACAGCCTGGACGGGAACTCGCTTGGTGCTCTGGGGCGGGTCAGGCGCGAGCGGGTTGGTCAACCTCCGCGACGGAGTCTCGTACAACCCGCGGACGAACCGCTGGACGTCTGTTCCTGCGGCCCCCATGCGAGCGCGCTCGAACCCCGCGGTCGCGTGGACCGGCCATGACCTGATCGTGTGGGGCGGCGTGATCGGCACGCCCCTCGGCACGCACCTCGCACCGCGCTTCCCGCGCGACGGCGCGGCGTTCAGGCCCATCACCGGCTAATACAAGCGATGAAGTTGGCTCCCGCAGGCCGTCAATAGCATTGACGGCCTGCGATGCGCACCGACCGCCTGAACAGCTCGAACGGCGCCCGGGAGCCGGAGCTCGCGATCAGGCTACATGGCGCATGTGGCGCATCGCGATTCACGCGATGACGCGCAAGCTGATCGACTAGCGCCTAGCGCAATCGCCCGTCGCTCGCGACCGTCACGCCTTCGGCGATCAGGCGCTCGCGCACGAGGTACTGGAACGTCGCCCAAGCACCGCGCTTCGCGTCGAACATCCGGTAGACCTGCCACTCCGTGAAGAGCGAGGCGTCGCTCTTCCGCGCCCCGGCCCAGTCGGCGAACTTCGGCAGCCGCTTCAACCGGCGTGCGAGGGCGGCGCCCTGCTGGACTGCGCGCTCGACGCGCTCCTCCCCCACCGGCACATCGAAACCCGCCTCGCGTAGCGCGTTCGTAAGCGAGCCGAATGTGTGCCAGTAGAGCGACTTCGACGGAACCGAGCCCTTGCGCGCATCGAGATCGCGTGCAGTCGGCGGGCGGCCGAGCTCCTCGCCGAGCTCGCGAAGGAGCCTTACGAGCTCCGCGCGCGTGGCGAACCGGCGCGGGACGAGACCGGCGTCTCGCTTCGCCGCGTTCCAGCTGCCGAAATGCTCGATCACCGTCTGCGGATGCACCGTCGTATGCGGGTCCGCAGCGAACTCGCGCATGGTGGGCGACCGGCCGAGGCGAGCGGCACTCGCCCTCAGCTCGTCGAGGATCTGGCTATCTGTGTAGCGCTTGCGAAGGCCCGCCTGGAACTCGGCGAGGACAGCCGGGTCGATGCGGCGAGACGGGCGTGGAGGAGGCTTTCGTGGCATACAACCAGGATAGAGCCAATTGGCAAACCCGCAAATTGGGCCGAGCAGACGTGTCTCTCACGCCGTGGGGTTGCCTTCCCCCCGGAAGGGGTGGCTGCTCCCACGGGTTAGTCTCGGAGCGGTGCGCCTCCCTCTCTCCGCAGAGATCGTCGCCGCGCGCGTCGCGGCGCGTCTTTCGCGGCTGACGGGCCGGGGCGGCGGGACAACCGTGCCCGGCAAGCTGCTCTCGAAGCTCGATCCGACGGCCGCCGAGCGCCTCGCGGCGCGGCTGCCGGAGGGCTCGGCGCTCGTCTCCGCAACGAACGGCAAGACGACGACGGCCGCGATGACGGCCGAGATCCTGCGGCCGCGCTACGCGCTTGCGCACAACGCATCGGGGGCGAACCTCATGTCCGGCGTCGTGTCGACGCTCCTTGCCATGTCAGGCGCGGAGCTGGGGCTCTTCGAGGTCGACGAGGCCGCGCTCCCAGAGGTCTCGAGGCGAATCCTGCCGCGGGCGCTCTGCCTCGGCAACCTGTTTCGCGACCAGCTCGACCGCTACGGCGAGCTCGAGCTGGTAGCCGAGCGGTGGCGCCAGACGGTCGGCGCGCTCCCCTCCGGGACAGCGCTCGCAGTCAACGGCGACGATCCTCAGGTCGGCGAGCTCGCCCGCGCGCATCCAGGTGCCGTCGTGTTCGGCCTCGACGATCCCAGGCTCGCGCGGCCATCTCTTCAGCACGCGGCCGACTCGAAGTACTGCGTGCGGTGCGGAACGCCATACGCGTACGAAGCGGCGTACGTGGGTCATCTCGGCAACTACCGGTGCCCTGCCTGCGGACATGCGCGGCCCGCGCTCGACGTCGTCGCGCGGGACATAGAGCTCGCCGGGATCGAGCACGCCTCGTTCTCGCTCGAGACGCCCGAGGGAACGCGCCGCGTGCGGCTTCGCGTGCCTGGGCTCTACAACGTCTACAACGCCGTCGCCGCGGCAGCGCTCGCGCGGGCCCTCGGCATGGGGCTCGACGACGTGGCGGCCGGCCTCGCGCGCTTCGACGCGGCATTCGGGCGGTTCGAGCGCATCGCGATCGGCGACAGGCGCGTCCTATTGCTCCTGATCAAGAACCCGGCCGGCGCGAACGAGGCGATTCGCACGCTCGTCGAAGGCCGTAGCCCACGGCTCGCCGTGATCGCTTTGAACGACGCGATCGCCGACGGCAAGGACGTCTCCTGGATCTGGGACGTCGACTTCGAGCCGCTGCTCGCCGGACTGGAGCACGTCGTCGCCACGGGCGACCGCGCCGCCGAGGTGGCACTGCGCTGCAAGTACGCCGGCGTTGCCGGCGAGCGAATCGAGGTCCTGCCGGATCTACGCGCGGCCCTCGACCGGGGTCTCACCCTCTCGAACGCCTCGGACGAGCTCGTCGTCCTGCCGACGTACACCGCGATGCTCGCGCTCCGCAAGATCATCGGCGAGCTCGGCCACGTTCGGCCGTACTGGGAGCGCGCAGCGTGACGATCCGCGTCGGGCACTTGTATCCCGACTACCTGAACATCTACGCCGACCGCGGGAACATGGCGGTGCTCGAGCGGCGCGCTTTTTGGCGCGGGCACGAGCTCGAGGTGGAGGCGATCTCGATCGGCGACGTGCTCCGGCCGGGCGCACACGACCTGCTCTACGTCGGCGGCGGCCAGGATCGCGAACAGGCACTCGTCGCGGTTGACCTCGCGGCTCGAGCGGAGGCGGTTCGCGAATCGGCGGCGGGAGGCGCGGCCGTCCTCGCCGTGTGCGGCGGCTACCAGCTGCTCGGTCGCTCCTATCGCGAGCGCGACGGTGCCGAGCTGCCCGGCATCGGCCTCTTCCCTCTCCACACGGTTGCCGGCGAGCGCAGGATGATCGGGGATGTGCTACTCGACTGCGACTGGGCAGGTCGCACGCTCGCGGGGTTCGAGAACCACGCCGGGCGCACGCGGCTCGAAGAGGGCGCGGTCCCGCTCGGGCGTGTCGTCCACGGCTTCGGCAACGACGGCGAGAGCGGCTTCGAGGGCTGTCGCGTGGGTCGGGCGATCGGCACCTACCTGCACGGTCCGCTGCTGCCGCGCAACCCGTGGCTCGCGGACTGGATACTCGCGCACGCGCTCGCTCATGCCGCCGGAGGCGAGCCTCCCGAGCTCGAACCGCTGGCCGACGAGCTCGAAACGGAGGCGCATCAGGTCGCGGCGGCTCGCGCGCGGGCACGCGGCGGCCGTTTTTGAGTTGGCGCGTTAGTGGACCGCTTCCTTCACGACGCGGGCGTTTTCTTCGGGCATCTCGCGTCGGTCGACTTCGGCGCGCTTGCGATCGCGCTCGGCTTTCAGGCGCTGCGGCTCATCGTGCGGACGCGCGCGTGGCGGAACATTCTCGTCGCCGCATATCCCGACAGGCAGGTGCGGTGGCGCAGCGTGCTCGGCGCCTACCTCGCGGGTGTCGGCCTCAACGCGATCACGCCGGCGCGCAGCGGCGACGTGCTGAAGCTCTATCTCGTCAAGCACCGAATCGAGGGCAGCACCTACCCCACGCTCGCCGCGACGCTGGTCGTCGAGACGCTCTTCGACGCCTTCATCGGGATCGCGCTTCTCGCCTGGGCTGTCTACCTCGGAGTGCTGCCGAACATCCACAGCCTGCCGGACCTGCCGAACATCGACCTCCGCTGGGCCTTCCAGCATCCGCTCGCGCTGGAGATCGGCGCGCTCGTGCTCGGGATCGCGATCGGCGTGCTGCTCGTGTGGGCGACTGCGCGAGTGCGCCGGTTCTGGGAGCGCGTTCGGCAGGGCTTTTCGATCCTCCGCGACGGCGATGCATACCTGCGCGGGGTCGTGTCGTGGCAGGCGCTCAGCTGGTTGTTCCGCATTGCGACGCTCTACTTCATGCTGCGCGCGTTCCATCTCCCCGCGACTATCCACAACGCGCTGCTCGTCCAGATCGCGCAAAGCCTTTCGACCCTGCTGCCGATCACACCGGGCGGGGCCGGGACCGAGCAAGGACTTCTGCTCTATCTGTTCCGGGGACAGGCCGCGCGCAGCGCGCTGCTCTCCTTCAGCGTCGGCACGCACATCGCGATCGTCGCCGTGAACGTCGCGCTCGGCTTGCTGGCGATCGTATTGATGACGCGTACGCTGAAACTCAGGCGCCTGCGCGAATCGGCCAAGGCGGATGCGGCCGAGGCGGCTCCAGCTGCGGACAAGCCGCCTCCTTAGGGGACCCAGAGCGCGCCGAGGTACGCGACCGGGTCGCCGGGACGCCACCGGCGCAGGAAGCGCTGGATCGGCGGGTGCACGATGATCGAGTCGAGCTCGTCGAGCGCGAAGAGGCGATGGCCGCGCACCGCCGCGTCCTCCGAGCGGACGGCCTCCAGCGAGCGGCCCGTCAGGTCGCCGGCGAACACGATGTGCACGACGTGCTTTGACGAGAGCATCCGGTTCGGCGCGATCGACTCGACGATGCACACGGGTCCCTCGACGGGCACGTCCTCGTCGATTCCGAGCTCCTCCTCGAGCTCGCGACCGAGCGCGTCGGTCAGGCTCTCCCCGATGTCGACGCCGCCGCCCGGAAGCAGCCAGTACTCCTTCCCGGGCTTTTCGTGCCGGCAGAGCAGGATCTGTCCGCGCCAGCCGAGCAGCGCCGAGACGCGTATCCGGGGCTCGCCCATCAGGCGGCGGAGGAGCCGAAGCCTCGTTCGCCGCGCTCCGAAGCGGGAAGCTCGTCGACGACGCGCAGCTCGACGGGCGGCACGGGGAGCAGGACGAGTTGCGCGATGCGCATGCCCGGCTCGATCTCGAAGGCGCGCTCGCGGTCGGTGTTCAAGAGAATGATGCGCAGCTCGCCGCGATACCCCGAGTCGACGAGCCCCGGCGTGTTCACGATCGTGATGCCGTGCTTCTCGGCGAGACCGGAGCGAGGCTGGACGTAGCCCGCGTACCCCACCGGGATCGCGACAGCAACGCCGGTGCCGACCGTTGCGCGCTCTCCCGGCGCGAGCGCGACGCGCTCGCAGGCAGCGAGATCGAGGCCGGCGTCGTCGGCATACGCGCGCTGCGGGAGCACCGCGTCGGGGCGCAGCCTACGAACGGCGAGCTCGATCAGCCGAGCTCTCGCTTCCGTTCCGCCTCGGCGATCATGAACGGCGCGAAACGCACGAGATCGCGACGCGGCAGCCGAGCGCGGAGCAGGACCCCCTCGGGTGTGTCCTCGCGCTCCTCGATCGGGGCTCCCAGGCTGTACAGCTCCGCGAGCCGGGCTCCCTCGTCGTAGGGCACGAGCAGTCGAACCTCTTCGAAGCGCTCACCGAAATGATCCGCGATGCGCTCGCGCAGCTCCTCGAGGCCCTCCCCCGTCAGCGCGGAGATCTGCAGGGCATCACGGAAGCCGCTCGCGAGCCTTCGACGTGCGAGCGGGTCGAGGCGATCGACTTTGTTCAGCGCGAGCAGCGTCGGCAACGACGATGCGCCGATCTCGTTCAGCACCGAATCGACTGCGTGCAGCTGTTCGACGAGGCGTTCCTCCGGTTGCGACGCATCTGCGACGTGGACGACGAGATCGGCGACGAGAGTCTCCTCGAGCGTCGAGGCGAAGCCTTCGACGAGCTGATGCGGCAGCCGGCGGATGAAGCCGACGGTGTCGGTGACGAGGTAGCGCCGTCCCTCGTGCTCGAACGCGCGCGTCGTCGGGTCGAGCGTCTCGAAGAGACGATCCTCGACGGAGACGTCGGCGTCGGTCAGTGCGTTGAGGAGCGTCGACTTTCCGGAGTTGGTGTAGCCCGCGAGCGAAATCGTCGGGACAGCCGTCCTTTGGCGCTCCTTGCGCCGGGTTCCCCGCTGGCGCGACACCTCGACGAGGCGCCCCTTCAAAACCGAGATGCGGCGGCGGGCGAGCCGGCGGTCGGTCTCGAGCTGCGACTCACCGGGGCCGCGCGTCCCCACGCCGGCGCCGACCGTGCCGCGACCGCCTCCGAGCCGCTCGAGGTGCTGCCAGGCGCCGCGCATGCGCGGCAGGTTGTATTCGAGCTGCGCGAGCTCGACCTGGAGCTTGCCCTCGGCGCTGACGGCATGCTGGGCGAAGATGTCGAGGATCAGCTGAGTCCGGTCGACGACCCGTGCCTGGAGCGCGTCCTCGAGAAAGCGCTGCTGTGACGGCTCGAGCTCGTCGTCGACGATCAGGGAGTCCGCCCGAAGCCGGGC
>DASVFB010000250.1:0-9063 GCA_036380275.1 Gaiellaceae bacterium | reverse complement strand
GCGAGCGCGGCGAACGGCTCGTCGGTCGCGGCCTTGCGGGACAGCTCGTGCTGCGTGCGCGGGTCGAGGCCGTGAATCGACGGCACGTCGAGCGGGCTCGGCAGGTAGTCGACGATCGCGTCGAGCAGCGGCTGCACGCCCTTGTTCTTGAAGGCGGAGCCGAGCAGCACCGGCGTGATCGAGCCGTCCAGCGTCGCTGCGCGGAGCGCGCGCTTCAGCTGCTCGGAGGTCACCGAGGACTCGTCCTCGAGGTACGCCCCCATCAGCTCGTCGTCGTGGTCGGCGACCGCGTCGATCACCTGGTGGTGGTATTCGTTCGCCTGCTCCACGAGCTCGGCCGGAATCTCGCCGACGTCCATCTTGGTGCCGAGATCGTCGCCCCACGTGATCGCCCGCATCTCGACGACGTCGACGACGCCGCGGTGCTTTTCCTCCGTGCCGATCGGAATCTGGATCGGCACCGGCTTTGCGCCGAGGCGATCGACCATCGACTGGACGGACTTGAAGAAGTCCGCGCCGGTGCGGTCCATCTTGTTGATGAACGCGATGCGCGGGACGTTGTACTTGTCGGCCTGCCGCCAGACCGTCTCGGACTGCGGCTGGACGCCCGCCACCGCGTCGAAAACAGCGACGGCGCCGTCGAGGACGCGGAGGCTCCGCTCTACCTCGACGGTAAAGTCCACGTGCCCGGGCGTATCGATAATGTTGATGCGGTGGTCGTGCCAGAACGCCGTCGTGGCCGCCGACGTGATCGTGATGCCGCGCTCCTGCTCCTGCGCCATCCAGTCCATCGTCGCGGCGCCCTCGTGCACCTCGCCCATCTTGTGCGTGCGGCCGGTGTAGTAGAGGATCCGCTCGGTCGTCGTCGTTTTGCCCGCATCGATGTGGGCCATGATCCCGATGTTGCGGACGCGCTCGAGGCCGACCTGGGTTGCGGTCTGCGTCGCCATGGTTACCAGCGGTAGTGCGCGAAGGCCTTGTTGGCCTGCGCCATCCGGTAGATGTCGTCCTTGCGCTTGTACGCGCCGCCCTGCTCGTTGAGCGCGTCGAGGATCTCGTTGGCGAGCTTCTCGGGCATGCCCTTCTCACGCCGGTCGCGCGCGTACGTCACGAGCCAGCGGATCGCGAGCGTGCGCGCACGCCGCTGCGGCACCTCGACGGGCACCTGGTAGTTCGCACCGCCGACGCGGCGACCCTTGACCTCGAGCACCGGCGTGACCGTCTTCACGGCCTGCTCGAGCACCTCGACGGGCGGACGCCCGGTCTTGGTGCCGATGTTCTCCAGAGCCGTGTAGACGATGTGCTCCGCGACCGACTTCTTGCCGTCGGTCATGACTCGGTTGACGAGCTGCTGCACGAGCTGCGAGCTGTACACGGGATCGGGCTCCGGCGTGCGCGGTGTGATCTCTGCGCGGCGAGGCATTACGCGCGCTTCGCTCCGTAGCGGGACCTGGCCTGCTTGCGGTCGGAGACGCCAGCGGTGTCGAGCGCAGCGCGGATCACCTTGTAGCGGACGCCCGGGAGGTCCTTGACGCGGCCGCCGCGGACGAGCACGACCGAGTGCTCCTGCAGGTTGTGGCCCTCGCCCGGGATGTAGGTGGTGACCTCCATGCCGTTCGTCAGCCGGACGCGCGCGACCTTCCGAAGCGCCGAGTTGGGCTTCTTCGGAGTCACGGTGAACACGCGCGTGCAGACGCCGCGCTTCTGCGGGGCTCCGCGGAGCGCGGGTGTCTTGGTCTTCGCCTTCGGGGCCGAGCGGCCCTTCCGGACAAGCTGATTGACGGTCGGCAAATCTCTCCTTTAAGGCACAGAAAACGGCCGACGGGACTCACGGTCCTGTCCGCCAGGCCGCGGCATGATAGCAGTCCATGGCGGCATGGATTGCGATCGTTACAGGCTTCGCGGCCATCGTGCTCGCTGTCGCGACCGTCGTTTTGGCCAGGCGGGCAGCCAGGCTTGAGGCGGCATTGCGACGGACCGGGTCGGCGCTGCGCCCGGAGGTCGCGGGGTCGCTCGACCTGGACGACGTGGTCGCCCGCATCCTCGACAGCTCGCTTGCCCTTCCGGGGGTCGATGCCGCCGTCCTCGAGCTGGAGGGAGACGAGCGCGGCGGCATGGTCAAGTCGGGCGGCATGTCGCGAGACGACGCGGTGCGCCAGGGCGAGCTCGGGTCGAAGCTGGCGGTGTCGCTCGAGGGGGAGCTCGGCCCGCTCGGCTCGCTCACGGTCTTTTCCGGCTCTGTCAGCGAGCTCGAGCGTGAGGCGGGCGATCAGGTCGCCGAGCTCGTGCGGCGCGCGGTGCCGGCGCTCGACAACGCGTTCCGCTACCGAGAGGCGAGGCGGCTTGCGGACCTGGACGCGCTCACCGGCCTCCGAAACAGGCGGTTCTTCCACGAGACGCTGCAGCGGGAGTGCACCCGCGCGCACCGGTACGGACGGAGCCTGGCCCTCGTCGTCCTCGATCTGGACGACTTCAAGGCAATCAACGAGCGGGTGGGACACCTCGCCGGCGACGCGGTCCTCGCCGAGACGGCCGCTCGGGTGCGCGCCGTCCTGCGTGCGTCCGACATTGCCTGTCGCGTCGGCGGCGACGAGTTGGCGATCGTCTTGCCCGAGGCGGGCGCGACTGAGGCGGCGCAGCTATACGCGCGCGTCGAGGAAACCGTGTCGTCGAAGCCGATCGCGTCCATCGCGCGGCTGACCTTGTCCGGCGGCATCGCCGAGCTCGCCCACGGCGACGATGCAACAACGTTCTTCGAGCGCGCCGATGACGCGCTCTACCGCGCGAAACAGGCCGGGAAGGCGCAGCTCTCGGGGGCGTGAGCTGTCGGAATCGCGCGAGCCACTACCCGGCGGCTGACAGGAAAGGCACGAACGTCTCGAGCTCGACCGGCGCAGGAGCCGGGAGCTCGTCGCCGAGGCAGGTCGTCGTCGCAAGCGCCTCCGTCTGCACCTGCGTCGTCCGCTGCTCGAATGCATCGCCCTGGGCGAACGAGGTCAACGCCAGGCGAATCGCCGGGGCGACGAGCGCGAGCGGCACGCTCCCGAGCGGCTGCGCGTTGCCGACCGCGCGGACCTTGACCTTCCCGTCGCTCGTCTGCAGCGTGCGTGTCCCCTTCGCCAACCCGAACACGGACGCGGGGGCGACCCTCTCGAGGGCATAGCCTCTTGCCTTCCAATTGAGCCACGCCGGTGCAGGCTTCGCCTTCACCTGACGGACGAGCATCTGCGGGTAGGACTCGTAGAAGCTCGCGACCGCGGCTGCGCTCGGCTTGGGTACGCGCATCCTCTGCGCGACCTTGGCGCGGCGTAGCTCGTCGGCGAGGATGCCTCGAGCGAGCGAGCGCGACACGCCTGCCCTCGCAAGTGCCGCGTAGTAGGCCGAACGGCTCCCGTTGAAGCGGGACGAGATCACCGCGTGCTCGGCCGCCAGCACCTCGGGCAGCGTCACCGACGCGAGCCTTCGCTCGACCGCTTGGGCGAATGCCGCGCTGTAGGCGACGTCGCGGTCGCCGGTGAGCGTCTCCAGCTGCGCGATCGATGACGCGGCGACTCGGTCCTTGCCGACGGTGCACTGCACTCCGCGGGGCAGCGTGAGCTGGCCTTCCGTGGTCGACGAGTTCCAGCCGGCGCCCGCTGCACCGGGGCCGTTGCAGAGAGAGGTGGCCCTGGTCCAGAGCCATACGCAAGCGGCCTTGGGGAAGTCGGGATCGCTTTCGCCGACGTACGACGTCCAGCCCCACGACCAGATCGTCGAGAGGTTCAGCTCCTGCGCCACCTGCCGAGCCGCGAGCGCCTGCCACTTGACGACGTCGAGCCACGCCTGAGCCGGCTTCAGGCCCGCGCGCCCCGCGTTGGAGTCGTTGCTCTGGAAGCCGAGCATCACGCCAAGGCGCGACGAAGGAATCCCGATCGCGAGGAAGCGCCCGATCGCCGATCGCATCCCCTCCCTGAGCGCTCGGTTGCCGAGGATCGGCCCGAGCTCACGTATGCGTTTGGCGCTGAAGTACGTCTCCCGGACGATGTCTGCAACCGCGGCGACCTGCTGCCACCAGGCTGCGGCCTCGCCTGCGGTGTACGGCGTGCTGCTGACGAGCAGGAACGGCCGCGCGCCGCGCGCTGCGAGCGCCTGCAGATACACGAGGACGTTCGCGCGGTACTGGGCGTTCGTGATCGACCACGGCGTCTCGAGGCCGGCGCCGGAGAGCTCGTTCTCGGCGATCCAGGGCGTCGGGCACGACGACTGCGTCGCCGCATAGTCGAACAGGCGGTTGGCACGGTCAACGACGGTTGCTGGATCGGCCGGTGTCGTCGGCAGACCAACGCGCGACCTCAGGTACTGGTCGAAGTGGATCGTCACCGACCCCTGCTGGCGGACCTGCGCGGGAAAGTCTCCGGAGGACACCGCGAGGATCGTCCCGGGCTTGGCGAACACGGGCGCGAGCGCGGGCGGCGCGGAGTCGATCCAGTTCGTCGCCCGGTCGGGGCGGCCGCACGCGTCGGCGGCGGCTGCCCGGCCGGGCAGCAGTGCGGCCGCGGCCCCGATACAGACAAATAGAAGGAGGAGACGCTTCCTCACGGCCCAGCCATTGTGTAGCACGCACCGGCGACGGCTTGCGTACCCGGGACCTGGTCCCTGAGGGACCAGGTCCCGGAACAGCGTTAGTCGTCGAGCGGCGAGTCGACCTCTGGGGTCTCCTCAGCCTCGCCAGCCTCATGGCTGGACGTCGTCTCGGTGCCGGGCTGGCCGCCGAAGTCGATGCCCAGCGAGCCGAGATCGAGTCCGTTGCCGCCGTCGGTGCCGATCTCCTCCAGCGCCGCGAGCAGCTCCGCCTCGGTCTCGGGCCGGGTGTAAGCCCCGGCGGGGATCTTCTCGGCCGGCTTGATCTCGATGCCGCGGTAGCGCTTCAGCCCCGTGGCCGCCGGGATCAGCTTGCCGATGATCACGTTCTCCTTCAGTCCGAGCAGACGGTCCGTCTTGCCCTCGATGGACGCGTCGGTGAGCACCTTCGTCGTCTCCTGGAAGGACGCGGCCGAGAGGAACGACTCCGTCGCGAGCGACGCCTTCGTGATCCCGAGAATGAGCGGCTCGAACGTCGCCTGCTCGCCCTTCTCCTTCTTCACTCTTGCGTTCTCGCGCTCGAGCACGACCTTGTCGACGAGCTGGCCGGGCAGGAGCTCGGTCGTGCCGGAGTTCTCGACGCGGACCTTCTTCAGCATCTGCCGGACGATCAGCTCGATGTGCTTGTCGTGGATGTCGACACCCTGCGACTTGTAGACCTTCTGTACCTCGCCGACGAGGTACAGCTCGGTCGGCGTCGAGCCCTTGCCCGAGTGCGAGTGCAGCTCGAGCAGCTCGGTCGGGGCGATCGAGCCGTCCGTGAGCGGGTCGCCCATCTCGACCTGGTCGCCCTTTTTCACGAGCAGCCGCGTGCGGCGCGGGAACGTGTACTCGCGCTCCTCGGCCTCGTCGTCCTTCTTCGACGGCTCGCCGACGATCGTGATCAGCGTGCCGCCGCGCTCGGTCTCGGCGATGTGGACGAGACCGCCGATCTCCGCGAGCTGCGCGGCACCCTTCGGGTTCCGGGCCTCGAAGATCTCGACGACGCGCGGCAGACCGTGCGTGATGTCCGCTCCGGCGACGCCGCCGGTGTGGAACGTCCGCATTGTCAACTGCGTGCCCGGCTCGCCGATCGACTGCGCGGCCATGATCCCCACGGCGTCGCCGATCTCGCAGAGCTCGCCGGTGCCGAGGAAGATGCCGTAACAGGTGCGGCAGACGCCGAACTCGCTGCGGCACTTGAGCACCGAGCGGACCGGAATGCGAACGTCGGGCTGCTCCGCGAAGAGCTCCTCGAGCTCCTCGATCACGTCCTTGCGGATCTCGATGCCCTTCTCGAGCAGCACCTTCGCGCCCGGACTGCCGTCCTTCTTCAGGTTGTGCACGTCCACGGCGACGATCCGGCCGAGCAGGCTCTTGTTGATGCCCTCGCCTGCGACGTGCAGCGGCAGCTCGATGAACTCTTTCGTCTTGCAGTCGTCCTCGCGGATGATCACGTCCTGCGAGACGTCGACGAGACGCCGCGTCAGGTAGCCGGAGTCGGCCGTACGGAGCGCCGTGTCGGCGAGGCCCTTGCGGGCGCCGTGGGTCGAGATGAAGTACTCGAGCACCGAGAGGCCTTCCATGAAGTTCGCCTTGATCGGCCGCTCGATGATCTCGCCCTTCGGATTCGCCATCAGCCCGCGCATGCCCGCGAGCTGGCGGATCTGCGTGAACGAGCCGCGCGCGCCGGAGTTGGCCATCATGTAGATGGGGTTCAGCTCGTCGAGCGCCTTCTCCATCGCGCTTGCGACGTCATCGGTCGCCTCCGTCCAGAGGTTGACGATGATCTCGTGCCGCTCCTCATCGGTGATCAAGCCGCGAGCGTGCTGGCTTTCGACCGTTGCGACGCGACCCTCGAAGTCCTGGAGGATCGCCTCCTTGTCCTTCGGGATCACGACGTCGTTCTTCGACACCGAGATGCCGGCGCGCGTCGCGTAGGTGAAGCCGAGGCTCTTGATCGTGTCGAGCACCGGAGCAATCGCAGGCGCGCCGTACTCGTCGACCAGGTCGGCGATGAAGTCGCCCATCGCCTTCTTGTCGAGTGTCTTGTTCAGGTACTGGTGGCCCACCTGGCCTTCGAGGTCGACGGACTCGGAGAGCGCGCGGTCGATCTCGGCGTTGAAGATCACGCGTCCGGGCGTCGTCACGATCAGCTCGCCGTCCCACTCGTACTCGATCGTGTCCTGAAGGCCGATCTGCTTCGACTCGAGTGAGAACTCGACGTCCTCCTCGCTGCGAAACCGCTTCGGGCGCTTCCTCATCTTCTCAACGTCGGCCTTCGTCAGGTCGAGCGGCGAGTAGGTGAGGAAGTAGCCGCCCAGCACCATGTCCTGCGTCGGCGTTGCGAGAGCGCGGCCGTTCGCAGGGGAGAGGATGTTGTTCGACGAGAGCATCAGGATGCGTGCCTCGGCCTGCGCCTCCGCCGACAGCGGCAGGTGAACGGCCATCTGGTCGCCGTCGAAGTCCGCGTTGAACGCGTGGCAGACGAGCGGGTGCACCTGGATCGCCTTGCCCTCGACGAGCACGGGCTCGAACGCCTGGATGCCGAGGCGATGCAGCGTCGGCGCACGGTTCAGCAGCACCGGATGCTCCGCGATCACCTCTTCGAGGACGTCCCAGACCTCGAGCGTCATCGAGTCGACGTACTTCTTGGCCGCCTTGATGTTCTGTACCGACTTGCGCTCGACGAGCCGGCTCATGATGAACGGCTTGAAGAGCTCGAGCGCCATGATCTTCGGCAGGCCGCACTGGTACAGCTTCAGCTGCGGGCCGGCGACGATCACGGAGCGCCCCGAGTAGTCGACGCGCTTGCCGAGCAGGTTCTGGCGGAACCGGCCCTGCTTGCCCTTGAGCATGTCGCTCAGCGACTTCAGCGGCCGGTTGCCAGGGCCTGTGACTGCGCGTCCACGGCGGCCGTTGTCGAACAGCGCGTCGACGGCCTCCTGGAGCATGCGCTTCTCGTTGTTGACGATGATCTCCGGCGCGCCGAGATCGAGCAGCCGCTTGAGGCGGTTGTTCCGGTTGATCACGCGGCGGTAAAGATCGTTCAGGTCGCTCGTCGCGAAGCGGCCGCCGTCGAGCTGCACCATCGGGCGGAGCTCCGGCGGGATCACCGGGACCGCCTCGAGGACCATCCACTCGGGCTTGTTCTCCGACTTGATGAACGCGTTGACGACCTTCAGCCGCTTGATCGCGCGCTGCTGCTTCTGTCCCTTCGAGGTGCGGATCGTCTCGCGCAGCATGTTCGCCTCGGCCGTCAGGTCGAGATCGCGCAAGAGCTCGCGGATCGACTCCGCGCCCATGCCGCCGTGGAAGTACACGCCGAAGCCGTACGGCGAGCCGAACCGGTCCTTCATCTCCCTGAAGATCTGTTCGTCGGGCTCGATGTACTTGACCTCGAGCTCCTTGAACTTGAGGAAGGTCTGCTCGAGCCGGTTCACCGAATCAACGGCCCCTTCACGAGTGTCGGTGCGGCGCGCCTCGATGTCGATCGCCATCTCGCGTACCTTCAGGGCCCACTGCACGATCGCGTCGAGGTCCTCCTTGCTGATCTTGCCGTCGGTGCGAAGGCAGAGGTCGTTCGTGAGCTCGCGAACGTCCTGACCCTCTTCCCAGGTGTTGACGACGTCCTGGAGGAGGCCGTTGCCGAGGTCGCGCGCCTTCTCGAGGTTCTTCATGTCGACGTTCTTGGCGAGCTGGGTATCTTCCTCGTTCAGTTCGTCGCCGACGATCAGCGCATCCGCGACGCGGTGGATGTGCTTCGTGATCGCGCCCTTCTTCGAGCCGGTCGCCTTCTCCATCTGCTTCTCGAGCGGCCGGATCGCCTCGAGGATCTGCTCTGCCGCGACCGCGACCTGCTCGAGCTCGCGCGGCGTCAGCTTCCGGTCTGGCCGGATCGCTGCGTCGCGAACGAGCTCGCGGATCTTCTTCGAATCCTCGGTCGTGATCTTTTTCGCGAGGTCCTTGAAGATTCCCGAGACGAGCGTGCGTGCCTCCTCGAGCGTCGGCAGTGCCTGCTCCTCGGCCCAGTTGTTCAGGCCGCGAGTCCAGAAGTCGTCGTCCTCGTCGAAGCCCTTCTCGGCGCCCTTGACGAAGTAATCGCGGCGGCGCTGGAGGCGGACCTCCAGTGCCTGCAGCGCCTCGTCGCGGTCGACGTCGATGCGCGCGGACTCCGCGCGAACCTTGTCCTCGAGGTCGGCGAGATCGGCGGCACGCTTCTCCACATCGACCGACGTGACGATCGAGGCGGCGAAATAGAGAACCTTCTCGAGCTCTCGGGGAGCGATGTCGAGGAGATAGCCAATGCGGCTCGGAACGCCTTTGAAGAACCAGATGTGCGAGACCGGAGCGGCGAGGTCGATGTGGCCCATGCGCTCGCGGCGCACCTTCTGCCGCGTCACCTCGACGCCGCAGCGCTCGCAGATGATGCCCTTGTAGCGGACGCGCTTGTACTTGCCGCAG
>DASVFB010000249.1:0-2183 GCA_036380275.1 Gaiellaceae bacterium | reverse complement strand
GATCAACGCAACTTCGATCCCGCCACCGCTTCGGGTAGCAATGTCGACGAGGTCCGCCATGTGACAACCATTGCGGCCGGCGCCCCGCCGCGTACTGGACAGGTGGAGTGTCGTACCCAGACCCTTGGAGAGTGCAGAAGCAGCTAGCGGTCGGCCTCCGAACCAGGACAGCCATCATCTGAACGCGGCCAGGAATTGCAAGGAGATCGCTAGGCTGCGAAGCCCAGTGGCAGGCGAGCGACAGCACTACAACGTGACGCTTGCGATCCTCACGCTGGCGGGGATCGCGTTCGCGCTGCAGCAGACGATGGTCATCCCTGCTCTGCCGACCCTGCAGCGGGACCTGCACACGACGACGACCTGGGTCACCTGGGTCTTGACGGTCTTCCTGCTCGTCGCATCGGTTGCAACGCCGATCCTCGGCAAGCTCGGCGACCAGTACGGGAAGGAACGCCTGCTCGTGATCTCGCTCGCGATCTTCTTCGTCGGCTCGGTCGGCGCGGCCGCCGCGTGGAACATCTGGTCGCTGATCGCGTGGCGCGCCGTGCAGGGCGCCGGCGCAGCTGTCTTTCCCTTGAGCTACGGGATCATCCGCGACGAGTTCCCGCGTGAGAAGGTCGGCGTCGCGATCGGGCTCGTGTCGGCCGTCTTCGGGATCGGTGGAGGCTTCGGGATCGTGCTCTCCGGCGTGATCGTCGACAACGCCTCGTGGCGCTGGCTCTTCATCGTCGGCGCCGTCGGCATCGGCATCGCGATGGTGCTCGTGTACCTCTTCGTGCCCGAGTCGCCGGTGAAGACGCCGTCGCGCGTCGACTACGTCGGCGCAGTGCTCCTGTCCGGCGGGTTGATCTCGCTGCTGGTTGCCCTGACGGAAGGAGAGAGCTGGGGCTGGACGTCCGGCCGCACGCTGGGCCTTGGAGCCGCTGCGCTCGCCTTCCTCGTCGCCTGGGGTTACGCGGAGCTGCACGTCACAGAGCCGATGGTCGACATGCGGATGCTCGCCCGCCGGGAGATCCTGTTCACGAACATCACAGCCCTCATCGCCGGCTTCGCCATGTTCGGGACGTTCGTGCTCGTGCCGAACTTCGTCGAGACGGCGCACGGTCTCCCGGCGGCGGTACAGCGAGTTGTCGACTACGGCTTCGACGCGAGCGCGACGAAGGCAGGCCTCTATCTCCTGCCAAGCTCCTTCGCACTGCTCTTCGCCGGGCCGATCGCCGGGCTGATCGGGCGGCGGACCGGGTTCAAATGGCCGCTCGCCGCGGGGATGCTTCTCGTCTCGATCTCCGCCGCGGGGCTTGCCGAGTGGCATGACAGGCCGTGGCAGATCCTCGCCGCAATGCTGATCCTCGGTGTCGGTGTCGGATTCGCCTTCGCGGCAATGGCGACGCTCATCACCGAGGCCGTGCGACCAACGGAAACCGGAGTCGCCACGGGAATGAACACCGTCGCGCGCACCGTCGGCGGCGTCGTCGGCGGCCAGGTCGGTGCGGCTCTGCTCACCGCGCACATGATCCGGGGAACGAACGTCCCCTCGGTCGACGGCTACACGACGGCTTTCGCGCTCGCGGCAATCGTCGCTCTCGTGGGTGCGGCGGTTGCCGTGTTCATCACACCGCCGGTGCGACGCCGCGAACGACTTACGGTCGCCACCTCAGAAGCCGCCGATTAGAGTCATCGCATGGACGAGGGCCTGCGGCTGCACCTCGCGCTTTGCACGGTGGCTGAACGCCTGGCTGGGGTGATGGAAGACGCACGGTTCGAGCGGCGAGACGGTTACGCCTTCGTCACCTTCCCGACGCTGCCGATCCCCTCGTTCAACGGGGTCTGGCCCGACGAGGACTCTGCCGCGAACGCGCTTCCCGACGCCCTCGCGGAGATCGAGGCCAGCGCGATCGCGCCAGGCGTCCTCGTTCGGAACGAGGAAACGCCGGCCGTGGTCGAGGCAGCCCGCGAGCTCGGGCTCACTGCGACGGAGCGCATGCCCGGAATGGTCGCGAACGCCAGTGACCTCGTGGGGCCTGCCACGTCGGAGCTCGAGGTCGTCCACGTCAAATCCGCGGACGGGTTCGCTCAGGCACTGGCAATCGCGACAGAGGGATTCGGTGCGCCTGAGGGTTTTCTCACGCCGCTTTACCTGCTCGAGGTCACAAGCCTGGACGGATACGAGTTGTTCCTCGGCC
>DASVFB010000248.1:0-6590 GCA_036380275.1 Gaiellaceae bacterium | reverse complement strand
GGTGTGGGAGTACCTGCGCGAGCCGAAGCGGCTCGTCGAGGTCAAGGCGCAGTGAGGGTCGAGGGCACGCGCTCCTTCGCCGCTTCGCGCGAGACGGTGTGGGAGGTGCTCAACTCACCTGAGCGGATGGCGAAGCTGATGCCCGGCGTCGAGTCGTTCGACGTGCAGGACCCGGAGCATTGGCGCGCCAACGTGAAGATCCCGCTGGGCCTGGGCGGCCTGCGCATGAGCTTCGACTTCGCGAAGCTCGAGGAGCGTCAGCCCGCGTTCGCAAAGCTGCACGCGAAGGGCAACGGCGTCGGCGCGATCGTGAGCATGGAGACCACGTTCCACCTCGCGGAAAACGGCGGCGGGACCGACATGAAGTGGGAGGCGGACGTGAAGATCGCCGGCCCGGTCGGCTCGATGGGCCAGCGCGTGCTGCAGCCAATCGTGAACCAGCAGGTGAACAACGTCTTGACCGCGCTCGACAAGCAAGTCGCCGAAGCGTCCGGCTCACCGCCGTAAAGAAACTGTTCGCTTTCCACCGGGTGGCGGAACTTTCCGGCGCCAAGGCCGTTTGACCTCTTGAAACCACCAAGAGGAGGCTTTGCGAATGCAGAAGATGCTTATGGCGATCGCTGCCGTCGCGTTGCTGATCGGCGGTTCTTCCGCCACCGCGCGGACCGAAGGCGTCGACATCACCAAGGACGGCTTCAAGGACACGACCGTGACGATCCAGAGCGGCGACTCGGTTACGTGGAAGAACACGGACACCGCCGACCACCAGGTCATGGTCGACAACACGTCGTGCAAGTTGAGCCTCGAGCCGGGGCAGAGCTCGTCGTGCACGTTCGCGACACCTGGCACGTTCAAGTTCCAGGATCCGACCGCGACGGGCGCCGGCTTCACCGGCACCCTCACGGTCGGGCAGAACACGCGTTCAGTCTCGATGACGAGCACGCGAACGACGGTGATCCTGGGCGATGCGGTGACGCTGTCCGGCACCGTGTCGAGCAAGCAGGCGGACGAGGACGTCACTGTCGTTGCGCAGTCTCAGGGACAGCCGGCGACGTCGACGCAGGTGGCGACGACGAGCGGCGGCAACTGGACGCTGCAGGTTCAGCCGCAGATCAACACGACCTACCAGGCTCAGTTCGACGGCGCCAACAGCCCGTCGTCCGCCGTCAACGTCAGGCCGCGGATCACGCTGGAGAAGGTCGGGCGTTCCCGCTACCTCGCCGTCGTGGTCGCAGCTCGCTCGATGGCAGGGAAGACGTTGAACCTCACCCGCCGCTCGAACGGCAACTGGGTGACGATCGCGCAGAAGCAGCTCCAGAGCATCGCGCGCACCAACACGACCGTCGTCACGACGTTCTCGGCGTCGGTCAACCTCGGCACGAAGCTGCGCGTCTTCATGCCTGCCGAGCAGACGAGCCCGAGCTACCTCGACGGGCACAGCAACTTCGTCGTCAACTAGTCAAGGGCTGCGAGATGCGGCTCCGCTTCGGCGGGGCCGCATCCCACTGCCAGAAGCTCGGAAGCATTGCCGGACGGGGCACTAGCGCACTTTCTGCCAGACGAGCCGCGGGTTGCCACCGGTGTCGGCATGCAACTCGGCGGCGTCCACGTCCGCCGCGCCTGTCAGCTCGAGAAAGCGCGCGACGTCTTCGACGCCCAGCGGCTGCAGGCGCAGGCGGTGGTGGGCAGAGTGGTCGGCGAGCGCTGCGAGCGCGTCGGGCATGTCGGAGCTCTCGACGTAGGTGGCGACGATCGCGACGTGCATCACGGCCAGCTCGCCGGCGACGAACTCGAGCAGGAGCAGGGAGAGCTCGTCACCGTACTGCAGGTCGTCGAACACTAGGAGCACCGGTTGCCGGCTCGATGACTTCCGTAGCCGCGACCCGAGCTCGACGAAGAGACGGAAGCGCTCTTCGTCGCCAAGCGTGGGGTCGAGATCGGGTACATCCTCGAGGGACTGCAGGGCTTGCATCCAGGGCCAGTACGGCGGTGCTCCGGCGCGCTTCGAACAGCGTCCCCAGAGCACTCGCGCGCCGGCGTCTTTCGCTCGGCTGGCCAGCTCGTCGGCGAGCCGCGTCTTGCCGACGCCGCTGTCGCCGCTGACGAGAAAGAGCCGCCCGCGGCCGGCCGCAGCGTCCTCGAGCGCGGGGTCGAGATCGTCGAGCTCGCGTTCGCGTCCGACGAAGATCCCGGCGGCTCGTCGCCCGGGGCGGGTACTCGAGGAGACGGGCAGGTCGAGCGCGGTGTCCTGGCGCAGGATCGACTGCTCGAGGTCCTGAAGCTGCCTGCCCGGCTCGATTCCCAGCTCGTCGACGAGCGCGTGCCTCGCGTCGCGGTACGCCGCGAGTGCGTCGGCCTGCCGCCCAGCGCGGTACAGCGCGAGCATCAGCTGCGCCCGGAGCCGCTCGCGGAGCGGATGTCGCGCCACGAGTGCCTCGAGCTCACCGACGAGTTGCCCATGCGCACCGAGGGCGAGATCGGCGTCGATTCGGTCTTCCAGCGCGGTTAGTCGCAGCTCCTCGAGGCGACCTGCCTCGCGGCGGGCGAGCGGATTCGCGGCGAACTCGGCCAGCGGCGTCCCGCGCCAGAGCTCGAGCGCCTCGTTGAGTGTTCCACGTGCGGCTGCGGCGTCGCCCTGTGCGAGGAGCTCGCGTCCGGCCGCGGCGAGTTCCTCGAACCGCCGGAGGTCGAACTCCCCTGGGTCGACGTCGAGCAGGTAGCCGCCCGGGAGCGTCCGAAGCACGTCCGCTTCGAGGGCGCGGCGCAGTCGCGAGACCTGCACCTGCAGCGCCTTGGCCGCGTCCGCGGGAGGTTCCTCCGGCCACAGAAGCTCGATCAGCGTGCCCGTCGGGACGACGTCGTTTGCACGCAGGAGCAGGAGCATCAGGAGCACGCGTTGCTTGGCTCCGGCGAGCGGGATCGTGCCGCTGGGGCCCTCGACTTCGAGTGGGCCAAGTATGCGGAATCTCATAAAGGCCTCATGTTGCCGCCGTGAAACCGGTTTGCAACCAGCGCCCCGTCATGTGGGCAGTCGACCGCACAAGACGGTCGGAACGAAAGGAAGCCTCCCGTGAAGCGCATCAACCTCATCATCATGGTTCTTGGCACAGCACTTGCTCTCGCTCCGGCCGCCTCGGCGGTGGTTCTCTCGGACGGCGGCGGCGGTACCGGCGGCACAGCCGTTGTCCCGTCGACACAGCCCACCAACGACGCGACGCAGGCGCTCGTGGCCCGGAGCGAGGGGCTCGCGAAGTACTACGGAACCGACCCCGCAACGCAGGCCGTGTTGCTCCGCAGCACGGGGCTCGCAAACTACTACGGCCTCGACGGCGTGACGATCCGGCCGGACATCCTGGGCGGCAACGGCGGCTCGGAGGTCACCCCGATCTCGACAGGCAACTCCTACGACTGGAACACGACGATCGGCGCAAGCCTCGCCGCACTCCTCCTGGTGGCGATGGCTGCCACGGTGATCACTCGGCGCAGGCACCAGTTGAGCTTCTAGAAGGGGGACACAGAGGGGACGAACGAGCGGGCCGCATGGCCCGCTCGTTTCGTTATCGACATGCGAGGATCGAGTCGTGCCGCCGCCGTTTCGGATCGGAGTGATGCAGCTCACGATGGAGCCGGTCGTCGAGATGCTCGCGACCGCGCGCGCCCTCGACGAGCACGGCTTCGACACGATCTGGCTCGCCGAGGCGTACCCGTGGTGGCGGAAGCACCAGATGGAGGCACGCTCGTCGACGGTCGTCTCGGCGCTGATGGCGCAGGCGACGAAGCGGCTGACGATCGGGTGGGGGATCATCTCACCGTTCACGCGGCACCCCGTCCAGGTCGCGATGGACGCGCGCGTCGTGCAGGAGCTCGCGCCTGGGCGGTTCATTCTCGGCTTCGGGACGTCGAAGATCTTCCTCAACAACGCGCTTATGCAGACGAACAAGACGCTCGGGCCGATGCGCGACGCAGTGACAATCGTGCGCGGGGTGCTCTCCGGCGAGGCGTTCCGCTATGACGGCGACACGTGGAGCGCCGACGTGCCTGCGATGCACGCCGATGCGCCGCACGGCGTGCCGCCGGTGTACGTCGCCGCGACGGCGCCGAAAATGCAGGCGCTCGCAGGGGAGATCGGCGACGGCTGCCTCACGCCGTCGATCACCACGCCGGCGTTCGTCGGCTACACGCGCGACAACGTGCAGGCGGACATCGACATCGGCTGCACGATCGTGGCGTCGATCGCAGAGGATCGCGACGAGGGACGCGACGGCGCGCGGGAGATCGCCGGCATGTATCTCGCGAACAAGGTGCAGAACATCAAAGGAGCCGCTGACACGCTGCTCGAGCTCGCCGGGATCGACGTCGAGGAGATCAGGCCGGTCGCCGACGCGATGGAGCGCGGCGGCCGCCTGGCGGCGAAGGAGCAGGTGACCGATGCGATCCTCGACAAGTGTAAGCCCATTGCCGGCACGCCCGGCGACTGCATTGCGGCGATCGAGGAGTACCGCGAAGCCGGATGCACGCACGTCATGCTGGAGCTGTGGGGAGCCAAGCGGCATGAGCAGATTCGGCTGTTCGCACAGAAGGTGCTTCCGCATTTCCGCCCATGAGCTGTCCCGACAGCACATGCCCCGAGTCCAGGACTCGGGTCCGGTCCGAAAGGGAACGGTTGTCACGACGAGACCGCGCCTGCCGGAGCCGAGCCGGACGCTTTCGAATGTCCCGGCGAGCCATGTCCGTAGTCCTGGACCCGGGTCGTGTCCAATTTCGCTCGTGACGGCGATCGAGCCTGACATCTCGAAATGGGACGCGTGGCGACCCGACGAGGTTGCGCGCCTGCTCGCACAGCTGCGCGTTCGCTGGTACGTCGCTGCGGGCTGGGCGCTCGAGCTCTTCCTCGGCGGCGAGCGGCGGGAGCACGAGGACCTCGAGATCGCCGTGCCCAACACGCGCTTCGACGAAGTGGCCGAGGCGCTCGACGGCTTCGAGATCTTCGTCATCACAGGTCGCGCGGAGGCGACGCCGCTCGCGGACGCTCGCGACCGGCTCATGGACACCCATCAGACGTGGATCCGCGAGCCCGCGAGCGGATCGTGGCGCTTCGACGTGTTCCGCGAGCCCTCTGACGGTGACACGTGGATCTGCCGGCGCGAGCCGGCGATCCGGATGCCCTACGAGCGGCTGATCGAGTGGACCGACGACGGCATCCCGTACGGTCGGCCCGAGGTCGTGCTGCTGATGAAGGCCAAGCATGCGCGCCTGGAGAAGAACGAGGGCGATTTCGCCGCGACGCTTCCGCGTCTTTCGCCCGACCGGCGGCGCTGGCTGCGCGACGCGATGGAGTTCGTGCATCCCGGCCACGCGTGGCTTGAACAGCTGTGATCGACCGTAACCGTCTCGTCGACCTCGCGCTGCGGCTCGTGTCGACGCCGTCGTTCACGGGGTCGGAGCAGGCGGCGGCGGAGTTGATGCGCGACGTGCTGGACGGGATCGGCCTCCAGACGCAGTGGCAGCAGGTTGAGGATGGCCGCGCGAATGTCCTCGGCACTTGGGCAGGCGCAGGCGGTGGGCCGACGCTCATGTTCAACGGGCATCTCGACACGTCGTACTCGGGACGCGAGCCGTGGCTGCAAGGCATCCCGGGCTTCCAGCCGGAGGGTTTCGAGCGCGACGGGCGCATCTACGGGCTCGGCATCTCGAACATGAAGGGCGCGCTCGCCTGTTACGTCGAGGCAGTCCGCGCACTGCAGGACGCGGGAGTACGGCTGCGCGGGGACGTGCTGATCGCCGCCGTCGCCGGAGAGATCGAGAAGACCCAGCAGGGCGACGCGCAGGGCGCGGAGTATCGAGGCTATGCGGCCGGCTCGCGCTATCTCGTCACGCACGGCGGCGTCGCCGACATGTGCATCCTCGGCGAGCCGACCGAGAACAAGCTCGTGCTGGCGCACTTCGGCTCGCTGTGGCTGCGGCTCTCCACGCACGGGCCGTTCATCCACACCGCGTTCAGCCTGGGACGGCTCGACGAGAACTCGATCCTCAAGATTCGGCCGGTGCTCGACGCGGTGCTCGACTGGCTGCCGAGCTGGGAGGAGGAGATGTCGTACGGCGACGTGCGCGGCGTCGCGAACGTCGGCTCGATCGAGGGTGGATTCGGCTGGCGCGCGTCGCGGACGCCGCACCGCACGGATCTCTACCTCGACCTGCGCGTGCCGCCGAATGTGCCGATGGCGGAGGCGCGCGCCAAGGCGCTCGAGTTCGCGCGCTCGCTCGACAGCGTCGACGCGGAGGTGTACGTGACGGCGCCGGGCGCCGAGATCGAGGAGGGGCATCCCCTCGTCGGGGCGCTCGCGGAAGCGCACGAGGAAGTCTTCGGTGCACCGGCGGAGCATGACGTCACGCGTTGGTTCTCCGACGCGTCGGTGCTGACGCGTTACGGGATTGCGACGGTGAACTACGGCACGTCGTCGGGGCTCCCCGACGCAGAACTGGGCGAGAATCTCGGCATCGACGGGCTCGTGCAGACCGCAGAGGTCTACGCTCGCGCGGCAATGCGCGTCTGTGGGGTCGCATGACGCGTGACGTATATACGCTTCCGC
>DASVFB010000247.1:0-8503 GCA_036380275.1 Gaiellaceae bacterium | reverse complement strand
GCAGAGATGCCCTTGTTCGAACGGAAGACGGCGAGGCGAGGCCGCTCGGCGGTGCCGGAGACCTTGCCGCGAACGCGCTTGTGCCTGCGCGCGCGTGCCTGTGGCTTCGTCAGCGTCGCCATTACGCCCTCTTTCCTACCTTGCGCCGAACGTACTCGCCCTCGTAGCGGATGCCCTTGCCCTTGTAGGGCTCGGGCTTGCGCACCTTGCGGACCTTCGCTGCAACCTCGCCGACCGCCTGCTTATCGACGCCCTTGACGAGGACCTGCGTCGGCACGGGCACCTCGAACGTGATGCCTTCCGGCGGGTCGATTACGACAGGATGCGAGTAGCCGACGTTGAGCTCGAGCGACGTACCGCGCAGGCTCGCGCGATAGCCGACGCCCTGGATCTCGAGGCGTTTCTCGAATCCCTTGGTGACTCCCTCGACCATGTTCGCGATGAGCGAGCGCGTCAGCCCGTGCAGCGCGCGATCGTCGCCGCGGTCGGTCGGGCGCGTCACGACGAGCTCGTCGTCCTGGCGCTCGACCTTGATCCGCACAGGCACGGCCTGCGTGAGCTCGCCGAGCGGGCCGTTGACCATGATGCGGCCGGGGTCGATGGCGATGTTCACGCCGGTCGGCACGGGGATTGGCTGTCTACCGATTCTCGACATCGGTTACCAGACGAAGGCGATGACTTCGCCGCCGACGCCGCGCTCGGCGGCGGTGCGGTCGGTGACGAGACCGTTCGAGGTGGACAGGATCGCGGTGCCCATCCCGCCGAGCACGCGCGGCAGGCGATCCTTGCGCGCGTAGACGCGGCGACCGGGCTTCGACACACGCTTGAGGTCGGTGATCACGCGCTCGCGGCTGCGGCCGTACTTCAGCTCGATCACGAGGTGGTCGAACGACTCACCGCGCTCGACGTGGAAGTTCTTGACGTACCCCTCCTCCTTGAGCAGGCGGGCGATCTCGACCTTCAACTTCGACGTGGGCATGACGACGCGGTCCTGCAGCGCCTTGTTGGCGTTGCGGATGCGCGTGAGCATGTCTGCTACTGGATCGGTCAGCATCGTTTCTCCTACCAGCTGCTCTTCGTCATGCCCGGGATGCCGCCCTGGTGCGCGAGCTCGCGCAGACAGATCCGGCAGAGGCCGAACTTGCGGTAGACCGCGCGCGGGCGCCCGCAGCGGTTGCAGCGCGAGTACGCGCGGACCTTGAACCGCGTCGGACGCGACTGCTTGACGACAAGCGATTTCTTTGCCACCTACACCTGCTCCCTTCGTCCGTCCTCGCCGGCGAACGGCATCCCGAGCGCGGAAAGGAGCGCGCGCGCCTGCTCGTCGTTTTCGGCGGAGGTCGTGATGGCGACGTCGAGCCCGCGGATCGCGGCGATCGAGTCGTAGTCGATTTCCGGAAAGATGATCTGCTCGCGGATCCCGAGCGAGAAGTTGCCGCGGCCGTCGAAGGAGCCGACGTTCAGCCCGCGGAAGTCACGAATCCGCGGCAAAGCGATCGAGATCAGGCGGTCGAGGAACTCCCACATCCGCGCGCCGCGCAGCGTGACGCGCGCGCCGATCGGCATTCCCTCGCGCACCTTGAAGCTCGCGATCGACTTCCTCGCGCGACGCATCTGCGCGCGCTGGCCGGCGATCGTCGACAGCTCGTCGAGTGCCGAGTCGAGCGCCTTCGCCTCGGTCTTCGCCTCACCGACGCCCATGTTCAGCGTGATCTTCTCGATCCTCGGCACCTGCATCACCGAGCTCAGCCCGAGCTCGTCCTTGAGGCGGCGGCGCAGGTCGCGCTCGTACAGCTCCTTCAATCTCGGTGCGTAGCCGTTGGTCGCCATTACTTGTCGATGTCCTGTCCGCAGTCGGCCCGCTTGCAGACGCGCACCTTCTTGGCGCCCTCGCCCTTCGCCTCGCGCGTCTCGACCCCGACCCGTGTCGGCTTGTGGCAGACGGGACAGACCAGCATGACGCGGGACACCGGCACAGGGGCTGCCTTCTCGATGATGCCGCCCGGCGCAACCTGCTGGCCGCCCATGCGGCTCGCGTCCTTGAGCGGACGCGGACGCGTGGCGCGTTTGACGACGTTGAGGTTCTCGACGATGACCTTGCGGTCGCGCGGCATCGCGTCGATGACACGGCCCTCCTTGCCGCGGTCCTTGCCGGCGAGCATGTGGACGGTGTCGCCTTTGCGGATCTTCATTGCGTGAGTCACTTACAAGACCTCCGGTGCGAGCGAGACGATCTTCATGAAGTTCTTCTCGCGCAACTCGCGCGCAACCGGTCCGAAGATGCGGGTGCCGCGCGGATTGCGCTGGGCGTCGATGATCACTGCCGCGTTCTCGTCGAACGCGATCTGCGTCCCGTCGTCGCGGCCGAACGGCTTCTTCGTGCGCACGACGACCGCCTTCACGACCTCGCCTTTCTTCACGGCGCCCTGAGGGGTCGCCGTCTTCACGGTCGCGGTGATGATGTCGCCGACGCGCGCGTAGCGGCGGTGCGAGCCGCCCATGACGCGAATGCAGAGCAGCTCGCGGGCGCCCGTGTTGTCGGCCACCTTGAGACGCGATTCCTGCTGGATCATTTGGCGACCTCGAGGATCTCCGCCAGCCGCCAGCGCTTCGTCTTCGACAGCGGCTTCGTCTCGACGATGCGGACGCGGTCACCGATGTGCGCCTGGTTCTGCTCGTCGTGCGCGTGGAACTTGACCGAGCGCCGGATGACCTTCTTGTAGCGCTGGTGCGCGCGCACGGATTCGACCTTTACGACGATCGTCTTGTCCATCGCGTCCGAGACGACGACGCCACGCCGCTCCTGGCGGCGGCCGCGATCGTGCTCGGGCTTGTCGAGGCGGACGATCGGCTTGCGCGTCTTCGGCTGCTCGCGCTGCGGCTTCGTGCGCGTGCGGCGCGCGCTGCGCGGGACGTGCTTGCGCGAGCGCTTGCGCGCCGGTTCCTGCGCCGGGGGTGCGGCAGCCGGGGCTTCGGCTTCGGCGGCCGCTGGTGCTTCGGCGGCTGGCGCTTCTTCGGCTGGTGCTTCTTCGGCCGGAGCTTCGGCGGCGGGCTCCTCGGCAGCGGGCGCTTCTTCGGCTGCTGCTTCGCCGGCGGGCTCTTCGGCAGCCGGCTCCTCGACGGGTGCCTCCGGCTCCGGCTCGGGCTCCAGCTCCGCGGTCGCCTCGGGCTCGACGGCAGCCTCCGGCTCGGCCGGCGCGCCCTCCTCCACTGCCTCCGCCTTGGCGGCGGCCGGCGCCTCGGTCTCGGCCGGTTCTTCTTTGTTGTTCTGCTCGTCTTCGATGTCGCTCATGAGTTCGGTTCTGCCCGCTGGTTGCGGACGGTCAGGATGCGGGCGATCTCGCGCTTCGCGAGCTTCAACCGCGCGGTGTTCTCGAGTGCCCCGGTCACGGACTGGAAGCGCAGGTTGAACAACTCCTGCCTGCGGTTGTGCAGCGCCTCCTCGAGCTGGTCGTCGCTCATGTCACGCAGGTCTCTAGCTTTCAAAAAGATCCGCCTCCCGCTTCACGATCTTCGTCTTGACGGAGAGCTTGTTGCCGGCGAGGCGCAGCGCCTCTTTGGCGAGCGGTTCCGGAACGCCGGAGAGCTCGAACATGACGCGCCCGGGCTTCACGACGGCGACCCACGCCTCGGGCGAGCCCTTGCCCTTGCCCATACGCGTCTCGGCCGGCTTCTTCGTCACCGGCTTGTCCGGGAACACGTTGATCCAGACCTTGCCGCCGCGCTTGATCTTGCGCGTCATCGCGATCCGGGCGGCCTCGATCTCGCGGTTCGTCACCCAGGCGACACCGGTCGCCTTGAGGCCGAAGTCGCCGAACTGGACCGTGTCCTGGCCCTTCGTGAGCCCGCGCCTGCGGCCGCGCTGTTGCTTGCGGTACTTCGTCTTCTTCGGGAGCAGCATCTACGCGTTGTCCTTCGGTTCGGTCGTCTCGGGCGCTTCGGGAGCCGGCGGCGGAGCCTCAACCTGCGGCTCGGCAGGCGTCGGAGGGGTCTCCTCGCTGCGCGGACGGTCGACGTTCTCCGGTGTGCGCGGACGGCGAGCGCCGCCCGGACGAGCTCCGGAACGCTTCCTCGCGCCGCCGGGGCCGCCCGGCCCGCGGCGCCGCTTGACCGGCCCGAGGCCCTCGCGGTCCTGGCTGCGGCTGCGTGCCGACTCGCGCGACGCGCCGAGGCCTTCCAGCGCGCTGCCACGACGACGGGCCTGGTCCTGCTCGCCGAGGCGGGTGCCCTCGGATGCCCCGCTGTAGCCCTCGGGCATGATCTCGCCCTTGTTGATCCAGACCTTGACGCCGATGCGCCCGAACGTCGTCTTGGCCTCGACGAAGCCGTAGTCGATGTCCGCACGAATCGTGTGCAGCGGCACGCGGCCCTCCGAGTAGGTCTCGGAGCGGCTCATCTCCGCTCCACCGAGGCGGCCTCCGCACGTGATCTTGATGCCCTGCGCGCCCGAGCGGATCGCGGAGGCAAGCGAGCGTTTCATCGCGCGCCGGAACGACACGCGGTTCTGCAGCTGCTCGGCGATCGACTGCGCAACGAGCTTCGCGTCCAGCTCGGGGCGCTTGATCTCGTTGATGTTGATGTGGACGTTCTTGCCGGTGATGGCGTGCAGCTCCTTGCGGAGCGCGTCCACCTCGACGCCCGACTTGCCGATGACGATGCCCGGGCGCGCCGTGTAAATGTCCACGGTGATCCGCTGCTTGTCCTTGCGGATGAGGATGTCGGACAGGCCGGCGTGCGCGAGCTTCTTGTAGATGTGCTCGCGAATGCGGATGTCCTCGATCAGGTAGGCGGGAAAGTCCTTCTTGCCCGTCCACCAGTTCGACTTCCAGTCGTGGATGACGCCGACGCGCATCCCGCCGGGATGAACTTTTTGACCCATTAGTGCCCCTTCCGGTGATGGTCTCGCGGTTCTGGCGACAGCACGAGGTCGCCAGGCAAGGACGCACGGAGGCCCGATATGCACGCATATCGGGCCGACTGAGGACGCGGCATGGCGGCATCGTGCTCCGCCAGAGGCGCACTGACTATTGCCGGAAGGGGCACTAGGCGGTCGCCTCCTTCTTCTTGCGCGTCGTTGGCGCTCTCTTGGCACTTGCACGCTTCGCCGGTACGCGCTTCGGCTGGCTCGCCGGCGGGGTGGTGACGCCGGCGTCCTCGCGAAGCGCGACCTTGACTGTGATGTGACAGGTGCGCTTACGGATGCGGGCGACGCGGCCGCGCGCACGCGCGCGCCAGCGCTTGATCGTCGGGCCCTCGTCCACGTAGACGGTCGAGACCACGAGGTCGTCGCCGTTCCAGTTGAGACCCGGATGAGTCTCGGCGTTCGAGACCGCCGACCGGAGCACCTTCTCGATCTCGCGCGCAGCAGCACGCTGCGTGAACGCGAGAACCGTCCGCGCTTCGGGCACGCTCCGTCCACGGATGTGCTCCGCGACGAGCCGCGCCTTCCGCGGCGAGACGCGCACCCACTTCGCCTCGGCACGCACTTCCTGCCTCTCAACCGCCGTTGGCACTACCGCTTCACCTCGGCTTTGCGGTCGCCCGAGTGCGCGCGGAACGTGCGCGTGGGCGCGAACTCGCCGAGCTTGTGCCCGACCATCTGCTCGGTGATGAACACAGGGACGTGCTTGCGGCCGTCGTGGACCGCGATCGTGTGCCCGACCATCTCGGGAAAGACGGTCGACGTGCGCGACCACGTGCGGATCATCCGCTTCTCGTTGACCTCGTTCATCGCCTCGATGCGGCTCATCAGCCGCTCCTCGACGAAAGGTCCCTTTTTCGAACTGCGACTCATTTACCGCTTCTCCTTGCCGCGCCGCCTGGCGCGGACGATCAACTTGTCGGATTGCTTGTGCTTGCGCCGCGTTCGCTTGCCGAGCGTCGGAACGCCCCACGGCGTGACCGGATGCCTGCCGCCCTTCGACTTGCCCTCGCCGCCGCCGTGCGGGTGATCGACTGGGTTCATCGCCGAGCCGCGGACCGTCGGACGCTTGCCCTTCCAGCGGCTGCGCCCAGCCTTGCCGCCGGTCTCGTTCTCGTGGTCGAGGTTTCCGACCTGCCCGACGGTGGCCCGGCAGGTTAGCAGCACCCTCCTCAACTCCCCGGACGGGAGTCGGAGCACCGCGTAGCCCTGATCCTTCGCGACGAGCTGCACCCCCGAGCCGGCGCTACGGGCCATTTTGCCGCCCTGCCCCGGCTGAAGCTCGACGTTGTGCACGAGCGTGCCCGTCGGGATGTTCTCGAGCGGCAGCGCGTTGCCGGGCTTGATGTCCGCGTTCGGGCCCGACTCGACCGAGGTGCCCACGCGCAGGCGCGCCGGAGCGAGGATGTAGCTCTTCGCGCCGTCCGCATAGTGGAGCAGCGCGATGCGCGCGGAGCGGTTCGGGTCGTACTCGATCGCGGCGACCTTGGCCGGCACGCCGTCCTTCGTACGCTTGAAGTCGATCACGCGGTACCGGCGCTTGTGCCCACCGCCCTGGTGGCGCATCGTCAGCCGGCCGTAGTTGTTCCGGCCACCCTTCTTCGTCAGCTTCTCGGTGAGCGCCTTCTCCGGCTTGGACTTCGTGATCTCCTCGAACGTGGAGACCGACATGAAGCGGCGGCCGGGCGACGTCGGCTTGAACTTGCGGACAGGCATCAGACCTGCGCTCCTTCGAAGATCTCGATCGTCTCTCCTTCGCGGAGCTGCACGATCGCCTTCTTCCACCCGGGCCTGATCCCCTTCGTCATCCCGCGTCGCTTCGGCTTCGGCTGCACCTTGAGCACGTTCACGCCCTCGACGTGGACGTTGAAGAGCTCCTCGACCGCCTGGCGCACCTGGGTGCGGTGAGCGTCAGGATGGATGCGGAAGACGTACTTGCCTTCCTCGATGAGGCTGTAGCTCTTCTCCGACACGACGGGCGCGAGCAGGACCTCGTTCGGGTGCAACGACATCTACGCCGCCCTCCCCTGAACGTCTTCGAGCGCGTTCTCGCTGACGAGCACCGAGCGTGCCCAGACGACCTGCGACACCTCGAGGTCGGAAGGCAGCGTGACCAGCGTCTTGGCGAGGTTGCGGAACGACTTGATGAGCGCTTCTTCGTCCTCCCGCGCGATCAACAGCAGCGGATAGTCGTGCTGCCACTCGTTGAGCAGTCCCACAGCCTGTTTCGTGGACGGCTCCCGGAATGCGTCGCTGCCGACGATCGCGATCGTCCCGTGCGCGGCGTGGTCGGAAAGGGCAGAGCGCAACGCGGCATGGCGCGCCTTCTTGTTCACCTTGACCTCAAAGTTTCGGTGGGTCGGCGGAAACGCGATACCGCCGCCGGTGAACTGCGGCGCGCGGATCGTGCCTGCGCGCGCACGGCCCGTGCCTTTTTGGCGCCACGGCTTGGAGCGTCCGCCGGCGACGAGGCCGCGCGACTTGCCGCCGCGCGTTGCCGCGCGATCGTGGTTCAGCTCGGCGCGCACGGTCTCGTGCACGAGATGGGGCTTGACCTCCGCGCCGAAGATCGCCTCCTCCAGCGTGACGTCCGACTTCTTGCCCGGGACGTCGAGCAGCGGCGCCTTAGGACTTGCCATGCGACTTGTCCTCCCTGATCTCGAGCAGACCGCTCTTCGGCCCAGGAACCGCGCCCTTGACGAGCAGCAGGTTGCGCTCCGGGTCGACCGAGTGGACGACGAGGCCGACCTGCGTCCTCCGCTTGCCGCCCATCCGACCAGCCATCTTGATGCCCTTGAAGACGCGCGAAGGCGTTGCCGACGCACCGATCGATCCGGGCTTGCGGACGTTGTGCGAGCCGTGCGACACAGGGCCGCGCGCGAAGTTGTGGCGCTTGATCGTGCCCTGGAAGCCCTTGCCGATGCTGATCCCGCTGACCTTCACGGGGTCGCCCGGCTCGAACGCCTCGACCGTCACCGATTCCCCGACGACGGCCTCGGACGGTCCACGGAACTCGACGAGGTGCCTGTGCGGCTCAACGCCGTTCTTCTTCAGGTGCCCGAGCTCGCCCTTCGAGAGCTTGCGCTCGGCAACCGCGTCGAACGCGAGCTGCACGGCCTCGTAGCCGTGGACGTCCGGCGTCCTCACCTCGACCACAGGGCACGGGCCGGCTTCGATCACGGTGACCGGCGTCACGACGCCGCTCTCGGGATCGAACACCTGGGTCATGCCCAGCTTTCTGCCAAGAATTCCCTTCACAGTTTTATTTCGATGTCGACGCCGGCCGGAAGGTCGAGCCGCATGAGCGAGTCGACTGTCTTCGGCGTAGGCGAGTGGATGTCGATCAGCCGCTTGTGCGTGCGCACCTCGAAGTGCTCGCGGGAGTCCTTGTCCTTGAACGGACTGCGGATCACGCAGTAGACGTTCTTCTCGGTGGGCAGCGGCACGGGACCGGTGATGGTCGCGCCGGTGCGCTCAACCGTCTCGACGATGTCCTTGGCGGACTTGTCGAGCGACTGATGGTCGTACGACTTCAGTCTGATGCGGATCTTCTGTTGAGCCACCGGCGCGTCCTATCCCTTC
>DASVFB010000246.1:0-2602 GCA_036380275.1 Gaiellaceae bacterium | reverse complement strand
CGAACAGGTCCTGCAGGGTCACGACGTCGCCCTCCATGCCCGTGATCTCCGTGATCTGGGTCACCTTGCGCGAGCCGTCGACCAGACGCGCGATGTGCACGAGCAGGTCGAAGCCGCCCGCGATCTGCTCGCGGATCGCCTTGACCGGCAGCTCGACGCCCGCCATCAGCACGAGCATCTCGAGCCGGTGCAGCGCGTCGCGCGCGGAGTTCGCGTGGACCGTCGTGAGCGAGCCGTCGTGGCCCGTGTTCATCGCCTGGAGCATGTCGAGCGTTTCCGCGCCGCGAACCTCGCCGACGATGATCCGGTCGGGCCGCATCCGCAGCGCGTTCCGGACGAGGTCGCGAATGCGAACCTCGCCTTCGCCCTCGACGTTCGGCGGGCGGGACTCGAGCGGCACGACGTGGCGCTGCTGGAGCCGGAGCTCCGCCGCATCCTCCACGGTGACGATGCGCTCGCCCGCGGGGACGAACTGCGACACCGCGTTGAGCAGCGTCGTCTTCCCCGTGCCCGTACCGCCGGAGATGAGCAGGTTGAGCTTCCCGCACACGCACTGCGCGAGGAAGTCGGCGGTCTGCGGAGTCATCGTGCCGAGCTCGACGAGGCTCTCGAGAGTCAGCGCGTCCTGCGCGAACTTCCGGATCGTCAGCGACGGCCCGCGGAGCGCGAGCGGCGAGATGATCGCGTTGACGCGGCTGCCGTCGGGGAGCCGCGCGTCGACCATCGGCGACGACTCGTCGACCCGCCGGCCGACCTGCGAGACGATGCGGTCGATGATGCGCAGCACGTGCGCGTCGTCGAGGAAGGAGGCGTCGGTCTCCTGGATCACGCCGCCGCGCTCGATGTAGAGCTGGTCGTACCCGTTGACCATGATCTCCGTCACGCTCGGGTCGCGGAGGAACGGCTCCAGCGGCCCGTAGCCGAGAATGTCGTCGCCGATCTGCCGCTCGAGCAGCGCACGCTCGCTCGGGCTCAGCGGGACTTCCTCACCCTTGAGCTCCTCGCTGACGACCTCCTGGACGCGCCGCTCGAGCTCGTCCGAGCCTTCGAGGTTCAGGAACGCTGCGCCCAGCTTGGCGATGCAGGCCCGGTGGATCCGCGTTTTCAGCTCTGCATGGGGGTCCCGCGCCCGCGCGCGCGCCTGGGCCTGGTCGACCTGGAGGCGCTCGGCGAGCACCGAGGCGTCGTTGCGGGAGAAGCCGTTGTTGAGGTCGACGCTGCTCATCGACGTCCCCTCAGCCCGAAGCGGCGCCGCGGGGCGTCGTCCTTTGCCCTGGCGCCCGCGAAAACCGTGTCGGCAAGCCGCCCGGCGGCCTGCGAGAAGCTGGTGCCCTCGTTCGCGAGGACGACCGGCAGCGCACGGTTGATCGCCGCCGGCACCTCCGGGTCGTCCGGCAGCTCGAACGCGATCTTCGTGTCCAGCGCGTCCTCGATGTCGTCGCGCGCGACCGCGCCGGCGGCGCCGATGCGGTTGGCGACGAGGGAGACCCGCTCGCGCGGGAAGCCGAGCCGTTCGATCGTCTCGAGCCCGATGCGGACGTTCTTCAGCGACGTCACCTCGGGGTTGCAGACGAGGAGCAGCTGCTCGCTGTGGTCCAGCGCCGCGAGCATCGGAGCGTCGAACAGCGGCCCGGTGTCGATCACGACCGCGCCGAAGCCGCTACGCGCGGCCTCGAGGATGGCCGCGAGCTGAGGCGCGCCGACGAGGTCGGCCTCCTCCGGCCGCTTGGGCGAAGGCAGCAGCGACAGGCCTGTCCGCGAATCCGTGCTGACGAACGCCTTCAGCTTTTCGACGTCGATGTCGCCGGCCGACGCCGCGAGGTCGGCGATCGTCGCCCGCGGCGACACCGCGAGCGTGAGTGCCGAGTCTCCGAACTGGAGATCGAGGTCGATCAGCAGCGTGTCGACGCCCGAGCGCGCGGTCGCCGCCGCGAGGTTCGTCGCGAGCACCGTCTTGCCGCTCCCGCCCTTGGGCGAGAACACGGTGACGACCTTGCCCCGGTCGCCGTTCGCGCTCGCCGCAGCCGCGGCGGCCTTGCGAAGGGCGAAGACGAGCGTCTCCGCTGGCTGCGGCAGCACGAGCACGTCCGCTGCGCCGACCGCCAGCCCGGTCTCGACGATCCCGTTCGGCTCGCCGTAGGCGGCGAGGATGAGCGGGACGCGCAGCTCGCGGGCGTGCGGCAGGTCACCGTGGACGGAAGAGGACTCGAGCACGTGGAGCGCCACGTCCGCGGACGTCTGCGTCTCGGCGAGCCCCGTCGGCCGCACCAGCGAGATCGCCGGCTGGTGCGCGAGCATCGTGGCGACGCCGTCGGCTGCCGGGCCGCTCAGCAGCACGCGCAGGCCCTTGATCCCGTTGTGGCCGTTACTGTCCATCTGCGCTCCCTCCGAAGCCGCCGGCGATCTGCGCCTTCGTGTCGTTGTTGTTCGGGAGGCCGCGAGTGAGGAACGAATGGAGCGTCTCGACGCTCGGCTTGCTGTTCCGCGGGCCCGCGGTCGGGCGCAGGACGAGGTACCAGGTCGCGTTCTTCAGCGCCCAGAGCATCGTCTGGCTCTGCTTGTCGGTCATGACGAGCGTCGCCGAGCTGGTCGCCACGCCCGC
>DASVFB010000245.1:0-18366 GCA_036380275.1 Gaiellaceae bacterium | reverse complement strand
ATGGCGCGACATACCGTCAGCGATGACGTAGTCGTCCTCGACGATCAGGACCTTTGGCATCCGTTTGAATCTTCCGGGTCGCGCCGGCGTCTGTGGGTTCGCGCCTGGTGAACAAGTGGTGACCGAGCTGTGAACTCGGCGATGCTAGGCGGCGACTGCAGCCTCGGCGAGCAGCGAGAGCGCGACTCCCTCGCGAAGCCCTGCGCGAGCGACCTCGAGCGGCACGCCGAGCAGCTGCTGCGTCGAGGCGAGCAGCAACGCTCCTGCCGCAAGCGTGCGCGCCCGCGAGGGCGAGAGATCGAATGTCTTCGCGAGCCTGCGCGAAGGACGCTCGGTCATGATCCGCAGCGCAACGGTGAGCTCTGCACGGCCGAGACGAGGGCCGACGAGCTTGCCGAGCGCCCGCGCGCTGCCGCCGGTTGCGTATGCGGCGTGCGGCAAGGGTGGAGTGAGCCCGGCGAACAACGGTCCGATCTCCTGTCGCGCCCGGTCGATCGCGTCGCTCGTGGGCGGATCGTCAGCGAACGCGCGCCGGGTCAGACGAAGCGACCCGACGTCGAGCGAGCGCACCCACGACGGCTCGTCGGCACACGAGCCGACTGCCAGCTGCGTCGAGCCGCCGCCGACGTCGCACACGGCGACGCTCGGCCACGAGTCGTCGGCCGTTGCGACGACTGCTCTGAATGCGAAACTCGCCTCCTCTTCGGCGGTGAGTACGCGGGCACTCGCGCCGCGAACGCGCTCGAGCGACGCGATCAGCTCGTCTGCGTTCTCGGCTTGCCTGCCCGGCGACGTCACGACGATCTCGATGCACGAGCAGCCGAGCCGCCGCGCCGACGCCGCCTGGTCGCGGGCCGCGCGTCCTGTGGCCTGCAGCCTGTCCTGCGGAATGTCGCCGCCCTGCTCGATGAACTCGCCGAGACCCAGCTGGATCCGCTCGCGGTGCACAGTCGTCAGCCCCGACCCAGCGCCCGCCGCGACGAGGAGCCGCATCGTGTTCGCACCGACATCTATGACCCCTACGCGCATGGTCGGCAATTCTCGCCGTCGCACCGGCCGGACAAACCTCGATCTCATCCGCCCGACCGGTTGGCCAGCCGCCGGCGGGCGCGCGCGAGCGCATTTCGCATCAGGACGGTCTGCGTCGGACGGCTCCGTTCTCCCTTTCCCGGCCGGGCCCGGCGCCAGCGCCCATCTCCATCGAGGTCCCACGCTTCGGCGTTGTCGGCGAGCAGGACGTCGAAGACGCGCGAGATCTCCTGTTGCGCCCGTGCGTCCTCGACCGGCGCGACGACTTCGACGCGGTTATCGAGGTTTCGCGGCATCAGGTCGGCGCTTCCGATCAGCACCGTGGCCGAGCCGGGAGACTCGAAGATGAAGAGCCGGCTGTGCTCGAGGTACCGTCCGAGCACGCTGCGGACGCGAATCGTCTCGCTCATGCCGTCCACGCCCGGACGCAGCGAACAGATGCTTCGAGCGACGATCTCAACGCGCGCACCCTCCTGCGACGCCGCGTAGAGCGCCTCGATTACGCGCGGGTCGGTGAGCGAGTTGACCTTGATCCGGACACGCCCGTCCTTGCCGTGCTTCGCAACTGCGCGGATGTGCTCGATCAGCCGCTCGCGCAGGCCGAACGGCGCAACGAGGATTTTGCGGAAGTCGCGCGGCCGCCCGAAGCCGGTGAGGTAGTTGAAGAGGTCCGCGACGTCGGCGGCGATTTCCTCGTCGGCGGTGAAGAGGCCGAAGTCCTCGTAGCCGCGTGCCGTGCGCGCGTGATAGTTGCCGGTGCCGACGTGGACGTACCGCTTCAGGTCGGCGCCCTCGCGGCGCACGACGAGCGTCGTCTTCCCGTGGATCTTCAGATTCGGAAAGCCATAGACCACGTGAACTCCCGCGCGCTCGAGCGAGCGCGACCACTCGATGTTGCGATGCTCGTCGAACCGCGCCTTCAACTCGACGAGGCATACGGATTGCTTGCCCTCCTCGGAGGCCTCGATCAGCGCCGGCACGAGCGGCGAGTCGTCGCTCGTGCGGTACACGGTCGCCTTGAGCCCGACGACGCTCGGGTCGTGGGCCGCTCTCTGCACGAACGCCTGAAAGCTCGTCGCGAACGACGTGTACGGATGGTGGACGAGTATGTCGCCACGCTGAACTTCGTCGAAGATCGTCCCGTTCTCCGAGACGAACCGCGGATGTGTGATCCCGACCCACGGCTCGTACTTGAGCTCGGGCCTGGGCAGGTCGGAGAACTGCCCGACGTCGACCAGATCGAGCAGCCCCTGAACGGTGAAGGTCTCGCGCTCGCCGATGCCGAGGCCGTGCTGAAGGCGCGACAGCATCCGGGACGACGCCGAGCCCGCGACCTCGAGCCGGACGACCTCGCCGAACCGGCGCCGCCGGAGTTCGAGCTCCACCGCCTCGAGCAGGTCGTCGGCCTCATCGGACACCTCGAAGTCGGCGTTGCGTGCGACGCGAAACGTCGCGTGCTCGACGATCTCCATCTTCGGAAAGAGCAGAGGCAGAAAGTGGCGGATCACACTCTCGAGGGGGAGGTGGACGCCTCGCTTGCCGATGGGCAAGAACCGCGGCAAGAGCTCCGGCACCTTGACCCGCGCGAAACGCTCCTCGCCGGTTTCCGGGTCCCGCACGAAGAGTCCGAGGCTGAGCGAGAGCCCCGAGATGTACGGAAACGGCTGGCCTGGCCCGACGGCGAGCGGCGTCAGCACGGGGAAGATCTGCCGCTCGAAGCGGCCGGTCAGCTCCTCGAGCTCCTTCGGCTCGCAGTCCTCGACGTGTGCGACGACGATTCCTTCAGCGGCCAGCGAAGGTCTCAACTCGCGCTTCCAAAGCTTCGACTGCCGCGACATCAGGTCGAGCACGCGTTCGCGGATCTCGGCGAGGGCCTCCGACGCAGTGCGGCCGTCCGGCGAGCGCGTGCCCACCCCGGCGTCCTCCTGCCCGCGGAGCCCTGCGACGCGGACCATGAAGAACTCGTCGAGGTGCGACGAGAAGATGGAGCAGAAGCGAACGCGCTCGAGCAGCGGCACGCTCGGATCGGAGGCGAGCTCGAGGATGCGCGCGTAGAAGTCGAGCGACGAGAGCTCGCGGTTGAGGAGACGGTTCTCGCCGGTCCTGTCGGCTGGGGGACTCTGCGTCGTCAGGAGTCCGATCATCTCAGGAGGCCGTGTATCGGGTGGGTGAATGAGTGGTGAATGCGTCGGCACGCCCGCCGCGTGGGGCAGAATCCAAGGGATGGCGAACGTTCTCTTCGCCTGCGTCCAGAACGCAGGACGCTCCCAGATGGCCGAGGCGCTCTTCAGCCGTGCCGCAGGGGAGCGCCATCAGGCGCGCTCGGCCGGCAGCTCGCCCGCCGCCCACGTGCACCCGGAGGTCGCGGCGTTGATGCCCGAGCTCGCGGGCCGCGTGCCGCGCAAGCTCGAGCGCGCGGACGCAGAGTGGGCGGACGTCGTCGTCACGATGGGGTGCGGCGACGCTTGCCCGTACATCCCCGGCAAGCGGTACGTCGACTGGGATCTGGAGGATCCCGCAGGCAAAGACGCGGAAGGGACGCGGCGAATCAGGGACGAGATCGAGCGCCGTGTCACCTCACTCCTCGACGAGCTGGCAATCGCCGCGTGAAGGCGGCGGAGCCCGCGGCCGCCGCGCCTGAGCCGCGGCGCATTGCAGCGTGGACCGTCTACACCGTCGCGCTCGTTCTGCTCGGCGTTGCGGTCGTGCTCGCGGCGTTCCGCGTCGGGGAACGCGCAGGCCGTCTCTCCGACTGGCAGGCGCTGGTGCTCGGCGTCACGCAGGGACTGACCGAACTGCTTCCGGTCTCGTCTTCGGGCCACCTGATCCTCGTTCCGTGGATCGCGGACTGGCACTACCTCGAGGCTCATCCCGACTTCAACAAGACATTCGACGTCGCATTGCACCTCGGCACGCTCGTCGCCGTAGTCGCCTACTTCTGGTCGGACGTCGTCCGGTACGTCCTCGCATGGCTCGCCTCCGTCGGCAAACGTGCCGTGGAGACGGCCGACGAGCGGCTCGCGTGGGGCGTGTTCTTCGCCACGATCCCCGCAGCGATCGCCGGGGCGCTGGGCGAGGAGACGATCGAAAGCCACCTCGGCCAGCCGTGGCAGATCGCGATCCTCCTGGCGGTCTTCGCCGGCCTGCTGTGGGTGGCGGACCGGATGCCTCAGCGGCGAGGGCTCGACGGTCTCGGCGTCGGGACGGCGTTTTGGATCGGCGTCTCGCAGATCCTGGCGCTGATGCCGGGCACCTCCCGCTCGGGCATCACGATCACGACCGGCCGCTTCAGCGGTCTCGACCGCGACGCCGCGGCCCGCTTCTCGTTCCTGCTCCTGGTCCCCGTCGTCTTGGGAGCCGTCATCTACAAGGGGATCAAGCACGTCCTGCTGCAGTCGCTGCCTGCCGGGTCGGCCGGTCCGTTCATAGTCGGGACACTCGCTGCTGCAGCCGTCGGGCTCATCGCGATCGACCTATTGCTCGGCTACCTGCGCCGGCACGACTACTCGCTGTTCGTGATCTACCGGCTCGTCCTCGCCGCGGCGATCCTGATCGTGATCGTCAGCGGCGCGCGCTCCGCGACGTTCTAGCGCTCCGCGTGTTCACCGGTTCTCAACAAGGGCGTCACGCTGCGTCAACCCACGGGCGTGCCTTGCGTACATAGCGTCGCTCCGTCCACGACTCCAAGGGGAGAAACATGAGACGCAGCAGGAAGCAGCTCGCACTCGCGGGCGTACTTTCGGCCTTCATCGGCGCCGTTGCGGCGGTCGCCTTCGCAGGATCGGCAACTGATCTGACCGGAGTGCCGTCCGCCAACACGAGGTCGGCCGGCTATGCGCCCGCCTCGGTGCTGTCGCCGGAGCTCGCGCAGATCGTGGTCGCGCAGGGCTCGTACCCGCTCGACGGCGGTACCGCGGCCGTGCCGTACTACGGCTACCTCGGCGGCGCGCCGATGGTGCCGGCGCTCGGCTCGAACGTCGAGGCCAAAAAGACGGAGCCGGACAAGAACACGTACCTCGTCTTCAAGGACGGGCTGACCGGCGCCGACCCCGCGTACAACTACGGCACCCACTTCCTGTTCCAGGGCCACGAGGGCGGCTCGCCCGGGACGATCACGCGGATCAACCTCGACGCCGACGCGGCGCACCGCGTAACGCTGCTGGCGACGAAGGACGCCGACGGCAACAACCTCGCGACGATCGACGGCAGCACCTGGGACGCGTGGTCGAAGCTGCTGCTGTTGACGACCGAGAGCGCCAGCGCCCCGACGTACGCGGCCACGCCCGGCTACCCCTCCACCGTCACCGACGTCTCGGGCTCGCTCGGACGCGGCGGCTACGAGGGCATCCAGAACGACTCCACCGGCAACGTCTGGATCGTCGAGGACATCGGCGGCTCGGCGCCTGCCGGGACGAACGCGAGGCGGCCCAACAGCTTCATCTACCGGTTCGTGCCCGAGCATCCGTCCGACTTGTCGAAAGGGAAGCTCCAGGTGCTGCAGGTGTTCGCCGCTGACGGCCATCCGATTACCACGTCGTCGCAGGCCGCCGTGGGCGCGTCCGACCTCGCCGCCCTCCACGTCTACGGGTCGAGCTTCGACACCCGCTGGGCGACGATCCACAACACGGCCAGCGACGGCACCGTGCCGTTCAACGCAAACACGCTCGCCAAGGCCGCCAACGGCACGCCCTTCAAGCGACCCGAGAACGGCGTGTTCCGGCCGGACGGCAAGTTCAAGCAGTTCTTCTTCGACGAGACCGGCGACACGAACGCGACGAGCACCGAGAACGGGTGCTGCGGCGGCTGGGGCTCGATCTACAAACTGACCCAGAAGTCGCCGACCGCGGACAGCGGGACGCTGTCGATCTTCTACAACGGCGACGGGACGCACGCCGCCTTCGACAACGTCTCATTCTTCGACAAGGACCACATCGCGTTCGTCGAGGACGCCGGCGCGACGCTGCACCAGCAGCGCAACGGCCTCGACAACGCCTGGATGTTCGACGTCACGAAGGATTACTCGAACCCGGCGAATCAGCCCGTGCGGTTCATCGCCGAGGGCCGCGACCCTTCGGCGACGATCGACGCCGGCCTCGTCGGTACTCCCGGCTTCAACAACGAGGACGACAACGAGATCACGGGCATCCACGTCTCGAACGGCGATCCGAGCAAGAATGGCATCCTCGGCGCCAAGCATCCGCACCCGTGGAAGGGCCACGGCCCCGACCGCTGGCGCGTCTTCTACACGCAGCAGCACGGTGACAACCCGACCTACGAGGTGCTTCGCATCAAGTAGCCGTTAGCCAGTTGGTCACCATTCATTCACGGCCCCGACGCCCCCGGTTGGGCGTCGGGGCCGCACATTTACTGCATGAGGATCGCGATCGTCACGCATCGCGCGACGCAGACGAACCTCGGCCTCGCGGCCGCGGCGCCGCAGGGCATTCGAAGCTTCCTGAGCGCGCCCGAGGAGACGATGCAGCTCGAGCCGGGCGACGCCGCGCTCGGCCGCCTCGACGTGCGTCCGACGGTCGACGGAATCGAGCCGGGGCTAACGCATCTCGACCTGCTCGAACGGCTCGGCCTCACCGTGCTGAACCCGCCGGTCGCGCTCCAATGTGCGCACGACAAGCTCGCCACGGCGCCCGCGCTCGCGGCGGCCGGGCTCCCGCATCCTCAGACGCAAGGATTCTTCGACTGTGACAGCCGGCCGCCGCTGCGCTTTCCGTTCGTCGTCAAGCCGCGCTACGGAAGCTGGGGCCGTGATGTCTTCCTGTGCGCGGACGAGCGCGCATACGAGCGCGCGCTCGGCGTGCTGCGCACGCGTTCGTGGTTCGCGTCGACCGGAGCCGTCGCGCAGGAGCTCGTGCCTCTGCTCGGTCACGACGTGCGCGTCGTCGTCGCGGGCGGCGCGGTGATCGGCGCGGTCAAGCGCGTCGCGAAGCCGGGCGAGTGGCGCACGAACGTCGCACTCGGTGCGACGCGGGTTCCTATCGAGCCGTCGCCGGCGGCGTGCGAGCTAGCGCTGGCCGCGGCGGCGGCGATCGGTGCGGATCTCCTCGGTGTCGATCTGCTGCCGGTCGGGCCTGGTCGTTACGTCGTGCTCGAGTTGAACGGCGCAGTGGACTTCTCCCACGAGTACGACCCGGGCGGTGACGTGTACGCGTCGGCGATGCGGGCCCTCGTGGCCAGGCTGCGCGGCGACCTCGTGCTGCCGCTCGAGCCGATCGAAGCGCTCGGCGCCTAGCCGGATAGCTCTCGGTCGCCTCGGATCAGCTGGTAAGCCAGGGCGCCGAGGGCGGCGCCGAGAATGGGCGCCAGGACGTACAGCCAGAGCGTATGGACGTCGCCGGAGACGAGCGCCGGTCCGATCGACCGCGCCGGGTTCATGGAGGCGCCGGAGATCGGACCTCCGAACAGTGCATCCAATCCCACCGTCCCTCCGATCGCGATTGCTGCCGCTTCGCCGACCGCCCTCGTGTCCGTGGCGACGGCCATGATCACGAACATCAAGAAGAACGTCAGGACGAGCTCCCAGAGGAACGACTGGCCCTGCGAGCCGCTCGGCAGCGTGGCGCCGACGTGCGCGACGTTTCCCAGCGAAGCACGCAAGACGGCCGCCGCCGCGAGCGCTCCGAGTAGCTGAGCGATCCAGTAGCCGAGCGTGCGTGTCCACGGGAAGTGGCGGCTGATTACGAACGCGAACGTGACCGCCGGATTGAAGTGTGCTCCGGAGACGTGCCCAACCGCGTAGATCATCACCATGATCACGAGCCCGAAGCTGAACGCCACGCCCAAATGCCCGAGTGCCTGCGTGTTGGCATCGACCATGATCGCGCCGCACCCGGCGAAGACGAGCGCAAAGGTCCCGACGAACTCGGCCGCGAGCAGTCGCGCGACGGCGCGACTCGTCAGAGTTCCGTATCCGATAGCAGCTCGCCGATCAGCCTCTGCACGCGCCGGTCGAGCTCGTCGCGAATGCGACGCACAGTGTTCAGTTCTTGGCCGGCCGGATCGTCCAGCTCCCAATCCTCGTACCTCTTGCCGGGATAGATCGGACACGCGTCGCCGCAGCCCATCGTGATCACGACGTCGGCGGCGCGCACCACCTCGTCGGTCAGCGGCTTGGGGAACTCCTCACGCATGTCGACACCGAGCTCCTCCATCGCCTCGACGACAGCCGGGTTGACCTCGTCCGCAGGCGTCGACCCCGCGGAGCGCACATGGATCCGTCCTCGCGAGCGCAGCTTGACCAGGCCGGCGGCCATCTGGCTTCGACCGGCGTTCTGCACGCAGACGAACAGCACCTCCGGTTGCTCTTTGCCGACGATCCCCTCGGCCTGAGCGAGCGCCTTCAACCGTTCGCGCGCGAACCGGTGCGCGAGCACAGGAACATAGACGTTGATCCGCGAGCCGCCGAGAAGATCGACCGACTCGCTGATGTAGCGATGAATCGTCTCCGCGGCAAAGACCCCGGTGAACTCCTGCACCAGTCCCTCGGCCAGGTTGTCGACGTGGCGTTGCGTTACCGGATCGAGCGCCTGCGTCATGCTCGGCCTCCCTAGGAAATCGACAGTCATCGATGTGCTCGGGCGGAAATGATGACAACGGCATAGACGCCTGTCAATATGGTTCGGTGCAGCCGATCGCCACCATCGCCGCCTCTTGCCCGCCGCTCTTACAGGGGCCGCTCGACCCCGCCGAAGCCGAGCAACTCGCCGGAGCGCTGAAGGCGATCGCCGACCCAGCGCGGCTAAGGCTGTTGAGCCTCATCCAGGCTCAACCCGGCCACGAAGCATGCGTCTGCAACCTGACCGAACCGCTCGGCTTGAGCCAGCCGACCGTCAGCCACCACCTCAAGGTCCTCCTCCAGGCCGGGCTGGTCGACCGTGAGCAGCGCGGCAACTGGGCCTATTTCCGCGTGCGCGAGGAGCCGCTCGCCGCCCTGCGCGCGCTTTTGAGTTAGTTACTGAGGACTCGGACTGTCGGGCCGCCGCGACGCGTCCGTGAACTCGCGGAACTCACCGGTGACGAGGTAGGCGACCTGCTCGCCGATGTCGACGGCGTGGTCGCCGATGCGCTCGAGGCAACGCGAGACGGTGATCATGCGCAGGCCCCACTCCAGCCGCTCGGGATCGGAGCCGAGAGCGAACACCTGCTCGACGACCCGGCGGTTGGCACGGTCGATCATCTCGTCGAGGTCGACGAGCGTCTCGGCGGCCTCGACGTCGCGTTGCTCGAACGCGTCGAGGGCGACGCGGATCATGCCCTCCGCGCGTGCGCCCATGTCCGAGAACGCGTCGACGAGTGCAGGCTCCGGCTCGAAATCGGACGCCAGCTTGACCAGCTTCGCAATCGTTACGCAGTAGTCGCCCATCCGCTCGAGGTGGAGGTTCGAGTAGAGGAGCGCGAGCACGAGGCGCAGGTCGCCGGCGACCGGCGTCTGCTGGGCAAGCAGCGCCTGGATGCCGCCCTGGATGTTGAAGTAGATCGCGTCGATCTGGTCGTCGAAGGCGATCACCTCGTCGGACAGCTCGGTGTCCTGTTCCCAGAGCGCGTTCATCGACCCGCGCAGCGCGCGCAGGACGAACTCTCCTTCCTCCTGCAGCGCCGTCTCGGTCCGGTCGAGCTGCTCCTGGAACGAGACTCGCAACCCCCCGCCACCGTCCATCATCCGAAGCGCCCGGTCACGTAGCCCTCAGTCCGGGAGTCGGCCGGCTGGGTGAAGATCTTCTGCGTCACGTCGTACTCGACGAGGATCCCGTTGCGCGAGCCGTCCTCGTGCACGTCGAGGCTGAAGAACGCGGTCATGTCCGCGACACGCGCGGCCTGCTGCATGTTGTGCGTGACGATCACGATCGTGTATTCACGCTTGAGCTCGTGGATCAGATCCTCGATGCTCGACGTAGCGATCGGGTCGAGCGCCGACGCCGGCTCGTCGAGAAGCACGACCTCCGGCTCGACGGCGAGAGCGCGCGCGATGCAGAGGCGCTGCTGCTGCCCGCCGGAGAGCGCGAGCGCGCTCCGCTTGAGGCGGCCCTTCACCTCGTCCCACAGCGCCGCCTGGGTCAATGCGCGCTCGACGCGCTCGTCGAGCCCCTTGCGCATGCCGAGCGTCCGCGGGCCCCAGGCGACGTTGTCGTAGATCGACTTCGGGAACGGGTTCGGCTTCTGGAACACCATCCCGATCCAGCGGCGCACCGAGGCCGGATCGACACCGGAGCCGTACATGTTCTGGCCGTGGTAGAGGATCTCACCGTCGATCCGCGCGCTCGGGATCAGATCGTTCATGCGGTTCAGGCAGCGGATGAACGTGCTCTTGCCGCAACCCGAAGGGCCGATCAGGGCGGTGACCATGTTGCGGTAGATCTCGAGGTTGACGTCACTGACTGCGACTGTGTCGCCGTAGTACACGGAGAGGCCACGGATGTCGAAGACCGTCTCACGATGAGTAATGGGCGTGCTCTCGCGCTGGACGACCTCGATCGGAGCCACCGCGTCGATCGTATCCTGGTTCATCTCGTGAGCTTCCTCCTGCTGCGTGCGAGCGCGGCCTTCGAGAGAATGCTGATGACGAGCACGAAGGTCAAGAGCACGAGCGCCGCCGCCCACGCCTGAGCGTGGAGCGCCGGATCGGGGTTTTCCAGATCCTGAAAGATCGTCAGTGGGATCGACTGCAGCGCCTGGCCCGGGTCCCAGCTGACCTGGGTCGTCGTGAGCGCGCACGTGAACAGCAGCGGCGCGGTCTCGCCCGCCGCCCGCGCGATCGCGAGGGTTCCGCCGGTGATGATGCCGCCGAAGCTCGCCGGAATGATCAGCCCGACCACCGTTCGCCAACGACTGACACCGAGCGCGAAGCTCGCTTCGCGCAGAGTCTCGGGCACGAGCGCGAGCACCTCCTGGGTCGAGCGTGCGATGAGCGGCAGCATGAGTATTGCGAGCGCGAGACCTCCTGCGTATGCGCTTTGCTGGTGAGAAATGACGACCAGACCGAAGATGAAGATGCCGAGGACGATCGACGGCAACCCATTGAGGATGTCCAGCACGAAGCTGAGCAGTCGGCGCACCCTCCCGTGTGCGAACTCGCTCGTGTAGATCGCGACCAGAATCCCGATCGGGAGCGAGATGATCGTCGCGATGGTGATGATCACGATCGTTCCGACGATCGCGTTCGCGATCCCGCCGGTGGTTCCGAGGAAGTTCGTGGACGGCCCCTTCGTGAAGAAGTCCCACGAGAGCGCCGAGTAGCCACGCGAGATCACGGCCCAGACCACGAGCACGAGGACGGCCACCGCCGCAAGCGCGGCACCGAGCATCACGACTTCGACGAAGCGGTTGAGCAGATTACGGCGGCGCAGCTGCCGTGTCGGCTGGAGCGAGAACTCCGCGCGGTCGCTCAACGGGCCTCCAGCTGACGCTCGAATCTGCGCACGATCACCTGTGCCACAATGTTCGTGATCAGCGAGAACACGAGCAGCACGAACGCGAGCTCGACGAGCGCGCTGATCTGAAGGTTCGTCGCCGCGCCCTGGTACTGCGACGCAATGCGGCTCGCGAGCGTGTCGCCGTTCATGAAGAGCGAGATGTGAATGCCGAGCGTGTCCCCGATGACCTGCGTGACCGCGATTGCCTCGCCGATCGCGCGTCCCGCACCGAGCATTACCGCCGCGACGAGACCGCCGCGCGTCTGCGGGATGACGACGCCGCGGATCATCTCCCAGCGCGTCGCACCGAGCGCCAGCGCGGCCTCCTTGAGATCGCTGGGCACAGTGAGGAAGAGCTCACGCGCCACGGCGGCCGTGATCGGCAGCATCATCACGGCGAGGACGATCACCGCCGGCAAGTAGCCGGTGAGCTGCGGCGTCCCGTCGAAGAACGGCAGCCACCCGAACCAGCGGCTGAGGAACGGGCCCAGGGTGTCCTTCACGAATGGCCCAAGCACGAAGATTCCCCAGAGGCCGATCACGACGCTCGGGAGCGCAGCGAGCAGCTCGACGAGCGTGGCGATGACGTCGCGGATCCCCCGCGGTGCGAGCTCGGTGAGGAAGAGCGAGATCGCGATCGCGGCCGGCGCCGCGATCAGCACGGCGAGAAACGACGTGTACAGGGTGCCGTAGATGAAGTCGAGCGCGCCGAAGTCGCCCGTGACCGGATCCCACGCCCGAGACGTCAGGAAGCCGAGCCCGAAGGTCGACATCGAGAGCCGCGACTGCCTGATCAGCTCGTAGATGATCAGGCCGACGACGACGAGCACCCCGAGCGCGGCGGCGGCGGTGATGACGTGGAGCAGCCCATCGCCGATGCGGTCGCGGAGCCGGCGGCCGCCGAGGGCGAAGCGCCCGGGTGTCGAGGCCGCAGATGCGCTCATCCGGCCACCCTAAGGCCCTGTTCCCATGCCAGAAAGGCCGTTCACCAGTCCGTCACCAGATCGGAACCGACCCTTTGCCCACGCCGCTGACGTCCGCCGCGAAGCTACGACCGCAAACGATCTAGGAGGAGAAGAAACCTGTGAAGCGCTTCATGTTTCTAGCTGCGGTGTGCCTCATGATTGCGTTCGCCGCGGGTGCGAGTGGTGCAGGTGCCAGGTCATCGGGCCTCACGCTCAAAGGGGCGGGCAGCTCGTTCGTCTCGCCGCTCGTGTTGACCTGGGTCCAGCCCTACGAGGCTGCGACCGGCGTGCACGTCGATTACAACCCGATCGGCTCCGGCGGCGGGATCCAGGCGATCCAGAACCGCCAGGTCGATTTCGGCGCGAGCGACGCGCCGATGACGCCCGACCAGTTCAACGGATGCAACGGCTGCGTCCAGATCCCGTGGGAAGCCTCCGGCACGTCGATCGCGTACAACCTCCAGGGGGCGTCGCCGCACCTGAAGATCACGGGGCCGGTCCTTGCAAACATCTACATGGGCAAGATCAAGAGGTGGAACGACCCCGCGCTGAAGAAGCTCAACCCCGGGGCCAACCTCCCCGACACCGACATCACGCCGATCTGGCGCTCGGACGCCAGCGGCACGACATACAACGTGACCGAGTACCTCTCGAAGGTCAGTGGCGATTTCAAGTCGAAGATTGGCACGGGGACGCAGGTGAACTTCCCGACCGGCGTCGGCGGCCGCGGCTCGTCGGGTGTCTCCGCGGTGCTCTCGCGGACCAACGGCGGGATCATCTACGTCGACGTCGCCTTCGCCACGAAGAACCACTTCAGCTTCTTCTCGGTCAAGAACAAGGCCGGCAAGTACCAGCTTCCCGGCAGCAAGCAGATCAAGGCGGCGATGCTGACGGTGAAGCACATCACGCCTGATAACAAGATCTCGATCGTTGACCCGCCGAAGTCGGCGGCAACGGCCTATCCGATCTGCACGTTCACGTACATCATCCTTCCCCTGAAGACGGCCAACGCTGCGGCGCTCCGCAAGTTCGTCTTCTGGGGGATGACAAGCGGCGCGAAGAAGTACGGGCCGGCCCTTCGGTTCGTCCCGGTCCCGCCGAATGTGCTGAGCGCCGCGAACAAGACGCTCAAGAAGGTCCAGCAGGGCAGCTAGACGCTTTCGCGCGAAATCTTCGATTTCGCGCGAGGAAGACCGGACATGCGCGCCCCTCCGGGGCGCGCGTGTCCCTTTGCGCATTTCGGCTCGCGCGTCTAGCCAAATCGCACCGGCGGCGCGGCGAAGCCACGCCTGGGGCGGCTCGTCATTCGAAGATGAAACCCCTCGCCGGCAGCGCGGCTTCGCCGCGCTGCTCACTCACTTTCAGCGGGTAGCTCGCTTTCAATGACGGCCTTGGGCACGCGCGCCACAGGCGCGCATGCCCGGTTTTCCTCGCCCGAAGTGCGCAGCACTTCGGGCGAAGCGAGCGGAGCGAGCTAAAAGATGCCTTGGATGGGCCAGTAGACGGCCGCCGCGACGAGCGCTGCGGCCGGGATGGTCAGGATCCACGCGAACACGATGTTGCCGGCGAGGCCCCAGCGCACGGCCGAAAGCCGCTGCGTCGCGCCGGCGCCCATCACGGACCCCGTGATGACGTGCGTCGTCGAGAGCGGATAGCCGAGATGCGTCGCGAGGTAGATCGTCGCGCCGGCGGTCGTCTGTCCGACGAAGCCGTTTTCCGGCTCCATCCTGTACATGCGCTGCCCGATCGTGCGCATGATCCGCCAGCCGCCGACGTAGGTTCCGGCCCCGATCGCGACGCCCGCCGCGACCTTCACCCACGTCGGGATGTAGAAGGACGAGATCGAGCCGTGCGTGAACAGCGCGAGCGCGATGACGCCCATCGTCTTCTGCGCGTCGTTTGCGCCGTGCGTGAACGCCACGAACGTGCCGGATGCCAGCTGTCCGAGCCGGAAGCCACGGTTGGCGACTCCCGGGCTCAACCACTTGAACAGCCAGTAGATGACAACCATCAGCCCGAATGCCGAGAGGAGCGCCAAGGTCGGCGCGACGACCGCAGGGATCGCGACCTTGTGCGCGATGTCGTGCCACTCGACTCCCGCTAGGCCCGACTGCACGAGCGCCGCCCCGATCAGGCCGCCGATCAACGCGTGCGACGAACTGGACGGCAGCCCGAACCACCAGGTGATGAGGTTCCAGACGATCGCGCCAATGACTGCGGCCAGCACGGTCGTCTCGGTCGCGAGCCCGGTGTCGATGATCCCCTCGCCGACGGTCTTGGCGACGGCAGTCGTCACGAACGCTCCCGCAAGGTTGGCAACGGCCGCGATGAGCACGGCCAGCCGAGGCGTCAGCGCGCGCGTCGAGACGGACGTGGCAATGGCGTTCGCCGTGTCGTGGAAGCCATTCGTGAAGTCGAAGCCGAGGGCGACCACGATCGTGATGATCAGCAGCGCTGTGGCCACGCGTCAGCGATTCTTGACGAGAATCGCCTCGAGCACGTCGGCCGCGTTCTCGCAGGCGTCGACGGCTTCCTCGAGCTGTTCGTGGATGTCCTTCCAGCGGATGATCGACACGGCGTCCTCCCCTGACGCGAACAGCTGCGCGATCCCTTCGCGGTTCAGACGGTCGCCTTCGTCCTCGAGCTCGCGCAACTCGATCAACTCGCGCTTCGAGTCCTTGAAGCCTTCGAGCTTGAGAACCGCGTCGCGCAACTTCGTCGCGGCGCGCTCGATCACCGCCGCCTGCTGGTGCGCGTTCTCGCGGATCTCCGTCACGCCGTAGCCGAGGATGTTCCCCGCCGCCTCGTCGACGTGGTCGCAGATGTCGTCAAGCGCTCCGGCGAGCCGATACATGTCGTCGCGGTCGAAAGGAGTCACGAACGTGCGGTTGAGCAGATCGACGACCTCGTGCGTCAGACGGTCGCCCTCGTGCTCCGCGTCCTTGATGTCGCGAGCCAGCGTGTCGCGGTCGTTGGGGAAGCCTTCGAGCAGCCGAACGAGCAGCCGCGCGATCGCAACGTTGTTGTCGGCCGCGCGGTTGTAGAGGTCGTAGAACTCCCGCCGCTGCGGGACGAGGTTGATTCGCGGCATAGGCGCGCGAGTATGACCCGTCAGCGCGGAAAAGTGCAGCGGATCTCGAGCCCGATGCCGCCCGGGCCGCGCCGCGCCGCGACCTCGCCGCCGGCCTGCGTGACGACATGCTTGACGATCGCCAGGCCGAGGCCGGTGCCGCGCGTCGTTCGCGCGCGGTCGCCGCGGAAGAACCGCTCGAACAGTCGCACGAGCTCCCCGTTCGGAACGCCGGGCCCGTTGTCCGCGACCGAGAGGAGCACGGTGTCGCCCTCGTTGCGGGCCGAGATCGTGCAGCGCGCGCCGTCGCCCGCGTACCGGATCGCGTTCGTCACGAGGTTCTCGAGCAGCACGCGCAGGATGCGCGGCCTCACAGCGACAACGACGTCCTCGGCGACGAGGGTGACGATCTCTTGCGCGTGACGCTCCGCGCTCGCTCGAAGCGCTTCGACGACGTCGCGAACGATCGGCGCGACCGGAACGTCGCCGAGACCTACGACGGCGCGCCCGGTCTCAAGCTCGCTGAGGAAGAGCACGTCGTCGACGAGCTCCGCCATCGACTCGACCTCCTGCTTCGCCTGCTCGAGCAGCGCTTCCGTGTCCGCGCTCGGAAGGGAGGCGCTGTCGAGCAGTGCGAGCAGCCGCGCAAGCGGCGTGCGCAACTCGTGTGAGACCGCCGCGGTGAAGCCCACGCGAAGCTCCTCGAACGGATCGGTAGTCGGCAACTCAGCCATGATGCTCAGTATGGCCAAGGTGCTGATCGTCGAGGACGACGAGATCGTCGCCAAGTCGATGGTCGACCACATGACTGCCGCAGGGCACGAGACCAAGTGGACGGCCAAGGGTGAGCAGGGCCTGGCGGCGCTGCGCTACGAGCGGCCGGACGTCGTCGTGCTCGACCTGATGCTTCCCCAGCGCGACGGCTGGAGCGTGATCGAGAGCGCGCGCGCCGACGGGATCGGCACGCCTATCGTCGTCGTCAGCGCGCGCGGCACCGAACACGACCGGGTTCACGCGCTCGACATCGGCGCGGACGACTACCTCGTGAAGCCGTTCTCGATGGCCGAGCTCGTCGCACGCGTGAACGCTGCAGCCCGCAGGGGCGTCCGCGCGCCCGACCCCGAGCGCGGCGAGTCGATCGAGATCGAGGAGCTGCGGATCGACCCGCGCGAGGTTCAGGCGTACATCGACGGTGAGAGCTGCGAGCTCACGCCGACAGAGTTCCGACTCCTCTACCAGCTCGCGCTCGACCGCGGCCGCGTGGTCACGCGCGACGAGCTGCTGCAGAAGCTGTGGGGGCGGCGCGAGTCGCGGCGCGACCGCACCGTTGACGTCTTCGTCCGGCGGCTGCGCGAGAAGATCGATCGCCGCGCGCCGCGGCACACGTTCATCCAGACGCGGTACGGCGTCGGTTACAAGCTCGAGCCCGTTCCCAAGAGTTGAGCTTCAGTTAAGGCGGCTCGTCCGGGCGGCGAGCCCGGGTTGAATGGAGCCGTGCTTCGGCGCCTTCCTCCGATCGCCGGCGCAATCGCCTTCGCGATCGGAGTTGTCAATCTCGTCTCCGCCCTCACTCCGAACCTCTCCTGGCGCGGTGACGTCGTGGTCGCCGTTCTTCCGGAGGACGTGGTGCCGCTCTTCCACACGCTCGCGGTTCCGGCAAGCATCGCTCTGATCGTTTGCTCGCTGTACCTCCGTCGTAGGCGGCGACGCGCGTGGGCGGTCGCGTTCGCCATGCTGGTCGCGCTCGGCGCGTTCGACGTCGTGAAGGGCCTCGATGTCGAGGAGGCGGTGCTCACGTGGGCAGGAGCGGCCGTGCTGTGGTTCGGACGCGGGTACTTCTACGTCGAGCACGGGCGGATCCGCGCGCTTCGCGTGCTCACGGCGGTCCTCCTCGCAGCCGCCGCGGCTGTCGCATCCCTCGTCTGGCTCGCGTCCGGACGGCACGCCGAGGAGGTGACGGTGCTTCGCCAGACGATCGAGCTCTTCTCGTTCACAAACGGTTCGATGTCGTTTCACGACGAGCTCAGTTGGCTGCCGCTCGCCGTGTCGGCGCTCACGATCCTGCTGATCGTCGTCGGCGAATGGCTCTTCTTCTCTCCGCGCCCTGCACCGCGTACCCCGCCGGACGCCGCTGCCCGCCGACGCGCACGCGCGCTGATCCACGACCACGGTACTGACACGCTCGCGTTCTTCAAGCTACGTCGCGACCTGCAGTACTTGTTCGCACACGACGGTCGCGCATTCCTGGGCTACAGGATCGAGAACGGCGTCCTGATAGTGGCCGGAGACCCCGTCGGCCCGGCCGATGCCGTCGAACAGGTCGCGCACGACACCTGCCGTGTGGCACGGATCCACGGACTTCGCGTCACGGCGATCGGCGCGAGCTCGGAGCTCCTTCCGGTCTGGCGTGCGTGCGGCCTGCGCTCGATCTACCTCGGCGACGAGGCGATCGTCAACACGGCGACGTTCTCGCTCGAGGGGCGCGCGATCCGCAAGGTGAGACAGTCCGTGCACCGGCTCAGCAAGGCCGGCTACACCGCGGATGTGCATGCACTCGCCGAGCTCGACCGCACCGCTCTTGCCGAGCTCGAGGACGTCTCGTCCAGCTGGCGGGGAAGCTCGTGCGAGCGCGGTTTCGCCATGACGATGGACGTGCTCGGCCGCGACGGTCTCGTCGTCGTTGCACGGGACTCGGCCGCTACGGTTCGCGGCTTCCTGCATTTCGTGCCTACGCACGGGAGGCAGGCGCTCTCGCTGTCTTTCATGCGCGGCGACCGCGCAACGCCGAACGGCCTGATGGAGTTCCTCGTCGTGCGCGCGATCGAGTTGCTGCGCGACCTGGGTGTCGAAGAGCTCTCGCTCAACTTCGTGATGTTCG
>DASVFB010000244.1:0-2183 GCA_036380275.1 Gaiellaceae bacterium | reverse complement strand
CATGTCGAGGATCACGACGTCGTCCGCCAGCTTGTCCTGGGCAATGCCGGCAATCCGGCGGGCCTGTTCGAGCGAGTTCAACTGCCTTCAGCTTACCCCGCGCGCGGGGCGTACAACCCGCGCTGTTCGATCTCCGCCGCGACGGGCGGAGGAACAAGGTCGTCGATCGGCGTGCCTGCCGCCGCCAGCCTCCGAATGTCGCTCGACGAGATCGGAATCGGCTCCATGTCGAAGAACTCGACCCTCTCCGGGCTGCGTAACTCGGACAGAACGTGGTCGAGCTTCTCCCGCGGATAGCCGGGCCGCGTGGCGACGCCGAGTCGGACGTGCTCGAGGATCTCGTCCGGCTCGCGCCAGGTCAGGAACTTCGCAAACTGGTCGGCGCCGACGAGAAAGATCGCGTCAAGGCCGAAGCCGGTCACGGTGTCGATCGAGTACGGGTTGTCGTCGCAGACGACCGTGTCGTTCGGGAACGCGAGCCGCGCGAGGACGAGTCGAGTCTCGACATCGACGTCGACGCGTTTGTGCGGTGGGTTCGACGAGACGTGCACGCGGAGCGGGTCGATGTCGAAGTTGCGCTTCGCAGTTTCGGCGAGCAGCACGTGACCGTTGTGAGGCGGATTGAACGTCCCGCCGAGCAAGCCGGTGCAGCTCATGCGAGCTCGAACGTCTCCTCGCCGACCTCCACCTCTGAGCCCGTGCGTGCCCCCGCCGCGCGCAGTGCTGCCTCGAGCTCCGCGTCGTCGGGCGGCGCCCCCTCGACGCGGAAGCCGCGGTCGGTGCGAAAGATGCGGTACGTGCGCTCGCGCCGCGGGCGCGGGCGATAGACGAGGAAGTCGACGAGTGCATCGTCCTCGGCGACCGGAGGCGGCGCAGCAGGGCACAGGTCGAACAGCCCACGCTTGAGCTCGTCGATCCCAGCGCCCGTCGCGCACGAGACGGCGTACACACGCAGGACGCGCTCGTCGTCCAATCGGAACCGCGGAGGCTCCGCCGTGAGATCGATCTTGTTGAGGACGACGATCTGAGGAAGCGAGTCGAGACCGGCGCCGTACTGCTCGAGCTCGCGGTTGATCGCAGCGAAGCGCTCGCTCACGTCCTCGCTCACGTCCACGACGTGCAGCAGCAGCCGCGCGCGCTCGAGGTGCGCGAGGAACTCGTGTCCCAGCCCCACCCCCTCGCTCGCGCCTTCGATCAGCCCGGGAACGTCGGCGACGGTGAGCTGGCGCCCCTCGGGCGAGTCGACCGTCCCGAGGACCGGGGCGATCGTCGTGAAGGGGTAGTCCGCGACCTTTGGTTTCGCGTTCGAGATGCGGCGAAGCAGCGAAGACTTGCCCGCGTTCGGGAAGCCGACCAGCGCCGCGTCGGCGAGGAGTTTCAGCCGCAGGTCAAGCGAGAGCTCCTCTCCGGGCAAGCCCGTCTCGGCGAAGCGCGGCGCCTGTCTCGTCGGCGTGGCGAAGCGCTTGTTGCCGCGGCCGGGCGCACCTCCTCGTGCTACGACCACGCGGGCGCCCGGGTGCGCCAGGTCTGCGAGCAGCTGCCCGTCGCCGTCGAAGACCTGCGTGCCGACGGGCACGCGCAGCTCAGCGTCTTCGCCGGAGGCACCGTGCTTCAGCGCGCCGCCGCCGCTACCGCCGCGCTTCGCCTTGAAGCGCTGATTCGGCCGAAACCCCGACAGATCACGCAGGTCCGGCTCCGCGACGAACACGATGTCGCCGCCGGGACCGCCGTCCCCGCCGTCCGGACCGCCCTTGGGCACGTGCTTCTCGCGGCGGAACGAGAGCCCGCCGTCACCGCCGCGCCCCGCTTGCACGTGGATGCGTGCGCGATCATGAAACATCAGCAGTTCACCGGGGCAAGGACGTCACCAACAGGGTTCCGATCTAGTCGGCACGAAGCACGCCCTGGAGAGCGCGCCACCGAGCAAGCAGCCACTACTCCGTGACGGAGATGGTGCGCTTCTCGCCGCTCGTCCTGAAGACGACACGGCCGTCGCGCGTCGCGAAGATCGTGTCGTCGCGGCCGATGCCGGCGCCCGAGCCGGGGCGGAAGCGCGTGCCGCGCTGCCGGGCGAGGATCATCCCCGCCTTGACCTCTTGCCCGTCGAACAGCTTGACGCCGAGTCGCTTGGACTGGGAGTCGCGTCCGTTCTTCGAGGAACCGAGACCCTTTTTGTGTGCCAT
>DASVFB010000243.1:0-11155 GCA_036380275.1 Gaiellaceae bacterium | reverse complement strand
AGACCTCTGGTGTATCAGTCGTCGTGCCAACGGCGCTGCTGATTAGCCACGTCTGGATGGGATAACCGCTGAAAGCATCTAAGCGGGAAGCCCACCTCGAGATGAGGCTTCCCATCCCCTTCGAGGGAGTAAGGGCCGTGGAAGACCACCACGTTGATAGGCGGGACGTGTACGCGTAGCAATACGTTCAGCGGACCCGTACTAATTGCCCGAGGTCTTGATTTTGAACACGTCGACCCACTATGGAGTTTTGAAGGTGTGCCTCTGCTGGCTTAAATGCGAGCTGGCTTAAATGCGAGCGGCGCGCTTTCGACAATTTCGGCGGTCATACCGGCAGGGCAACACCTCTTCCCATTCCGAACAGAGAAGTTAAGCCTGCCAGGGCCGATGGTACTCGGAGGGCAACCTCCCGGGAGAGTAGGTCGCCGCCGAATTACTTCAGGGCCGCGTAAGCGGCCCTTTCCTTTTATGGGGATGAGACGAGGAAAGTGCTTCGGGTCATGAACCGCAAGCGGTAGCCCGGATCGCGATATCGCTCCCCCGGGACAAGCGGCGCCCAGCGGCTGCGCGACGTCGCGATCGCGACCCGTTCGAACCTGAACGCGAAGCGGTAGCACTCGTTCGGTTCGTCCCGCCACGTCTCAGCCGTGGCCGTCGGGTGCCAACGACCGCTGCTGCCGGGGAGGCCGACGGCGGCCGAAACAGGCGTGCCATTCACCCACGCGCGCCACCAGCCCGGTCGGGCCGCGTCCTCGCGCACTCCGATCCGGAAGCGCGTATCGACCGCTACGTCTCTCTGAATCTCCGTGTACTCGGGGCCGGTGCGGGGCCGCTTGATCTCGAAGTACAGCGCGGTAACTCCACCTGTGAAGACGGAGAGCCCGACCTGGATCCAGGCGTCCTGGCCGTCACGGCCCTGCCCCGGCCCCCCGACACCGACCCACGCCGCGACGAGACCGTCTCCGATCTGAGGTTGAACGACAGAGATCAGCGTCGCGGTGATGCCACGCGAAACCCGCTCGTCTTCGACGACGGCGTAGGACCGGCCACGAACGCCGCAGGTGCCGGACGCGTCCGCCGCAACGGTCCCACCCGCCAACCCCAACAGGCCGCACACTCCTGCGGCGGCGGTGACCAGCACGCGCAGCGGCTGGCGACCTCCTCGCGTGGCCTCGCGAGCAGAAGCGTCCGCGGCGGAGCGGCCTTCCCGCGCCGGTACCCCCTTGTACGACGCGGCATATGACGTGCCACATTATGACGTACGGTCGTTCAGGACCGCGCCGCGTTCCGCACGGGGGGCTCATCGAGCTTTCGCTCGAGCGAACGCAAAGACTGCGCAAGCGCCTCGACACGAGCAGCGAGCTCGCCGACGCGGACGTCCAGCTCGTTCAGCGTCACCGGGCCGTCGTCGACGCCGACGAACTGGGTGGGCGGCACGCCGAGGACGTCTGCGAGGCGAAGGAGCGTCGGCAGGCGCGGGAGCTGACCCTTCTGCCACCGTTGCACGGTGCGCCAGTTCGCGCCCATCCGATGGGCGAGTTCCTCGTGCGTCCAGCGTCGTTCCAGACGCCCAAGGCGGATCCGTTGCCCCACCTCTTCGGGGGTCAGCCGCATGCGCCCGCTCGCATTTTGCCGCTCCGTTCCGCAGTGAGTCGGTAAGTAGGGCAGTTTATGCCACACGTCAACCGAGAAGACAATGCGGCTACGCGGTGACTGCGCAGGAGCGCAGCCTTCGCGGCTCAGCCGATCGAGTAACCCCCGCATCGCGTGATGTCGAGCGACAACGACAGTGCACGCGCCTTGGCGCCTGCGGTGGCGGCGCTGGTGAGCGCCGCCTGCGCTTTCGCCTGAGCTTTCGCGTTGACCGCCGCGAGGTAGCGCGTGAGTGCGCGCTCGGTGGTGTTCAGCGAATCGAGCAATCGCCTCACCTTTCTCGCTTCGCTTGTGCTCTCGGGCAGTGGAACCTTCTCCACGGCAGCGATCTGCTTGCGCAACACGGGCAACGCTCGCGCGAGCCACTTCTGCAGCGACGCGACGGTGGTTGGAGGAGGCCTGATGGCGTCGATCCGATCCTGCCACGGCTTGCACACGACGTCGACCTGCTTCGCCCACGGGCTCTGCGTGGGAAGCGCCGTCGGATGCGTCGCCGCAGCGGTGGTCGTCGCCTGCTTGCCGCCGCAGCCGGCTGCGGCCGCGACAAGGAGCGCAGCTGCCAGCGCGGAGAGAGCTAAACGCATCCGGTCTTACGCTGCCCGCAGCTTTTCGCGCCAGTCCGGGTCGAGCGATCGCAGGCGCTGCACGCGCTCGCCGACAGGCGGATGCGTGACGAAGAGCGCCGCGAGCCCCTCCTCAGCGAACGGATTTATCGTGTACAGCGGCTCTGTTGCCGGCGTCGACTCGAAGGGGAAGAGCTCCTCCGTCTGCTCCAGCCGGATCAGCGCGTCGGCCAGGCCGTGCGGCGAGCCGCACAGTCCGGCGGCGGTCCGGTCGGCCGCGAACTCGCGCTTCGTCGACAGCATGAGGTGCAGGATCGCCGCCGCGATCGGCCCGAGGAACATGAGCAGCGCGCGCTCGAGCCAGCCGCCGATCCGGCTCATCTCGATCACCATCGCCGACAGGACGACGAGCGGCGTCTGCACGGTCACGTCCCGGTTGTGAATCTTCGCCAACTCGTGGGCGAGCACGCCCTCGAGCTCGGCGGGAGAGAGCACGGCCAACAACCCTCGCGAAACCGCAACAGCGGCACCACGCGTGCCGCGCCCGGCCGAGAGCGCGCGCGGATGCGCGTCGTCCAGGAGATAGAGACGGGGCTTTGGGATCCCCGCGAGAAGTGCGAGCCGCTCGACCGTCGAGTGCACAATCGGGGCCTGGGCGAGCGGCAGCTCCCGCGCACCGACCATCCCCAGCGCGACGCGGTCCGCGTAGAACGCGAGCCCGCCCGCGGAGAGAAGAGAGCAGAACAGGAAGAGCGACGCCAGCCGGTAGCCGCCAAGCGCCCAGCCGAGCGCGGCGAACACAGCTGAAAAGCCGACGAGCAACAGCCACGCCTTCGCGAGATTCCGCGCGGCGAGCACTGCCTAGTGCCCCATCCGGCAATGCCCTCCGGCTTCTGGCTCGCTATCACGCGGCGCGCTGGGGCGTCCTCGGTCGCGCCCATAGCTGAGGCTATGGGCGCTCCCTGCGTCCTTCCATCGCTTGGTGCTAGCGACCCAGAAGCTCGGAAGCACCACCGGACGGGGCACTAGTCGGCGTCGAGGTCCGGCGGTTCGTCTTCGGCGAGGCCGCGAGGCGGCCAGTCGTCCTTCGGCGCGTCGCAGCGGCTCGAGCAGTGGAGCGACGCGATGTTCTGAAGCGGAATCAGGATGTGCCCGTTCAGCTCCAGGTGCGCGACGTCCTCGATGTAGCAGTACGCGGTGAGGACGCCTTCCTGGTACTCGCCGCCGAAGAGTGCCACCTCGACCTGCTCACCTTTGTACTTGCCGGTGTAGTCCTCCATCCGCGCCGGTCAGTCTATCCCCCGGAAGGTTCCGTCCTCTGTGACGACTCTGAACACCTCGCAATTGCCGATCGGGCGGCGCCGGGACCGGCTTTCCGCCACGGACACGCCCTCGATGAACGCCCTCGTGGCCCGAATCGTGCCCCCGTGGCCCATGACCAGAACGCGCTGCCCGGGGTGCTCCGCAGCGATCCGCCGGAGCGCCGCGACGACCCGCTCGCCGAGCTCGTCGTAGGTCTCGCCGGACTCCCAGCCGTAGCCGCGCTCGTGCCACGCGCGCGCGCCTTCGGGGTACCGCCGCTCGATCTCGGGCCACGTCAGCCCTTGCCATTCGCCGACGTCGATCTCGCGCAGCTCTCGCAGCAGGAGGACGTTCGCGCCGAGGCGAGCTCCGACGATCTCCGCGGTCTCGCGCGCACGGGCGAGGTCGCTTGTGTACACGAGCTCGATCCCTTCGGCGGCCAGCTCCTGCGCGAGTGCGTTCGCCTGCTCCCGTCCCGTGTCGTTCAGCGGCGGGTCAGCGTGTCCCTGGAAACGCCGGTCGCGGTTCCAGTCGGTCTCGCCGTGGCGAACGAGGAGGAGCTCGGTCATGGCCGTCTAGGCTAGTGGGATCTTGAAAGCCTCCGCCCTCCGGCACTCTGGCGGCTGCAAAGCGGCGCCATGCGGCGTCCTCAGTCGCCCCCGTGCCGGAAGCACGGGGGCTCCCTGCGTCCTTGCCTGGCTTGCTTTTCGCTCGCCAGAGCGCCGGTAGCGAAGGCTTCCAAGATCCGCCGTGGACTTGGGCCTCCGCGACCGCGTCTGCGTCGTCACCGGCTCGACCGGCGGGATCGGACTCGAGACCGTCCGACTCCTCGCGGACGAGGGCGCGCGCGTCGTCACTTCGGGGCGCTCGCACGCGCCCAACGTGGGGGAGGCGCTTCACGTCTCCGCCGACCTCTCCGCGCCCGAAACGCCCGCCGAGCTGATCGAGGCCGCGACGGAGGCGTTCGACCACGTCGACGTGCTCGTGAACAACGTCGGCATCGCGTACATCGCGTCGTTCGAGGACGTCTCCGACGGTGAGTGGGAAGAGATGTGGCAGCTCAACGTGATGAGCTACGTGCGCGCGATTCGCGCCGTCTTGCCGCAGATGCGCGCGCGCAGAAGCGGGGTGATCGTCAACGTCTCGTCCACCGCCGGCAAGCGGCCGTCGACGGGGATGCCGAACTACTCCGTGACGAAGGCGGCCGTGCTCTCGCTCTCGCGTCTCGTCGCCGACGTGTACGCGAAGGACGGGATTCGCTGCAACGCAGTCGCGCCAGGCCCGACGGCGACCGACGCGTGGCTCGGCCCCGGCGGCCTCGCCGACCAGCAGGGAGACAAGGCGGAGGTCCTCGCGAAGGTCGCCGCAGGTCGGCCGCTCGGGCGACTTGCCGAGCCCGAGGAGATCGCCGCGGTGATCGCTTTTCTGTGCTCGGAGCGTGCCTCGTACGTGACGGGCGCGGCGTGGAGCGCCGATGGAGGCACCGTCCCGATCATCATCTAGCGTAAGCACGTGAAGACGGTCGCGCAGGGATTCGAGACGCGGATCCGCGAGCAGGAGGAGAAGTGGCTCTCACCGCTTGCGGTCCGCTCGTACGAGACGCGCGGCCGCTTGCGTGCTGAAGAGGAATCGGCCGTCCGCACGCCGTTCCAGCGCGACCGCGACCGCATCGTTCACTCGAAGCCGTTCCGCCGGCTGAAGGGCAAGACGCAGGTCTTCATCGACCCGGCCGGCGACCACTACCGCACGCGCATGACGCACACGCTCGAGACGTCCGCGATCTCGCGCGTCGTCGCGCGGGCGCTGCGGCTGAACGAGGACCTCGTCGAGGCGATCGGCCTCGGCCACGACACCGGACACCCGCCGTTCGGACACGCAGGCGAGGACGCCCTCGACGACGCGTTGCATCGTCGCTTCGGGCGCCGCTTTCGCCACAACGAACAGTCGCTGCGTGTCGCGGAGCAGCTCAATCTCACCGAGGAAGTGCGTCACGGCATCCTCACGCACACCGGAGACGTCGAGCCCGCGACGCTCGAGGGAAGGACCGTGCGCGTCGTCGACCGCGTCGCGTACATCAACCACGACATCGACGACGCGATCCGCTACGGGATCCTCGACGAGGACGAGTTGCCGCGTGACGAGATCGAGCTGCTCGGCGCCAGCGGGGGCGAGCGCATCGACACACTCGTGCAGGACATCGTCGAGTCTTCGGAGGCAGCGGGCGACATCCGGCAGGGCGACGAGATCGGCGAGGCAATGCTCTCGCTGCGCTCTTTCATGTTCGACCGTGTTTACCTCGGCGAGCACGCGCGCGGCGAGCACGTGCGCGCGCATCGCGTCATCACGCAGATCTTCGAGCACCTCGTCGCACGAGGCGACGATCCCGATGCGATCGTCGAGTTCGTCGCGGGCATGACCGACCGGTTTGCGTTGCACTACGCCGAGACGTTGGACTGATGGCTCGCATCAAGGACGCGTCGGTCGAGGCGGTCAAGGATGCCGCGGACATCGTGGTGCTCGTCGAAGCTCGGATGCGGCTGCGCAAGGTCGGCGGTCGCTACACGGGCCTGTGCCCGTTCCATAAGGAGAAGACTCCGAGCTTCTCGGTTTCGCCGGACCGTGGCACGTATCACTGCTTCGGTTGCGGCGCCGGCGGCGACGCGATCACGTTCGTCGAGGAGATCGAGGGCGTCGACTTCGTCGGCGCGATCGAGTGGCTCGCGGACCGCTTCAGCGTGACGCTCGAGTACGAAGATTCGTCGCCGGCGGCCGACGCTGCGCGCCGTCGCCGCGACCGGCTGCACGCGCTGCTCGAACAGGCGGCGGCATTCTACGAGCGGTATCTCTGGGAGAGCGCGGCGGGCGAGCCCGTTCGCGAGTACCTGGCGGGGCGCGCGCTGGAGGAGCCTATTTGCAGGGAGTTTCGCCTCGGTCTCTCGCCCGGCGGGAACTCGCTTGTTCGCAAGGCACGCGAGAAGGGATTCACGGAGGCCGAGCTGTCCGGGGCAGGGCTGGTCAGTCGTCGCGGCGGCGACTACTTCGCGAACCGCCTTATGTTCCCGCTCGCTGACGCGCGCGGGCGCATTGTCGGCTTCCAGGCGCGGAAGTTGCGCGAGGACGATCCGCTGCGCGGAAAGTACGTGAACTCGCCGGAGGGCGAACTGTTCCACAAGTCGGCGATCCTCTACGGGCTGCACCTTGCGCGCGCCGCGATGGCGAAGCAGGACCGCGCGCTCGTCGTCGAGGGGAACACCGACGTGATCGCGCTGAGGCAGGCCGGGCTCGAGCCCGTCGTCGCGTCGATGGGGACTGCACTGACGGAGCAGCAGGTGAAGGAGCTCGTGCGGTTGACGCAGCGCGTCTTCCTCTGCTTCGACTCCGACGCTGCGGGAGAGGAAGCGACGCTGCGCGGCATGGAGCTCGCGTTGCAGCGCGGCTTCGAGGTGAAGGTCGTCTCGTTGCCGAAGGGGAAGGATCCCGCCGACGATCCCGCGGGTTTCGAGGCACGCCTCGCCGACGCCGAGCCGTATGCGGTGCACCGCGTGCGTCTCGAGCTCGACCGGGCGCGCGACCGGCAGCACGCGTACCTGCGCGTGCAGGACGTGCTCAACGCCGTGCCTGAGTCGCCCGAGCGGCACGAGGCCTGGAGGCTCGCGAACGACCGCCTCGGCCTGACCGTGCAGCTGCGCGCGGCGGGCGGCGGCACGATGGCCGGTCGCGCAGTCTCACCGAAGCTGCTCGAGGCGAGCGACCGGCTCGAGCTCAGCGCGCTCGCCGGTGTGCGACGCCATCCGAAGCTCGGCCGGATTCTCGCGGAGCTCGGGCCTGAGCACTTCGACGATCCACTTAACCGGCGCGCAGTGCCCGTATTGATCGGCGTCGAGGACGCCGATGCCGAACTAACGCGGCTACTCGCCGCGCTCGACGCGCGTGCGGAACGGGAGGGAATCGACGAGCTCACGGCGGAGCAGCTCCTGCTACGGCTCCGCGAGCGGAAGCTGCAGCGCGAGCTGTCGGAGGCGGCTGACGAGCGGCTCCCAGACCTGCAGCAGGCTCTTGCAAAAGTGCGCGACCGCATCCGGGAGTTCGCCTGAAGGCTGGCTACAATGGCCGCCGGCCGAGCGCCGTTCCCCGGTAGCTCAATTGGCAGAGCATCCGGCTGTTAACCGGAGGGTTGTTGGTTCGAGTCCAACCCGGGGAGCTACCACTCGCAGCTACGCGCAAACCGCATAGTTCCGTGGGTCCGGCGCGCCAGGGAGGCCACGTTTGAGCGGGTGGTGCCGTCCCCCGTGCTGTCCCCGCAAATCGGCACTATCCGCCAGCGAGCGGCTGTGCCCTTTGCGCATCACGCGCACGAAGGCGTAAAGATGGCGATTCGTGCCCGAGCCCCTGACACCGCACAAGCCGGCGACGGCGCCCGACACCTCGGCAGCGACTGCCCGTGCGGGCCAGGAAGCTGCGTCGCGTCGCGCGGTGAGTCGGCTCGCCGCGGCAGCGGTCCTGTCGGTGACGCTCGCGCTCGCCGGCTGCGGGACCAAGGATGCAACTCGGCCCGAGAGCGGAGCGCCGCAGTCGCAATTCACCTCGGTTCGGCATGTTGCCGCGGGGAACTTCCATCCGGACTCGACGCGCCTCTCGAGCTGCGAGCCCGAGCAGTTCACCTGCTACGAGCAGGCGTTCGGCAACCTCGCGTTCGACGAGGGCCCACAGGCGGCTGCGGCGCGCGTCGGAACGATGCTCGCGCATGACGATCCTGCGGTCCGAGCCGACTGCCACACGATCATGCACGCCGTCGGCTCGGCGACGCTCGCCCGCTATCACGGCGATGCGGCAAGGGCGATGGCGCGCGGCTCGATGCTCTGCGGCTCGGGCTTCTACCACGGGATCGTCATGTTCGCGTTGCGCGCGACGAGCTCGCGCCCGCAGCTGGTCGCGAAGGTACGCACAATGTGCTCGGACCCGGCCGTCCTGAAGACCACGTTCCTCCGTTACCAATGCGTCCACGGGCTCGGCCACGGGCTGATGATTTTCAGCGTCGACAATCTGCCCTGGGCTCTCGGGATGTGTGACAAGCTCGCCGACCACTGGTCACAGCAGTCGTGTAGCGGCGGCGTCTTCATGCAGAACTTCAACCTGCCGAGCCGCATGTCGCCGTTTCGGTCGACCTACGTGAGCAAGAAGGATCCGCTGTACCCGTGTAACTGGTCCGGCGTACAGACCCGGTACAAGTACTACTGCTACCTCCAGGTGACGGAGCACGTCCTCTACACGACGGGGTACGACTGGAAGCGCACTGCGGCCACATGTGCAAAGGCGCAGAGCCCGTGGAGCAACATTTGCTTCCAGTCGTTCGGTCGCGACGTGGCAGGCGATACGCGTTACCGTGCCGCCGCTGCCTACAAACGCTGTCAGTTGACGGGCAGCTTCCTCGCGGACTGCGTCTTCGGAGCGGCGCGCGACTTCGTCAACAACGATGTCAACGGACGTCGTGCGTCCCAGTTCTGCGAGCTGGTGCCGTTGCTGCTCAGGGGTTACTGCTTCTACGCGATCGGGACGATCCTCACGACGTTCGAGAGCCGCGCCCAGACAGATCGAACGTGTCGCAGCCTCACGCCGGAGTTCAGCCGGCAGTGCCTCGGCTACCTCGGCGACCGCGACCGGCAGCTGCTCGTCACGGTCCCCTCCTGACCGCGTACTCGATGTAGCGGCACTCGCGGCGACTGCCGACGCGGCGGGAACTGGCGCCGGTTCACAGCCGGTAGAGGTAGCCGTTCGTGTTGTCGGCGAGCCAAACCTTGCCGCTGCGCGCGACGAGACCGTGCACGTCGACGCGCGTGCTTGTCTCGGCGACGACAGACACCTGACCCGTCGAGGCCGAGACGCGCTTGAGCGCATCCATCGTCGGGAAGCCGCTCTGATCGACCGCGGCGCTGCGCGTCGGAACCCAGAGGTTGTCACGGTCCGCGGCGATGTCGATTCCGCTGGCGCCGATCTCGATCGTTTCCTGCACCGAGCCGTCAGAGGGACTGACCTTTACCAGGTCGGTGCCGCGCCCAGTGATCCACAGGCTGCCGTGCGACCACACCATGCGCTCGGGCGCGTCGCCCGGGATCACCGCGACGCGACTCGGGTGATTTGTGCCGAGGTCGATGCGGCTGAGCACCCGGTCGCGATGGTTGATCACCCAAGCGCTCATACCGTTGAAGGCCATGTCGGCGGGCCCATCGCCTACGCGCGGGCGCGCGACGACGCGGTTGGTGGCCGGTGAGACGCGAACGACTCTGGCTCCCTGATCGTCTGCGACCCAGACCGAGCCGCCGCCGATCCAGATGTTGTACGCGGCCGCGACGGGCAGCTGTATGCGCTTCGAGACCTTCGCGGACGTGCGGTTGATGCGGTAGAGCGTCGCGCCCGAGTCGAGCGCCCAGATCGAGCCGTAGCCCGAGGCGACCGCGATCACCGGTCCGCGGAGCCGAAGCGACTTCAGCGTCTTGCCGGTCGCCGTGTCGACGCGGATCACACGCGACTGCTCCTTGCACGCGACCCAGGCGGATCTGCCCTGCAAGGTGAGCGTCATCGTGGGCCAGTACGGGCCGGCGGCGGCACAGACCTTCAGCGCGCGCGCACCCGGCAAACCCGCACCCTCGGCTTCGCCCGCCAGGACGAGCACTGCGGCCGCCAGGACGAGGAAGCGTGAAAGCCGCACCGTCGGTTCATCGTGGCGGGCGTTGCTGCTGGCTTTGTGACGACTTTCGCTAGTTTCCGGCCATGCACGTCGTTGCGGCCGTCGTCGACCAGGGTGCGTTGACGTTCGACCTCGCCATCCCGTGCGAGGTTTTCGGCCTCGACCGGAGCGACATCGTCGACCCGTGGTACGAGTTCCTGCTCGTCGCTGCCGGCAGGCGGCGGGTGCGCACGCAGACGGGTTTCGTGATCGAGCCTCCGCACGCGCTCGAAGAGCTCGAGCGCGCAGACACGATCGTCGTGCCCGGTTGGTCTGACCCCGACGACAAGCCCTCCGAGGCGCTGAAGGAGGCACTGATCGCAGCGCATGCGCGCGGCGCGAGGCTCGTGTCGCTCTGCACCGGTGCGTTCGTCCTCGCAGCTACCGGTCTGCTCGATGACCGCCGCATCACGACGCACTGGATGTACGTCGACCGCCTGCGGCGTCGCTACCCGCGCGTCCGAATCGACGCGGACGTTCTCTACGTCGCCGACGACCGCATCTTCACCTCGGCGGGGACGGCCGCCGGAATCGACCTCTGTCTTCACCTCGTAGCGCTCGACCACGGGCTCGACGTCGCGGCCGCCCTTGCGCGGCGGCTCGTGATGCCGCTCTATCGCGCGGGCGGTCAGGCGCAATACGTCGACACGCCGATCGCCGACGACCCGCGCGGCCTCGCCGTCCTGCTCGACTGGGGGCGCGCGAACCTCGATGAGGGCATCACCGTCGACGATCTGGCGACGCGCGGGGCGATGAGCAGACGCACGCTGACCCGTCGCTTCACGTCGGCGATCGGCATGCCGCCGGGGGAGTGGCTCCAGCGCGAGCGCCTCCGTCTGGCCCAACGGCTGCTGGAGCGGACCGACGACCCGATCGAGATCGTGGCGCGCCGCTCGGGCTACGACGCGGCCGT
>DASVFB010000242.1:0-8105 GCA_036380275.1 Gaiellaceae bacterium | reverse complement strand
GTCAAGGCGATCACGGGCAAGCCGATCAAGCTCGCGTCCACCGGGGAGAAGCTCGACCAGCTCGACTGGTTCCACCCCGACCGCATGGCGTCGCGGATCCTCGGCATGGGCGACGTTTTGACGCTGATCGAGCGCGCGGAGCAGGCGGTCGAGGCGGACGAGCAGGAAGAGATGGAGAAGCGGATGCGCGCGGGCCAGTTCACCTTCGACGACTTCCTCCGCGCGCAGAAGATGCTCAAGCGTATGGGCCCATTCCAGGGCGTCCTGAAGCTGATCCCCGGGCTCGGCAAGCAGCTAAACGACGTCGACGTCGACGAGACCCAGCTCGCCCGCGTCGAGGCGATCGTCCTCTCGATGACGCCGCGCGAGCGCTCGCTGCCGCACGTGATCGACGGCTCACGTCGGCAGCGCATCGCGCGCGGCAGCGGCACGACCGTGCAACAGGTGAACCAGCTCCTCCTCGCGCGCAAGGAGATGGAGAAGGTCATGAAGCAAATGGGCAAGGGGAAGGGCATGCCCGACCTCGCCAAGCTGCAGAACGGCGCGCAGGCACAGACGCAGGGCCGGCCGAAGCCTTCGGCGACACGCAAGACCAAGAGCAAACGCAAGAAGAAGAAGAAATCGAGGAGGTAAAGGCTCTAGTGGCAGTCAAACTGAGGTTGACGCGAGTGGGATCGAAGAAGAATCCGATCTACCGTGTAGTCGCAGCCGATTCACGCTCGCCGCGTGACGGCAAGTTCATCGAGATCGTCGGCCGGTACAACCCGCAGACGGATCCGTCGACGATCGAGCTGAACGAGGACAAGGTGAGGGACTGGCTCAGCAAGGGCGCGCAGCCGACCGAGTCGGTGCGCAAGCTCCTCAAGATCAAGAACATTGACTGATGCCTGAGCTGCTGGAAGTCCTTGCGCGTCGGCTCGTCGACGACCCGGATGCGGTCCGCGTCGAGCGCGAGGAGACTGACGATGTCGTCGTCCTACGGCTGTTCGTCGCGAAGGAGGACGTCGGCAAGGTGATCGGAAGGCAGGGCAGGATCGCGCGGGCGCTGCGACAACTGACCCGCGCGGCGGCAGGGCGCAGGCACAAACGCGTCGTGCTCGAGATCATGGATTAGTGCAAGTCGCTGCGCTTTACGACGTGCACGCGATGCCGCACGCGCTCGAGGCCGTGCTCGACGAGGTCGCGCGCGAAGGCGTAGACGCCATCGTCTTCGGCGGCGACGTCTTCCTCGGGCCGCTTCCGACGGAGACGCTCGAGCTCGTGCGCTCCGTCGACGCTCAGTACGTTCGCGGCAACTGCGATCGCGAGCCCGACGATTGGGTGCAGTCCAAGCTGGATGCCGCGGACGTGGAGTGGGCTCGCTCGTGGCCCGCAACCGTCGAACTGGACGGCGTTGTCTACTGTCACGCGACACCGCGAAGCGACCTGCGGCCGATCCTCACGGACGCGTCCCCGGACGAGCGATTCGAGGGCGCGCTCGCAGGGGTCGACGCGCGCCTCGTCGTCGGAGGCCACACGCACATGCAGTTCCGCCGAGGCAACTTCGCGAACGCCGGCTCGGTCGGCATGCCGTACGAGGACGACGTCGCCGCGTTCTGGGCGATCGTCTCCGAGGACGTCGACTTCAGGCGCACGCCGTTCGACGTCGAGCGTGCGATCGCCGACATCGAAGCGTCGGGTTGGTCGGGCGCCGCAGAGTTCGTCGCCCAGAACCTGCGCACGCCGCCGTCGCGGCGCGAGGCGACCGAGCATTTCGAGAGCCTTGACTGACCGCGTTTCGGTCGGCCGCGTCGGCAAGCCGCACGGCATCGCCGGCGCCTTCTTCGTGGAGGACGCGAGCGACGATCCCGATCGCTTCATGGTCGGAGCTTCGCTGCACGTTGCAGGCAAGCCGGCGGAGATCGTCGAGTCGAAGCGCGCCGGGGGCCGGCCGGTGATCCGCCTCGACCGCGAAGCTCCGCGTGGAGCCGCCCTCGAGATCGACCGCGATGCGCTGCCGACGCCGAATCCAGGCGAGTACTACGTCTTCCAGCTCGTCGGCCTGGACGTCGAAGGAGCCGACGGCACCCGGCTCGGGCAGGTCACGACCGTCGAGCCAGGCGTCGCGAACGATGTGCTGGAACTGGACAGCGGTCTGCTGCTGCCGCTCGTGGAGGCCTGCGTGCGGGAGGTCGACCTCGAAGCGCGCAGAATCGTTGTGGAACCCGGCTTTGACGGGGCCGACTAACCTGGTTGCGACTTTGCAGCTCGACGTCTTCACACCGATTCCGCATGCCTTCGCCTGGCTGACCGAGCAACGGCCGGTCGCGACCGTGCTCGGAAGTGAGCTCGATCTGCGCCTGTTCGGCTACCGCGACACGACGCCGCTTCGGGCCGGTCAGATCGACGACGAGCCTTACGGCGGCGGCGCGGGAATGGTCCTGCGCGTCGACGTCGTCGCGGCGGCGCTCGACGCCGTCTACGGCGGCATGCCGGAGCACCGCGTGATCACGCTGACACCGCAGGGGCGGCAGTTGACGCAGGCGGTGGTGGAGGAGCTCGCCGAGGAAGAGAGGCTGACCCTGCTTTCCGCGCGCTTCGAGGGCTTCGACGAGCGCATCGCGCAGCACCTGGCGTCGGACGCGATTTCGATCGGTCCGTACGTCCTGTCGGGCGGCGAGCTGCCGGCGATGGTGCTCGTCGACGCGATCGCGCGGCGGCTGCCCGGCGCGCTCGCCGAGGAGTCCGGCGAGCACGAGTCGTTCTCCGCAGAGCTCGACGGCGGGCTCGAGTACCCGCACTACACGCGACCGCCGGAGTTTCGCGGCTGGAACGTGCCGGAGGTGCTCCTCTCGGGCCACCACGAGCGCATCGACGATTGGCGCCGCGCGCAGAGCCGCGAGAGAAGCGTCCAGTGAGCGACTTCTACGACCACGAGGGTCGCCGCACAGACGAGCCGCGGCAGGACGAGCCGGAGACTCCGCGCGACGACAACTCGTCCCCGCCCGTGAACGACCAGCCGCCGCCCGCCTACGAGCCACCGCCTCCGCCGCCCGAAGAGCCGCCGTGGAGACCGTCGGAGTACTCGTCGTGGCCCTACCGCGCGGAGCCGGAGCCCGTGCCGGAGCCGAAGCCAGAGCCCGAGAAACCGCACGGGCTCAATCCGCTCGTCCGCCTCGGTGTGCCGCAGCCGTGGCGCGCGATCATCGACTGGATCGTGACGATCGTCGGTGCGATCGCGATCGTATTCGCGATCAAATCGTTCGTCGTGAATCCGTACCGGATTCCGTCCTCCTCGATGGAGCCGACGCTTCACTGTGCGAGCTCCGGCGGCAGCGGCTGCCTCGCACATTTCTCCGACCGCGTGCTCGCGAACCGGTTCATCTACCACTTCCGCGATCCGCGTCGCGGCGAGATCGTCGTCTTCAACGTGCCGGACATCGCCGAGGAGAAGTGCGGCGCCGCGGGCGTGTTCGTGAAGCGCATCATCGGCCTTCCGGGCGACGTCTGGCAGGAGCGCCAAGGCTTCGTCTACATCAACGGCAAGAAGCTGAACGAGCCCTACGTCAAGAAGGACCGGCGCGATTTCGAGTCCTGGCCTGCGCGCAAGATCCCGAAGGACAACTACTTCATGATGGGCGACAACCGCCAGTCGTCCTGCGACTCCCGCAAGTGGGGCACGGTGCCGCGCAACCGCGTCATTGGCAAAGTCTTCGCGATTTATTGGCCACCGCAAAGGATCCGGCTCATGTAGCCGGATCCTTCGGCCGAAAATGCTTTGCATTTTCGGCCGGGTAGACCGGTCAGGCGCGCTTCGCGCGCGTGACCTATCGAATCATGATTGGAAGGTTGGTTACTTCGATGAAGGTTGGTGAGCACGGCGGCTGAGCCGCCCTGCCGCCCGGGACGTCAATCGACTGGGCGGCGGAGCTTGCTACGATTCCCCGCCGGCCGACGGCCCCCTTTTCGTATGAGCAAGATCATCGAAGAACTCGAACGCGCGCAACTGCGTGACGGCATTCCGCAGTTCAAGGCGGGCGACACCGTGCGCGTGCATTTCCAGGTGATCGAGGGAGAGCGGCGGCGCCTCCAGGTCTTCGAGGGCGTCGTGATCAAGCGGCAGGGCGCAGGAGTGCGTGAGACGTTCACCGTGCGCAAGCAGTCGTTCGGCGTCGGCGTCGAGCGGACGTTCCCGGTTCACTCGCCGAAGATCGAGAAGATCGAGGTCGGCGCCATCGGCGACGTCAACCGCGCGAAGCTCTACTACCTGCGCGGGCGCGTCGGGAAGAAGGCGCGCATCCGCGAGATCCGGCAGGACCGCACGAAGGCGGTAGCCGAGCCGGTCGCGGCAGAGCCGGAGGAAGCCGAGGCCGTCGAGCCCGAGCCCGAAGAGGTCGACGAGACCGCCGCCCAGGCCGAGACGCCGGAGGACGACACGCCCGAGGCCGAGACGCCTGAGGCCGAGCCGGCCGAAGTCGGCGCAGAGAAGTAGCGCTTCCGGCACAGGCGCCGGCGGAGGGCCGCGGTATCCTCGACCCTCGTGCGCCGGACCGGCCAGAAGCTCCTCAAGTTCGACCGCAAGCTCGGCGCGCGCTTCGTCGCTGGAACGGACGAAGCTGGGCGCGGCTCACTCGCCGGACCACTTGTCGTCGCCGGTGTGCTCCTCGACTACGCATGCCTCCGCGAGCATCGCGTCCGGCCGCTCGCGTACCTGAACGACTCGAAGCAGGTTCCGCCCGACCAGCGGTACGAGCTCTACCGCGGCGTGGTCGGCTGCGCCGAGCGGATCGTCGTCCGGGTCGTTCCCGCCGACGAGATCGACCGCCGGGGGCTGCACCGCTCGAACCTCGACGCGATGCGGGCGATCCTGCACACGCTGACGCCGCCGGCGGAGGCGTGTCTCGTCGACGGCTTCCGGCTCGGCCCCTCGGCACCCGAGCACACAGCTGTCGTCGACGGCGACACGAAGAGCGCCGCGATCGCCGCCGCCTCGATCGTCGCCAAGGTGACCCGGGACCGGCTGATGCGGCGGATGGATTCGCTCTATCCGCAGTACGGCTTCTCCTGGCACGTGGGCTACATCACTCCCGCGCACTCGAAGGTCGTCCTCGCCCACGGCCCCTGCCCGATCCACCGCCGCTCGTGGCGCGCGAGGTGTTATGCGGAACTCGAGCGAGCTCAGAGCGCGTAGGCACTACCGCCTGCGCGGTTATCGCATCCTCGGCGAGAACGTCTGGATCGGCGGGTACGAGCTCGACCTCGTCGTCCGCCGAGGCCGCACGCTCGTCTTCTGCGAGGTGAAGGGCAAGTCGGGAACGGGCTTCGGCGATCCGTTCGAGATGGTCACGAGTGAGAAAGCTCGACGCGTCCGGCGCGCGGCGGCCGCGTGGCTCGCCTCGAATCAGGAGCACCGAGGCTGCGCGATCCGGTTCGACGTGGTCGCCGAGCGAGGCACGAAGCTGGAGCGGCTCGCGCAGGCGTTCTAAGAGCAGCGTCGAAGCGGGTGGGGCCGTGGCCCCGACGCAGGACGCCCTCTACGCCGAGATCGATCTCGAGCTTTCGTGGTCCGAGGGCGACCTGCCCGAGCGCGAGCGGACGAAGCACGTTCACAGGCTCCATCCGTACCTCGGCAAGTTCATCCCGCAGCTCGTCGAGACGCTGCTCGACCGGTATCTGACACCTGGCGGCCATGTGCTCGATCCCTTCGCCGGGTCGGGCACGACGCTCGTGCAGTCTCTCGAATCGGGCTTCGACGCGACCGGCGCAGACATCGCCGCCTTCAACTGTCTGCTCATGCGCGTGAAGACGCAGCGCTACAACCTCTTCGTGCTCGAGCGCGAGCTGCGCGACGCCGTTGCGCGCCTCGAGGGCGCGCCGACGACGAGCGCGCGACCGTCGCGTCACATGCGCGAGTGGTTCGCGCCGCGGGCTGCGCGCGAGCTGCTCGCGTTCAGGGAGCGCATCGACGACTACGAACACCACGATGTTCTCCGCGTCATCCTCGCGCGCGCCGCGAGGTCGGCCCGCCGCACGACGCACTTCGACCTCGACTTCCCGCGCGAGCCCCAGCTCGAGCCGTACTGGTGCCACAAGCACAAGCGACAGTGCCGGCCGGTCGAGAGCGCGAATCAGTTTCTGCGCCGCTACACGCTCGACACCATTGGGCGCATCAAGGCGTTCTCGAAGACGCGCGCGAAAGGGCGCGAGGCGACGGTGCTCCACGGGGACTCGCGCGAGCTCGACTACGGCCGTTCGTTCGACGGCCTCGTGACGTCACCGCCGTACCCGGGGCTGATCGACTACCACGAGCAACACCGCACCGCCTATGAGCTGCTCGGTCTCGACGACCTACGTGCGCTCGAGCTCGGCGCGGCGGCCTCCGGGACGAACCGCGCAGCCATCGCCGCGTACTGCGAGGGCATAAGCGAGGTGCTCGTCCGCGCCGGGGATTCCTTGCGTCCGGGCGCGCCCGTGCTGATTGTCGTGAACGACCGGCGCGACCTCTACCCGGCGATCCTCGAGCGAGCGGGCCTGCGGCTCGAGGCGAGGCTCAGGCGCCACGTCAACCGCCGCACGGGCCGCAGGGCCGGCGAGTTCTTCGAAGACGTGCTCGTCGCCGGGAAGAACCCCTAGAGCTTTCTTTCACGACGTGCGAGACTCCCACCTGATCGTCAGGTGGCCGTCACCGCCCTCCCGTACAACCGCATCCGCATCCTCCGACCTTTAAGGATCCGCGATTTCGCGCTCCTTTGGACCGGGATGACCGTGTCGTTCCTCGGCGACGGTCTATACACGGTCGCGATCGCCTGGCAGGTCTACACGCTCTCCAACGCGCCCACGGCGCTCGCGGTCGTCGGTGTCGCCTGGATGCTCCCGCAGGTGCTGCTCCTGCTGCTCGGCGGCGCGATCAGCGACCGCTTCGAGCGCCGGCTCCTGCTGATGCTCTCCGACGTGATCCGGGGCGTCGCGATTGCGGCGATCGGCGTGCTCGCGGTGACGGAGACGCTCGAGCTATGGCACGTCATCGTCCTCGTCGCCGTCTACGGAGCCGGTAGCGCACTGTTCATGCCGTCGTTCACCGGGATCGTGCGCGACATCGTCCCGCGCGACCTGCTGCTCGAGGCGAATTCCCTCGACCAGTTCGTCCGTCCGCTCTGCGTGCGCCTGATCGGGCCGGCCGTCGGCGGCGTGCTGATCGCCGTCGCCGGTGCAGGGGCGGCGCTTCTCGCCGACGCAGGCTCGTTCGCATTTTCGGCGACTGCCTTCTTGCTCATGCGAACGCGATCCGTTCCGGATTCGGGTGCTCGCGGCTCGATCGGCCGCGACATCGCCGATGGAATCGCGTACGTACGGTCGCAGACGTGGCTCTGGACGACGCTTGGGGCGCTAACGCTATCGCTCCTCTTTTTCCTCGGCCCGGTGTACGTGTTGATGCCGTATGTCGTCAAGAACTCGCTCGACGGCGGCGCCGAAGGTCTCGGCCTCGTCTTCGCAGCTGGCGGCGTCGGAGCGATCGCTGCGGCGCTGTTCCGCGGGCACCTCGGGCTGCCGCGCCGCCCGCTCACGCTCGTGTACGTCGCGTGGGCAGGAACCGCCTTCTCACTCGTCGGCTACGCGGTCGTGCACACGGTGTGGCAGGCGATGATCGTGAGCTTCTTCTCGATCGGCTGCATGACGACCGGCGGGATCGTCTGGACGACCGTCCTGCAGCGTTCCGTGCCGGGCCGGATGATCGGCCGCGTGTCGAGCCTCGACTGGGTGCTCTCGCTCGCGCTCACGCCTGTCTCGTACGCGCTCACCGGTCCGATCGCGAACGCGCTGGGGGCCAGGGCGACTTTGCTCCGCGCCGGATTCGTGAGTGGCGCCGTGCTGCTCGTCGTGCTGCTCGTGGTGCCGAGTGTTCGCAACGCGGACGCGCGAGAGCACGAACAAGAGCACGAAGTCGCGGCTTAATCGCGACAGAGCCGTTACACGTCGTCTTCTAGGGTGGCGCCATGCTCGCGCGCGCGGTCACGCACGCGCTCGTCGGCCTCGAGCCACGGCGCGTCGACGTCGAGGTTCACATCCAGACCGGGATTCCCGGCTTCGCCATCGTCGGTCTCGTCGACCGGGCCGTGCAGGAGGCG
>DASVFB010000241.1:0-13162 GCA_036380275.1 Gaiellaceae bacterium | reverse complement strand
TTCAACGTGCTGCGGACGCACACGTGGCGGCGCGGGCGTCGCGCGGGCAACGACCCGTGGCTCGGCAACACGCTCGAGTGGCTCACGACCTCGCCGCCGCCGCCGCACAACTTCGACAGCGTCCCGTACGTCGAGAGCGCGCGGCCGGTGCGCGACCTGCGCCTCACGCTGCAGGAGCGCCGTGAGCTCTAGTGGTTTGGCCGGTAACGTTGCCCGGCTCCTGGGTCGCGAGCCCCAAGCGAGAGGCCGCGATCGCCCGCAGGCAAGGCGTTCAGCCTTGACAAGGGTGAGCGTGGACTCTCGCGCAGCGGGATCGCGGGCCAGGGGCCTGGCGAACGTTGCCGGTCAAGCCACTAGCGGAGCGTGGATGCGCTTGACCGGGCTCGCCGCTGCGGGAGCGACGCTCCTCGCCGTGATCTCCGGAGCGACCGGCTTCGAGCACAGGCTTCTCGCCTCGCTGGCGCTGCCGCCGCTCGTCGCGCTCGTGCTGGCGGGTCGCCTCGCGCGCCCGCGGCTGTTCGTTCCGTCGCTCATCACGCTCACGCTCTTCGGCGCCGCGGCGCTCGTCCCGGGCGAGCCGCTGCACGCGACGCTCGCCGCACTCGCATTTGCCGGCGCCCTCGTGGCGGCTGCTCAGACCTTCCGTGGCGCGCACGTCGCGCCCGGCGCTTGGCGCGACTACGTCACGTTGACGAAGCCGCGCATCATGACGCTGCTGCTGCTCACCGGCGCCTGCGGAATGATCGTCGGGGCGCAGGGCTGGCCATCGACGTCGCTCTTCGTTGCGACGATGGCCGGACTTGCACTTGCGTGTGGCGGGGCGAGCGCGCTGAACCACGTGCTGGACGCGGACATCGACCGCCTGATGGGCAAGCGGACGCAACGGCGGCCGGTCGCGGCCGGACGGATCGAGCCGGGACGGGCGCTCGAGTTCGGCCTCACGCTGAGCGCGTTCTCGTTCGTCCTGCTCGCCAGCACCGTGAACGTGCTCACGGCCGCCCTGGCTCTCGCCGGGAACGTCTTCTACGTCGTCGTCTACACGCGGTGGCTCAAGCGCTCGACGCCGCAGAACATCGTCATCGGCGGCGCGGCGGGCGCGGTGCCGCCGCTCGTCGGCTGGGCCGCCGCGACCGGCAACCTCACCGTGCCCGCGCTCTTCCTGTTCCTGATCGTCTTCTTCTGGACGCCGCCGCACTTCTGGGCGCTCGCGCTGCTGATCCGCGACGGCTACGCGGCGGCGAAGGTGCCGATGCTGCCGGTCGTGCGCGGCGAGCGAGAGACGCTGCGCCAGATCGTCGCCTACACGCTGGTGCTGATCGCCGTGACGCTGCTGCCGTTCGCCTGGGGAACGCTGGGCGCCGGCTACGCAGTCGCCGCTCTCGCGCTCGGCGGGACCTTTCTCGCGCTGACGCTACGACTTCGCCGGGCGCCGTCGCGTCCGCGGGCTTCACTCCTGTTCCACTACTCGCTGCTCTACCTCGCGCTCCTGTTCGTGGCGATGGCGGTGGACGTCCTGTGAACGACCAGGAGCGGGAACTGGCGCACAGGAACAACGTCTTCGGGTGGTCGCTGTTCGCCCTGGCGCTCGTGCTCGGCCTTGGCACGGCGGCAGTCGCCCTGATCTACAACGCCGTCTCGAGCTACTAGCCCGCTATCGTTTCCGCACGGGTCAATCGGGAGGGTACGAATGCCTAGGTATTTGATCGTGCGCAAGTTCAGCGTCACCGAGACCGAGATGCCGAGGATCGGGACGAAGTCGAAGAAGGTCGGGCGCGGCATCCCCGGGATCGTGTGGGAGCACAGCCACGTCGTCGTCGACGAGAACGGCATGGCGGGCACGTTCTGTGTCTACGAAGCGCCGGACGAAGAGACGGTCCGCAAGCACGCGCTCGAGCTCGGAGAGCACGAGTACTGGATCCAGGAGATCGTCGGCGACGTCACGCCCGACGACTTTCCGCTCGACGGAGAGGGTGCTCCCGCTTCTAACTAGTCACTCCTCGACCCGGCGAGCGAGGCTCGCCGCGTCGGGGAGGTGGTACAGCGCCTGGAAGGCGACTGCCCGCTTGCGGCCAACGTCGAGCCGGCGCTCGTCGCCCTCCGGCAAAAGCTTGAACGCCTCGTTGTAGAGCCCGACTGCCCGCTCCTTCGCCCAGCCGCGACCGGCGTAGTCGGCGGCTTGCACGAAGTACAACACAGCGCGCTCGACGTCGGCCGCCTCGCGCCAGTGGAATGCGAGCGTCGCGGCCGACTCTCCCGTCGCGGTCGTCGTCTCCTCCAGGAAGCGGGCGACGGTCGCGTGCCGCTCACGCCGGAGCGCGCGGGGGACCGTCGCGTATGCGACCTGGCGCAGGAGCCCGTGCTTGAACGTGTATTGCTCGTCGCCTTGGATTCTCGAGACTGCTTCTCGCCGGATCAGGCCGCGCTCCTGAAGCGCGCCGAGGAGCACGCTCAACCCGACGCTCCGCCGCTCGATTCGCTCGAGCGCGCCACGCCAGAAGATCTTCCCGACCACGGCGGCGTCGAGGAGGATCGCCCTCTCGTCCGGCTCGAGCGCGTCGAGGCGCGCCGCGAGGATGCTGCGGATGGTCGTCGGGAGCTCGTCGGCCTCGCCGCTCGACCGCTCGACGACGACGGCTGCGAGCTCCTCGATGAAGAGCGGATTGCCCTCGGCCGCCGCCGCGAGCCGTTCGGCGTACTCGCCGTCGACGCGGCCCGCGAGGAGTTGGGCCGCGAGGTGCTCGGCCTCCCGCTCTGGAAGCGGATCGAGGGCCAGCGACGTCGCCGAGATGAGACCGCCGCCCCACGCAGGCCGGCTCGTGAAGAGCTCCGGGCGCGCGAGCGCCACGAACAGCACGGGTACCTCCTGCGTCCGCACCGTCAGCACCTCGATCAGGTCGAGCAGGCTCGAGTCTGCCCAGTGGATGTCCTCGAACACGAGCATGGTCGGCCGGTCGCTGGCAATGCTCTCCACGAACTGCCGGGCCACGAAGAAAAGCGCTTCGCGGTCGACGTCGCGGTCGATCTGGAAGCCGAGCAGCAGAGCCAGGTTCTCGGTCGACTCAGAGTCGCTCTCGAGCGCGCCCGACAGCTTCTCCCGCGCGACCTCTGCAGAGTCGCTGTCGAAGATGCCCGCCACTTGCTTCACCTGCTGGGCGAAAGCGCCGTAGGCCGAGCTCTCGCCGTACGGGATCGAGCGCCCACGGAGCGGCAACCCGCCTTGCGACTCGACGGAGCGCGCGAATTCCTCTGCGAGACGGCTCTTGCCGATCCCTGCAGGCCCGATCACCGTCACGAGGTGGGGCCGACGCTCGTCGCAGACCTGAGCCCAGAGCCGGCCGAGCAGGTCGAGCTCGCGCTCGCGCCCCACGAGCGGAGCGTGGGACAGCGCGCGTTCGCCCGCCGGCGCCGCGGGCCTGAGCGCGAGCCAGACTTCGATCGGCTCCGCCTTCCCCTTGGCGAGCACCGGGGCCGCGGTCGCATACACGATCGTCGCGCGCGTGGCCGCGTGCGTCTCGCGGCCGACGAGCACACCGTTTATGGGGGCGGCCGCCTGGAGACGCGATGCCGTGTTCACGACGTCGCCGACGACCATCGTCTCGCCTTGCTCCGGGCGGGCGTCGAGGTCGACGATCGCCTCGCCCGTGTTGACTGCGAGCCGAGCCTGCAAGTCGAGCTCCTCGTCGGCGTGGTTCATCAGCTGGAGCTCGTCGCGGATCGCGAGGGCGGTTCGCACGGCACGCTCGGCGTCGTCGCCGTGCGCAACCGGCGCGCCGAAAATGCCGAGCACGGCGTCGCCGACGAACTTCTCGATCCGGCCGCCGTGCCGCTCGATCTCCGTACGAACCCGCTCGTAGTACGGCGTCAGGAACGACCGTACGTCCTCGGGGTCGAGCTGCTCGGAGCGGGACGTGAAGCCGACAATGTCGACGAAGAGGACGCTGACGACCCGCCGCTCCTCCCGGTGCGCGCCCGTCGCCAGCACGGCGCCGCAGTGCAGGCAGAAGCGCGCGATCTCCGGGTTCTCTTGACCGCAGGAGGGGCAAACAGACACGCTGACAGCCTATGAGATCGCCCGACGGCATCTTTCTCGCGCGGCCGGAGGCTCCGTTGATCGGAAAGGCGCTCGCGGTCAAGGACCTCTTCGACACCGAAGGGCTCACGACGACGTACGGCTCGGCGATCTTCGCCGACCACGTGCCGGGCGAGACTGCGGAGGCGGTGCGCCGGCTCGAGGCGTCGGGGTACGCGAGTGTCGGCAAGACGAACCTGCACGAGTTCGCCTACGGCGTCACGTCGATGAACCCGCACTTCGGCTGGGTGCCGAACCCGCTCGCGCCCGGACGGATCCCCGGCGGCTCCAGCGGCGGCTCGGCCGCTGCGCTCGCGGCCCGGCTCGCCGACGCCGCGCTCGGAACGGACACCGGAGGTTCGATCCGGATCCCCGCCGCATACTGCGGCATCGTCGGCTTCAAGCCAACCTTCGGGCTCGTCCCACTCGACGGTTGCTGGCCGCTCGCTCCGAGCTACGACCACGCCGGCCCGATGGCGCGCACGGTCGAGGAGTGCGTGAGGATGCTGGAGGCGCTCGCGCCCGGCTTCGAACCGGCGCCCATGCCTGAGCTCGGCGATGTTCGTGTCGCGGTCGCGTGGCTCGACGACGCGCAGGACGGTGTTCGGCAGCGTGTCGAAGCTGCGGCAGCGCACTTCCCGCACCACGAGCGCATCGACTTTCCGCGTGGCCACGGCCACCTGAAGGTCTTCATGCGCGAGATCGCCGAGGTGCACGCGACGCTCTTCGACGAGCAGTCGGAGGCGTACGGCGAGGACGTCGCGCGCAAGATCCGGGAGTGCCTGGCCCTGACCGACGCGGAGTTTCGCGAGGGGGAAACGGCAAGAGCCAACCTGCGCGGCGAAGCGGCCGAGCGGCTCGACGGCTTCGACCTGCTCCTGACGCCGACGCAGGGATTCGTGGCGCCGACGTACGAGGAGGCTGCGGACGACTCGCTGCGCCTGGGCATCACCCGCTTCACGAACCCCTTCAACGCCCTCGGTTGGCCGGCGCTCGCACTTCCGTGCGGCCCGGCCGAGCACGGGCTGCCCGCGTCGATCCAGCTCGTCGGCCGCGCAGGCGCCGATTCGTTGGTCCTCGCTGTGGGAGCGGCGCTGGAGGCTCGAGTAGCGGCTTAGAAGCTCTCACAGCATGACGCTTCGTCGAACGGGTGCGATGGGCGGCCCAGCGCGGCCGGGCGACTCAAGGCTTCATTCTGTGAGAGCTTCTTAGAGCAGCGCCTACTTCAAGGCGGCGATCACCGCTGCCTCGTACACCGGGTCTCGCGTGAAGCGGTCGAGTTGACTCGACAGCAGCTCTGACGCGGGAGGGCGCTCTCCAGGCGGAGCGTCGATCGCCTTTCCGTCGACGTACACGGACGTCAGCACGTCCGCAGGCTCGTGCTCCAGCTCGACGTCGTGACCGAGTCTCGAGCTCAGCCACCCCGCGAGCAGAACCGCCTGCCCGCGCGTCGCCGTGACCGAGATCTCGCGTCCTTCGAACGGCCACGCCAGCGCAAGCTCGCGCCGCCAGCGCTCCGTTCGCTCCCACGCGATGTCCGAGACGACGGTGCGGTCGAAACGCTTCGCAAGCTCCCCATAGCCTTGTGACAACGTGTCACTTGGCCACTCGGTCGAGTCGACGATCAGTCGATCGACGACCTCGACGACCTCGTCGAACACCTCGTCGAACTCGGGCAGCCCGCGCCAACGGCAGAACACGGGCAGGTCGGCGACGAGGAGCGGCACGACGACGCTGGAGGGATGGCGCGACCGGTCGCCGCAAAGCCGCACGCGAATCACCTCGGCGCACGACGTCCGCGCTCCGGCAGCGAAGAATTGCACCGACGCGTCGATGTCGAGCCCGTCGTCGTCCTCAGGCCGCGGAAAGAGCAGAATCGTCCGCGATGGATGCTGCTCGGCGAGACCCGCGAGCGTTCGCTCGGCGGCCTCCTCCCACCCGGTAGGCACCCACGCGAGGTGCGTCATCACGCTCGTCCGCTGATTCGGCGCCTGTCCCTCGGCCGTCGACGCGTCCCGGAGCTCGGCGAGCTCACGCTCGATCTCGAGAACGGTGGAGGCCATCAGTGGCTTCGCCATTCGCGGCCGTCGCGCTCGATGAGCTCGTTCGCGCTCGCCGGCCCCCATGTCCCTGCGGCGTAGTTCGGGAAGTTCGGCCGGTCGCGCCGCCACGCCGCGACGATCGCGTCGACGAGCGACCACTGCTCCTCGACCTCGTCGGTGCGCGTGAAGAGCGTCTGGTCGCCGAGCATGGCGTCGAGGATCAGTCTCTCGTACGCCTCGGGCAGCCCGGTGCGGAACGCGCCGCCGTAAAGGAAGTCCATGTGCACGTTGCGGATCGTCATCCCGGCGCCGGGAACCTTCGCGCCGATCGCGAGCGACACGCCCTCGTCCGGCTGGACGTGGATGACGAGCACGTTCGGCCGGAGGCCCTCGGTCGCCGACTCCTCGAACGGCGGGTGCGGCGCGCGCTTGAAGTGGATGGCGATCGTCGTCTCCCGCCGCGCGAGCCGCTTCCCCATGCGCACGTAGAACGGCGTGTCTGCCCAGCGCCAGTTGTCGACGAAGAGCTTCGCGGCGACGTACGTGTCGGTCATCGAGTTGTGTTCGACGCCCTCCTCCTCCCGATAGCCCGGAACTTCGTCGCCTTCGATGTAGCCGCGCCCGTACTGCCCGCGAACGACCGACTTCGGGCCCGGCGTGTGCAGCGAACGCAGCGCCTTCACCTTCTCGTTCCGTACCTGCTCCGCCGTGAAGTCGATCGGAGGCTCCATCGCCGTCAGCGCGACCAGCTGCAGGAGATGGTTCTGGAAGATGTCGCGGATTGCTCCCGCCTGCTCGTAGTAGCCGGCGCGCCGCTCGATCCCCATCGTCTCCGCGACGGTGATCTGCACGTGGTCGATGAACTGCCTGTTCCAGATCGGCTCGAAGATGCCGTTCGCGAACCGGAGCGCCAGCACATTCTGGACGGTCTCCTTGCCGAGGTAGTGATCGATGCGAAAGATCTCTTCCTCGGTGAAGTGCATCTGCAGCAGATTGGTCAGCTGGCGCGCGGAGTCGAGGTCGTGGCCGAACGGCTTCTCGATCACGAGCCTGGTCCACCCCGTCGCTTTGCGCCGCTTGCCGAGCTGGCGGACGAGCAGATCGATCGCATTCGGCGGAACGGCGAAGTAGTAGAGACGGTTGCCCTCCGTGCCGCGCTCCTCGTCGAGCTCTTCCATCGACGCGGCCACCCCGTCCAGAGCCGCCTCGTCGACGAAGTCGGTCGAGAGGTAGCGCATCCCTTCGGCCAGCGGTTCCCACACGTCGGGGCGAAACGGATCGCGCGCGAACTCCTTGACGGCGGCCTCCATCGTCGTCCGAAACTCGTCGTCGCTTATCTCGCTACGCGCGACGCCCACCACCGAAAACTTCTGCGGCAGCAGGCGGCGGTAGGCGAGCGAGTAGATCGCGGGGATGAGCTTGCGATGCGTCAGGTCGCCCGATGCGCCGAAGATCACGAACGCGCACGGGTCAGGCGTCCGGCGCAGCAGCAGGCCTTCGAGCAGCGGGTTTTCCTGCGTGACCGTCATTCGGACTTCACGGCGTGACCGCCGAACTCGTTGCGCAGTGCCGCCGTGATCTTCGCGGCGAACGACTCCTCCTGGCGAGACGCGAAGCGGGCATAGAGCGCCGCCGTGATCGCAGGCACTGGCACGTCCTCGGCGATTGCCTCCTCGATCGTCCAACGTCCCTCGCCCGAGTCGTCGACATACCCCTTGATGTGCGGCAGGTCGTTACCTTCTTTCTCGAGCGCGTCGCGCAGAAGCTCGAGCAGCCACGACCGTACGACCGAGCCGTAGCGCCAGATGCCGGCGATCTCTGTCAGGTCGAGATCGAACTCCGACTTCGCCATCACCTCGAAGCCCTCGGCGTACGACTGCATCAACCCGTACTCGATCCCGTTGTGGACCATCTTCGTGAAGTGCCCCGCACCGCTCGGGCCGACGTGCGCGTAGCCGTCCTCGGGTGCGAGCGCTGTGAACACGGGCTCGAGCCGCTGCACCGGCTCGTCATCGCCGCCGACCATCAGGCAGTAGCCGTTGCGCAGGCCCCAGATGCCGCCCGAAACGCCCGCGTCCACGAAATGGATGCCCTTCGCCTGCGCGTCCCCGTGGCGGCGCTGCGAATCGTGGAAGTTCGAGTTGCCACCGTCGACGATCGTGTCGCCGGCATCGGCGAGCCCGAGTAGCTGCCGGAAGGTGTCCTCGGTCGGCGGTCCCGCCGGGATCATCAGCCAGAACGCCCGCGGCGGCTCGAGCTGGTCACGGAGCTCCTCGAGCGACGTCGCCGTTCGTGTCTCGCTGGAACGGTCATACGTCTTGACGTCATGGCCGTGCTGCTGCAGGCGGATCGTCATGTTGCCGCCCATACGTCCGAGGCCGATCATTCCGAGCTGCATCAGACAATCATCCTCGCGACGCGGCGGCCGCGCGCCTTCAGCGACTCGTAGTCGCCGGCAGCCTGCGCGCGGATCAGGCGGGCGAAGCCGAGGTCGCGGCCCGGAATCGGCAGCTCGTCGCCCTGGTCGTCCACGACCTGAAGGAAGAGCCCGGTGTTCGGCCCGCCTTTGTGGAACTGCCCGGTCGAGTGGAGGTACCGCGGCCCGAAGCCGTGCGTAACGACGTGTCCGCTCTCCCGCGCACGATCGACGAGCTGCTGCATCTCGTCGACGCGCGCCGGGTCGACGAACGCCTGGATGCACACGTAGTCGCCCTCCTGCGCCTGCGCGAGCAGATCCGCGAGCGATCCTTCCGGCTCGAGCTCGACGTCGCCGCCGGCGAGCACCTCGTTGGTCTTGTCCTTGGCCGCCTGGACGTCAGGTTGGTCGAACGGATTGATGCCGATGATCGACCCCGCCACCGCGACGGCGAACTCCCAGCGGAAGAATTCCTGTCCGAGCTCGTACGGGTCGGGAAGCCGGACTTCGTCGTGCAGCTCGGCGTTCGGGTCGTCAGGCGCCGGCAGGATCCCTTTCCCCTGCTTGCCGGTCGATTCGGCGACGAGCTGCTCCATCCAGAGGCCGAATGCGCCGCCGTCGTTCAAGCCCACGCTCGAGACGGAGCCGAGCCGGCGCCCGAGATCCAGCCCTGGGTTGCCGTCGGCGTAGCGGCACGCCTCCTGCATCTCCTCGGCGCGCTCGAGGAACCTCGTCGCGTCGATGCCCATCAGCACGGCGGGCACGATCCCGAAAGGCGACAGCGCCGAGTAGCGCCCGCCGATCGTCGGCTCGCCATGGAACACGTGCAGGAACTCGTGCTCGTGGGCGAACCGCTCGAGGTCCGAGCCGGGGTCCGTGATCGCGGCGAATTGCCCGCCGCGCTCGAGGAAGTACGCCGTGTGCGAACGCGTCTCCAGCGTCGTCCCGGACTTCGAGGCCGACAGGAAGAGCGTCCGCTCGGGGTCGATCTTCGCTTCGAGCGCGCGGATCGCCTTCGGGTGCGTCGTGTCGAGGACGCGGAACCGATCTGCGCCGAACGCGCGTCGCATCACCTCGGGCGCGAGTGAGGAGCCGCCCATGCCGAGCACGACGACGTCGTCGATCGCGCCCGCAGAGACGACGTCGTTCGCGAACGCGAGCACCTCGTCCAGCTGCTCGAGCATGCGCTGCGGCTCGTCGAGCCATCCGAGCCACTGCGCCTCGTCGGCGCCCGTCCAGACGGTCGGGTCCCGCGCCCAGATCCGCTCGACGACGTCCGTCGCGACGGTCACACCGCGGCCAGCGCGTCGCGCTTCTCGGCGATCCCCTGTTTCAGCTCGACGAACGAGTCGATGAACTTCTGCACGCCTTCGTGCTCGAGCGTGTCCGTCACGTCGTCGTAGTCGACCCCCGCTTCACGGATGTCGTCTAGCAGCCGCTTCGCCTTGTCGATGTCGCGCTCGAGCGTGTCCTCGACCTTGCCGTGATCCTGGAACGCTTCAATCGTCTCCTCGGGCATCGTGTTCACGGTTTGGAGGCCGATCAGCTCCTCGACGTACATCACGTCGCGGTACGCGGGATTCTTGGTGGACGTCGACGCCCAGAGACAGCGCTGCGGGTGCGCGCCTTTCGCAGCGAGGCGGTCCCAGCGGTCGCCGGAGAACTCGCGCTTGTAGTTCTGGTACGCCAGCTTCGCATTCGCGATCGCCAGCTTTCCCTGAAGATCGGTACCTCCGACCTGCTCGAGACGCTTGTCCGCCTCGGTGTCGACGCGCGACACGAAGAACGACGCGACTGAGCGCACCGTCAAGAGATCGCCGCCGTCGGCCGCGAACCGCTCCAGCCCGCGGATGTACGCCTCCATCACTTCCTCGTGCCGGTGCAGCGAGAAGATCAGCGTGACGTTGATGTTGCGACCGGCCGCGATCGAGTCCTCGATGGCGCCCACACCCGGCGGTGTCGCGGGAATCTTCACGTACAGGTTCGGCTCGTCGATCCACTCGTGCAAGCGCTTCGCCTCTTCGAGCGTCCGCTCGCGGTCGTATGCGATCTCGGGATCGACCTCCCACGAGACGTAGCCGTCCTCACCGCGCGTCGCGTCGTAGACGGGCCGCAGCAGCTCGAGCCCGCCCTTCACGTCCTCGGCGGACAGCGCGAGGAAAATCTCCTTCAGATCCTCCTCGGTGTCGAGCAGCGCTCGGAGTTGGTCGTCGTAGGCGTCACCGGATGCGAGCGCCTTCTGGAAGATCGTCGGATTGGACGTCACGCCGACCACTGCGTCGTCGCCCATCATCTTCGCGAGCTTGCCGTTCTCGAGGATGTCGCGCGACAGGTAGTCGAGCCACACGCTCTGCCCGTGCTCGCCCAGCTCTTGCAGTCTCGTCTTAGACATGTGCTCTCTCCATTTCTTCCACCTTGCTCAATCGTCTGACGTACCGTTCTTCCGCGGCGAACGTGGCGCCGAGAAACGCGCGCACGAGCTCGGCGGCGAGCTCGGCGCCGACCACCTCTGAGCCAAGGCAGAGCACGTTCATATCGTCGTGCTCGACGCCCTGGTGCGCGGAGTACGTGTCATGGCAAATCGCAGCGCGGATCCCCGCGAGCTTGCAGGCCGCAACCGACGCGCCGACGCCCGAGCCGCAGACCAGCACTCCGCGCTCGGCGTCGCCCGAGCGGATTGCGTCGCCCACCTCCTGCGCCTTGTCTGGGTAATCGATCCGCACGCTGTCGTCGTCGGTGCCGAGGTCGTGGACTTCATGACTCAGAGCCGCGATCTCCCCGATCACGGCGTCCCGCAACTTCACTCCGCGGTGATCAAAGGCGACCGCCACACGCATACGTCCTACGTTACCCCTCTGCGGGTTCGTAGACTCACGCCATGACCGATCCAGAGCTCTGGCGCGAGCTTGGGCAGCAGCTGCGCATCGACTCGATCCGTGCGGCGGCGGTTCCCAAGTCCGGCCATCCCACGTCCTCGATGTCGGCCGCCGATCTGATGGCTGTCCTGCTCGCGAAGCACCTTCGCTACGACTTCGAAAACCCGGACGACCCGCGCAACGACCATCTGGTCTTCTCGAAGGGGCACGCGTCGCCGCTGCTCTACTCCGTGTTCAAGGCGGCCGGCGCGATCACCGACGAGGAGCTGCTCACGTTCCGCAAATTCGGCTCGCGGCTCGAGGGACATCCCACTCCGAAGATCCCCTGGGTGGACGTAGCCACCGGCTCGCTCGGCCAGGGCCTGCCGATCTCGGTCGGTGTCGCGCTCGCCGGCAAGCGTCTCGATCGGCTCCCCTACCGGATCTGGTGCCTGTGCGGGGACAGCGAGCTCGCCGAGGGCTCGATGTGGGAAGCGTTCGAGCACGCCGCGTTCGCCGGGCTCGACAACCTGACCGCCATCCTCGACATCAACCGCCTCGGCCAGCGCGGCGAGACGATGCACGGCTGGGACCTCGAGTCGTACAGACGCCGCGTCGAGTCGTTCGGCTGGGCCGCGATCGAGATCGACGGTCACGACGTCGAGGCGATCGACCGCGCGTACGACGCCGCGCGGTCGACGACGGGAAAGCCGACGGCGATCATCGCGCGCACGATCAAGGGCAAGGGCGTCAAGGCCGTCGAGAACAAGGACGGCTGGCACGGCAAGGCGCTCGACGATCCCGAGAGCGCGATCGCGGAGCTCGGCGGCGAGCGCAACCTCGTCGTCGAGGTGCACAAGCCCGAGGGCGATGCACAGCCGCACACGTTCGAGACCGGCACGCTCGAGTTGCCAAGGTACGAGCTCGGCACCGAGGTCGCGACGCGCAAGGCGTACGGCGACGCGCTGCTCGCGCTCGGAAAAGGACGCGGCGACGTCGTCGCGCTCGACGGCGAGGTCTCGAACTCGACCTACGCGGAGGAGTTCGCGAAGGCGATCCCCGACCGCTACTTCGAGATGTACATCGCCGAGCAGCAAATGATCGCTGCGGCGGTCGGGCTGCAGGTGCGCAAGTGGGTTCCGTTCGCGTCGACGTTCGCGGCGTTCTTCTCGCGGGCGTACGACTTCGTCCGCATGGCCGCGATCTCGCAAGCGAGCATCCGTCTCGCCGGCTCGCACGCCGGCGTGTCGATCGGCGAGGACGGCCCTTCACAGATGGCGCTCGAGGATCTCGCCGCGTTCCGCGCGGTGCACGGCTCGACCGTCCTGTACCCGAGCGACGCGAATCAGACGGCCAAGCTTGTCGCCGCGATGGCTGACCTCGACGGGATCTCGTTCATTCGCACGACACGCGGCGCGACGCCGGTCATCTACGGCCCTGACGAAGAGTTTCCCGTCGGCGGTGCGAAGATCGTGCGCGAGGGCGACGACGTGACGCTGATCGGCGCCGGCATCACCTTGCACGAGGCGCTCGAGGCGGCCGACGCGCTCGCCGGGGAAGGCGTCTCGGCGCAGGTGCTCGACCTCTATTCGCTCAAGCCGGTCGACGCGGACGTGCTGCGTGACGCCGTGGAGGCCACCGGCCGGCGCGTCGTCGTGGCCGAGGACCACTGGCCCGAGGGCGGGCTCGGCGACACCGTGCTCTCGGCGCTCGCCGGCGAGGAGCTCGCGTTCGAGCATCTCGCGGTGCGAGAGATGCCGGGGTCGGGCAAGCCCGACGA
>DASVFB010000240.1:0-2520 GCA_036380275.1 Gaiellaceae bacterium | reverse complement strand
CGATCGGCGTGTGGGTCGTCAGCCTCGGTCTTCGTCCACTGCGCGCGATCGAGAAAACCGCAGGCGCGATCGCGTCCGGCGACCTCTCCCAGCGCGTCGAGCGTGCGGAGGAGCGGACGGAGGTCGGACGTCTCGGCCTCGCGCTCAATGCGATGCTCAATCAGATCGAAACGGCGTTCAAGGCGCGCGAGGCGTCCGAGCGGAAGCTACGCCGTTTCGTCGCCGACGCATCGCACGAACTGCGCACGCCGCTTGCCGCCGTGCGCGCGTACGCGGAGCTGTTCACGCGCGGCGCCGATCGCCGGCCGGACGATCTCGCGCGCGCGATGACGGGAATCACCCGCGAGTCGGAACGGATGAGTCTGCTCGTGCAGGATCTGCTGCTGCTGGCGCGACTCGACGAGGGCCGTCCACTCGAGCGCGAGCCGGTCCCGCTCGACGAGGTGGTGAGCGAAGCCGTCGACACGGCGAGGATGGTCGAGCCCGCGCGCCCGATCGAGCTCGACGCCGACGACGCTGTCGTGCTCGGCGATCACGACCGCCTCCGGCAGATCGTCGACAACCTGCTGAGCAACGTCCGTGCGCACACGCCGCCGGGAACGCCGGTGCGCGTCACAGTCGGCCGCGTCAACGGGGACGCGCTGATCGAGGTGCAGGACACGGGCCCGGGGCTGAGCGAGAAGAGCCTCGAGCGCGTGTTCGAGCGTTTCTACCGCGCGGACCAATCGCGGTCTCGCGCGAGCGGCGGCGTTGGGCTCGGCCTTTCGATCGTCGCCGCCGTCGCGGAAGCGCACAACGGCACCGTCGCGGCGCGATCGGACGTTGGGAAGGGCGCGACGTTCCGGATCGCGCTACCGCTTCTCAACGGAAGCAACTCCGGCTTCCGACGGTAAACGCCTGTTCCATGATGGGGCCTCGCGCGCTCTCCCGTCAGCGGGCGCGGACGGCGGTCTCAGCCCGGTTGCTCCACGCAAGGTGGCCGAGCGCGGGCGAGTCGTTGCGGCCCTTTTCGTTCGGGAAGGCAACCGTCGTTGAGCCGCGCGGCAGCAGCGTGCTCGGTAGCACGATCACAGCGTTGTCCGAGCTCATGCGTCCGTGGTCCTGGAGGTTGTCGCGGAAGAACCACGACGGCGCGAAGTGCGATGGTGCGCTCTGCGTGTAACCGGCGCTGCAGCGTACGACGGCGCCGTGGCCTCGGTCGGAGAAGAAGCCGCGCCGATCGCCTCGCGGGTGGAACCTGATCTCGACCGTGTTGTCGGCTCTGCCTCGATTGAGCGTCGCCGTGACGGGGGACCTGACCTTTGCGCCGCTGTAGCGGCACGTCGTGAGTGCGTCGCCCTTCTTGTTCCTGTAGGTCCCGGTCCATGACGCGATGAGCGTCGTCGCGCTCGAGGCGGTGAGCGTGCGGTGCTTGGGATCCCTGAGGACACTCGGCGCGACGTGGAATGTGAGTGCGCCATGCCAGCGGTACCGGAGCGAGACACGGCCTGTCTCCCTACTGCCGTTGCGTTTCCAGAACGCCTTGCCGCTGCCGTAGAGCGTGATCGTGACCGTGCGGTGAGCCTGAGCCGAGCCTTCGGCGGGCGACACGAGGAGGACCGACGCGAGCGCGCAGAGCAACGCGCCGTGAGTGATCAAACGCACGGGCGTATCGTAGGGATGCCAACGACGTGGGAGGTACACGATGGCGGTCAGGCTTCATCGCTGCAGTTACGAGTGGAACAAGCTCGGCGGACATCCGTGCTGGCGCGTCGAGAAGGCTCTGAAGGATGCGGGTATCGACTACGAGCTCGCGCAGGAGCCGTGGTTCGGCGCGCGCCCGACGATGGTCGAGCACACGGGGCAGAAGCGTTTCCCCGCGATCGAGTTCGACGACGGCAGCTGGTATCGCGAGGAGTCGAAAGACATGGCCGCGGCTATCAGCGCCGGCCGGCTGAACGAGATGCGAGGCATGACGCCCGCGACGCAAACGGCCGCTTAGAAGCTCTCACAGAATGACGCTTCGTCGAGCGGGCGCGATGGGCGGCCCGAGTCAAGGACGCAGGGAGCCCCGATAGCAGCGCTATCGGGGCGACTGAGGACGCAGGATCGGGCCGCCCAGCGCGGCCGGGCGACTCAAGGCTTCATTCTGTGAGAGCTTCTTAGGCGCGGCTACACTGTCGTCCCTCGCGGGGCTATAGCTCAGTTGGGAGAGCGCCTGGATCGCACCCAGGAGGTCGCCGGTTCGAGTCCGGCTAGCTCCATGCTCGAAGGCTACGCCTCGCCCAGCGCTTCCTCGATCGCAATCCGGCGCGCTCGATCGGCGTCTATCCGTACCTCATCGACGTCCCCTTCAGCTTGCGCCTCTCTGGTGAACCGCTTCCTGAGGACGGCTGTTTTCTCGATCAGTCGATGAGCTTCGAGCCGATCGCGCTCGCGCAGTGCCGCCGCGACTTCCTCGTAGGCCGCGCCTGTGACGAAAAGGTGCGACACCTTCATCACCAGCGCCACGAGATCGAGACAGACGAACAGGCCGAGTAC
>DASVFB010000239.1:0-9555 GCA_036380275.1 Gaiellaceae bacterium | reverse complement strand
CGCGCCGTCAGCAACCCGACGCCGATCGCGATCACGGCCGACACGACATTGAAGGCAATGCGGGCACGCCGTGTCCGGAACACCCGTACAAAGTCCATCTTCAGTCGTATCGGCCCCAGGTACCTAGCGGTGGAGGGCGATTGGCCGATCCCCCTTTGTATCACGGACCCGGGATGCTTACACCCCCCGTTTGGGTCAGCTCACCTCTCCTTCGTCCCTTCATCGTCGTTGCCCGAGGTGAGCTGTCCACCCAGCCGTCCCAGCGCCTGCGTCAGTTCGCTCGGGATGATCCACATCTTGTTCGACTCGCCCTGCGCGATCTGCGGGAGCATTTGCAGGTACTGGTAGGCGAGCAGCCCCTGGTCCGGCTTTCCCTCGTGGATCGCGTTGAAGACCGTGTCGATCGCCTTCGCCTGACCCTCCGCCTCGAGAATCGTCGCCTGCCGCTTGCCCTCTGCCTTGAGGATGGCGCTCTGCTTCTCACCCTCTGCGGTGAGGATCTGTGACTGCTTGACCCCCTCCGCGGTGAGGATCGCAGCGCGCTTGTCACGATCGGCGCGCATCTGCTTCTCCATCGACTCCTTGATCGAAGCCGGCGGATCGACCGCCTTCAGTTCGACGCGGTTGACGCGGATCCCCCACTTTCCCGTCGCCTCGTCGAGCACTCCGCGCAGCTGCGTATTGATCTGGTCGCGCGACGTGAGCGTCTCCTCGAGCTGCATGCCGCCGATCACGTTGCGCAGGGTCGTGACCGTGAGCTGCTCGATCCCCTGGATGTAGTTCGCGATCTCGTACGTCGCCGACTTCGGGTCGGTGACCTGGAAGTAGATGACGGTGTCGATGCTCACGACGAGGTTGTCCTCGGTGATGACCGGCTGGGGTTGGAACGAGACGACCTGCTCGCGCATGTCGATCATCTCGCGGATGCGGTCGACGAACGGGACGACGATCGTCAGTCCGGGGTTGAGCGTTCGCGAGTAGCGACCGAGCCGCTCGACGACGCCCGCACGCGCCTGCGGGACGATGCGGATCGTGCGCGCGATCGTGACGAGGACGAGGAACGCGATGGCTAGCAGGACGATGAGTGCAATCACGGTGGTCTCCTATTCATAGACGAGCGCGGTCGCGCCCTCGATCTTTGCGACTTCGACGCGAGTGCCCGGCTCGAGCACCTGGTCCTCCATGTACGCGCGCGCAGACCATTCCTCGCCGCCGATCCGTACCCGGCCCCCGTTGAGGTCGACCCGCTCGAGCACGAGCGCCCGCGCACCGATGAGCGCCGCTGTGCCGGTGCGAGTGATCGCCGGCATCTTCAAGTGTGCTCTCGCGATCGGGCGCAGGACGGCGAGGCTAGCGAGCGCGCCGAGAATGAAGAAGAGCACCTGGAGCCAGGCGGGGCCTCCGAGCAACGCGACGATGCCTGCCGGGATCGCGGCGAGCGCGACCGGGCCGAGGAAGAAGAGGCCCGGGGTCGCCAGCTCGCCGAGTGCGAGCAGGACCGCGATGATCGCCCAGATCACCCAACCCGGCATCTAGTGCCCCATCACTAGCCGGATTCTCGCACCAGACCGAGTGCCGCGGGAAGGGCCCGCAGGTCGGTGAGGCGGTGCGGGTGATCCGGAAAGCGGCCCTCGCGATCGACGAGCCACGCCTTCATGCCGACCGCGCGCGCCCCGCCGATGTCGTCCATCGGGTCGTCGCCGACCATCGCCGCGGCCTGCGGAGCGACGCCCAGTTCGCCGAGGAGCGCGCGGAAGATCGTCTCGTGGGGCTTCGTCTTGCCGTGAAGACGCGACGTGAGGATCGTGTCGACCTGGATCCCGTGGTGCTCGACGAAGGCGTCGAGATCGCGGCCGGTGTTCGACAGCAGCGCGAGCTTGAGGCGGTGACGGCGCAGCTCCTCGAGCACGGGCAGCGCGTCGTCGAACAGCTCGAAATGCTCCGCCCGCTCCCAGGCGCGCGTCATTTCGACAGCGCACGCGTACGTGTCGCCTGCACCGCCCATGCCCTGGATGATCCGCTCGGTGAAGAGGATCCAGATCTCCTCGTCGTGGTCGAGCTCGGGATGCCGCTTGAGCGTCGCGACCGCGTCGCGGCGCGCGTCGTCGTAACGGCTCGGGTCGAGGTCGAGACCGAAGCGTTCGCCGAGCCTGCGGTAGCCGTCCGGCCCGAGGTCGGGCCCGGGCTTCGCGAGCGTGAAGTCGACGTCGAAGACGACCGCTTCAATCACAACAGCCACTCCGCGACCTGATCGTGCCACGCGACGCTCGACCACGCGACGGTTTGCGCGATCGTCCAGCCGCGTGCGCGCTCGCGGTCGAGTCCGAGCTCCGACGTGAGCCGGTCGAACCGGTAGAGGACGTCGCGCTTCGCCTCGCCGAGCTCCCACGAGCGCACGATCGGTGCGACGGCGAACTCGCGCTCGCCGGCGAGCGGCTTCGGGTCGATGACAAGCCACGGCTCGCGCTCCGCGGCGAGCACGTTGTCGCCGTGGAGGTCCTGATGCAGCAGCACCTGCTCGCCCTGCGTACCCGCGAGCGACTCGATCGCTTCGCGAGCCGCGTCGCCGAGCCTCGTGTGCGGGAGCTTCGGAAACCACCACGCCGCCTCGTCGGCCAGCGTCTGGAACGGCTCACCGGCCGGCTGCCACAGGCGCGGCAGCAACCCGATCACGACGTCGAGCGCCGCCTCCTGACCCACGGCCGACAGTGGCGCCCCCGGCTCGCAGCGCTCGAGCAACAGCGCGTCGCCGTCCTGGGCGAGGAGGCGGACCGCCCCGTCCCCGTCCCAGGCACGCAGCGCGTCCGCCTCGTGCTCGGTCTCCCGATGGGGATGGACGAGCTTGAGTACGACGGGAGCGCCGTCGGCGAGGGACGCACGGGTCGTGAATCCGGCGACGCCCTGCGCGTACGGGTCGCCAAGCGTCAGGGACCAGCGCTCGACCGCCGCCTGCAGGTCGTCCATGCGGCCACGATAGCTTTGGCGGGTGGATATCGAATCCGCTCCCCTCCAGCGCGTGCGCGTCTTCGACGCGTTCCGCCACCGCGATTTCCGTCTGCTGTGGTCGGGCCAGTTCGTCTCGCTGATCGGAGACGCGGCGTTCTTCACCGCGCTGGGCTGGCGCGCGTTCACGCTGGTCGGTTCGTCCCGGCTCGGCATCGTCTTCCTCGCCCAGGCGATCGGACTGCTGACCACGCTCCTGATCGGCGGCGCGCTCGCCGACCGGATCCCGCGCCGGACAATGATGATCGCGTCCGACCTGTCGCGCTGCGTCGTCGTGGCAACGCTCGCGCTCGCCGACGCGACGGGCCATCTCACCTTCACGCTGTTGCTCGTCCTCACGCTGCTCAACGGGCTCGGCGACGGCTTCTTCTTCCCCGCCGTCGGAGGAATCGTCCCGCTCGTCGTGGAGCAGAACGCGCTGCCGTCGGCGAACAGCCTCATCGGAGTCGCGCGCTGGGGCTCGTTCATCATCGGTCCGGCGCTCGCGGCCGGTCTGTACGCCGCGACCGGGTCGTCCGTCGTCTTCGCGCTCGACGCAGCGTCCTTCCTCGTCTCAGCCGCGCTGCTCTGGCGCCTGAAGGCCCGCGCCGTGCAACCGACCGCCAAGGAAGGCACGTTTCGGGAGATCCGCAGCGGCGTGCGCTACGTCTCGAACATCCCATGGCTCTGGGTGACGATCACGCTCTTCGCGGTGATCCTGATGCTGCAACTCGCGCCGCAGCAGGTGTTGATGCCGGAGCTCGTCCGCGAGCACTTCGATCGCGGAGTCGGCGCGTACGGGTTCCTCGTGACGATGTTCGGCGCCGGCACGGTGACAGGCACGCTCCTGTTCGGGCAGCTGCAGCCACGCAAGCGGCGCGGCGTGGTCAACTACTCGTTCTGGCTCGTCAACAGCCTTGCAATCGCGGCGCTCGCGCTGTCGCCCTGGTTCCAGCTTGCAGCGTTCTTCGCACTCGTGCGCGGCTTCTGCGTCGGCTTTGGCGTCGCGATGTGGGAGACGATGCTGCAGGAGCTCGTACCGGACCACCTGCTGTCGCGCGTCGTGAGCCTCGACTTCTTCGGCTCCTTCGGACTGATGCCCGTCGGGTTGGCCTTCGCCGCCGCCATCGCCGGTCTCGCCTCACCGGGACAGATCATCGCGGCGGGAGCGCTGATTTCAGCAGCGTTGATCGCAGTGACGATGACGCGCCCCTGGCTGCGCGCGGTCGACTGACGAAGAGACGCGCGCACCTACGCGGCGTCTTGGTACCGCCATACTTGCCGACGGTCGACGTACCAGAAAATCGTGTGCATCACGATCAAGATGACGATCGAGAGGCCCAAGATGCCCTCGGCACCGCGTCAGCCGGCGATGTCGTCGAGCACGTCCGCGAACTCAGCCTTCGCGTACGGCCGGAACCACTCGCGGGCGAAGAGCTCGCCGGGGATCATCAGCACCTCGCCGGCCTCCGCAGCGACCACCGTGCTGTTTCGCTCGGCCCGCCGTACGACGCCGGTGACGCCGATCGGGATCCACGAGTTCATGCGGACCTCGTGATAGCCGCCGAGGCGCTCGATCCGCAGGCTGCAGTCGACGGCGACGTAGACGAACGCCGGAGGCGAGCCCGCTTCCATGAGCACCTCGCCCGAGGCGACGCGCACGCGGCGCACGTCTTCGAATGCCTTGCGGCGGTCGATCCCGGCGACGCGCACGCCGTGGGCGCCGAGCGCGTCGAGGATCTCGCCGGCTTCGTCGCTCTCGGCGGGAATCGTGCTCCCCAGGAGGTAGCGCGCCTGCTCAGGCCGCGAGGCGCTATCGAGATCGGCGACGACGAAGACGCGCGCGGCAAGCAGCGGATCAGTCCGTGCGAGCGCCGCCGCCACGTCCTCCGCGAACACCGGCTCGTCGGTGGGACGCTCGAGCTCGACGCGCATCGAGCCGGGAGCGCGTGCCGGCGCGGGCAGATCGTGAGACGGCCGACGAACGTCGAAGGCACCCAGCACATCGGCGCCGATGTCGGCGACGACGCGGGCGGTCGCGTCGCACGCGGCAGCGGCGGCCTCGGTAGAGCTGAACCGCCCGCGGTGGAACGAGATGCGCAGGTTCCCCTTCGGCGTCACTTCTGCCTTCCGCACGTTGGCCTCGCCGGCGCTGAGCGGGCTGTCCACGCGGAGGAGGAACTGCCGGTCATCGTCGGAGGTGTGCATCGAGAACACCGCTTGCCCCGTCTCGACGTCGATGAAAACCTCGTATCCCGCAGCGGTGCGCAGCGTCGTCCCGCGCTGGCGCAGTGCGTCAGCCGCGCGCACGAGGCGAACGGCGTCGACGGCGTCGTCCGCGAGCGCCCGGTGGGCGGGATGGGGCGACTCCAGCCACGCGTACGCGTCGGCCGCCGGATCGGCGTACCAGCGCGCGTTCGAGCAGAGGTCGCACGGCAGGTCGTCGCCGAGATTCAGGTCCGCCCCACGGCGGCGATGATCCTCGAGCTCGACGAAGACGGCCCGCTGCAGCACCCTCCGAAGGGCGCGCAGGTCGGCGTACAAAGCGGAGGGCACGGTCGACTTGCTGTGACCCACGGCGAGCGAGGTGAGCTCCCGCATGACGACGTCGTTCGGGACGCGGAACGGTGCGACGGCGCCGACCGCCGCGATGCGAATCGGGACCGGGCCGCCGCACGCCCAGAGCTGGTCGATGACGTCGTCCATCGCTCCCGAGAACGGAATCTGAGCCGCGTGCAGCGCGTGCACACGTCGGCCTTCCGGCGTCGGATCGTGCATGCCGGCGTCGTGGATGTAGGCGAGCAGGACCGCGAGCCCAAGCACGAACTCCTGCCGATAGTCGGGCCGCAGCGGCAGCAGTCGACCTGCAGCCGTGTCGGCGAGGTCGACGACCCCGGCCGCGACGTCACGAGCGTGGACGATCCCGTGGTCGGCGTAGAGGGCCGGGTGCAGGCCGGGCTCCGACATGACCCAACCGTCGCCCGAGACCGCTTCGAGCGTCGAGTGCTCCTCGACCGGACGCCAGAACCGCTCCTCGAGAATCGACCGGATGTCCCTCGAGAGGCAGCGCTCGATCGAGCCGGCCGCGAAAGCCTCTTTCGTTGCAGCGGCGACGACGCCGGCCGGGTCCCAAGCCCTCTCGCTGCCCGGCGTGCGGGTGTCCATCGACCGAGTGTATGCCGGTAGCGGCTTGGCCGCACCTCGGGCAGTGGGGACAACGTTCAACGGCGATGACGGACGCCGGGTCGACGCGCGCCGTCGTGCCGGTGGTTTCTCGGCCGAGTCCTCCCGAAGAAAAACCCCGCATAGAGCGGGGTTCTCTATCGGGGTGCCCAGATTTGAACTGGGGACCTCTCCGACCCGAACGGAGCGCGCTACCAGGCTGCGCCACACCCCGAGTGCGGCGTACAGATTAGCAACGGTCTCAGCACGGACTCGTCACGTTTCCCACGCTACGTTGTCTGAACTGATTACGAAGGAGGCCGTGTGAACGTTGTCGTGCTGATCGGAAACCTTGCGACCGAGGTCGAGCTACGCGATGTCGCCCCGGACAAGAAGGTCGCGAGCTTCCTGCTCGCGGTCGACCGCTCGGCGAAGGATGCCGGCGCCGACTTCATCAACGTCTCGACCTGGGACCGGCAGGCGGAGGTGTGCGATGAGTACCTGTCGAAAGGATCCCGCATCGCGGTGAACGGGCGCCTGCGAAGCCGCTCGTGGGAGGACGCGGAAGGCAAACGCCGGAGCGCGGTCGAGGTGGTCGCAAACAAGATCGAGTTCCTCGACACACGCGTGCGCGAGGAGTCGCCCTTCGAGACGGTCACTTCGTAGTATCCGCGGGCGTGGCCCGCAGGGACGGCATCGTCGCGTTCGCCGACGAGCTGCTCGCGGTCGAGGCGTTCCCGGAGTACGGGCGGCCCGGGCTCCAGGTCATCGGAGCGGACGAGGTGACGAAGGTCGCCTGCGGCGTCTCGAGTTCGCGCGAGCTGTTCGTGCGCGCCGGCGCAGCGGGCGCCCAGCTCGTGCTCGTGCACCACGGGCTCTTTTGGCGCACTGAGCCGCTGGTCGTCGACCGCCGGCTGAAGGGACGGCTGGAGACGCTGTTCGCCGGCAACCTGACGCTCGTCGCCTACCACCTCGCCCTCGACGCCCACCCGGAGCTCGGCAACAACGCGCTGCTCGCCGAGCGGCTGGGCGCCCGGCGAGAAGGCGAGTTCGCGGCGATCGGAGCCGGCGCGTGGTACGACGAGCCCGTGACGATCGCGGAGCTCGCGACGCGGCTTCGAGACGCGACCGGCCGCGAACCGCTCGTCTTCTCCGAGGGGCCGGAGCGAATCCGGCGTGTCGCGATCGTGACGGGCGGCGGTGGCACGCGGCTGATCGAGGCGGCGCACGAAGGGTATGACGCCCTGGTCACGGGTGAGCCGGAGGAGCCTGCGCTCCACACCGCACGCGAGCTCGGGATCCACTTCCTCGCCGGCGGTCACTACGCGACCGAGACCTTCGGTGTGAAGGCGCTCGCGGCGCGTCTAGCGGACGAGTTCGGGCTCGAGTGGGAGTTCCTCGATCTCCCCAATCCGGTGTAAGAACCAAAAGGTCGCGTCAATGACGGCGCGCGGGCGCTCACCGTTAAGCAGATGACCGCAGTCTGCGATCACGCGCAGCGGTGCATCGAGTAACCGCGCGTACTGGAACCCATCTCTGAGCGGCACCTGAAGGTCGCGCGCGCCGTGGAGCACGAGGGCGCCGCAACGAACGCGCTCCACCTCGACGCGCGGATCCGTGCCGACGAGTGCGTCGCCCGCGGTTCGCGCGTCGGTGTACAACCTCGAGCCGGCGAGGAACCCTTCGGCCGCCCGAGGGTCGAGCGCGCGGGGATCAGCGACGCCTGCGAAAGCGAACACGAGCCGCTTGAGCAGAGGCGTGCCGGCGATTGCACGCCCTCGCCGCGACAGTCGCTTGCCGGGCTTGACGAACCCCACGAGGGTCAATGCGCGCTCGGCCTGGCGCGTCCCCGAGCCGATTCCCGCACAGCCGGCGAGCACGAGCCCGCGGACGGCATCCGGGTGCCGGGCGGCTGCTCGCAGCGCGACGACGGCCCCGAGGGAGTGTCCGACGAGCACCGCCGGATCGTCGAGCACCGCGACGAGGCGATCCGCGAACGGATCAAGAGTCTCCATAGGAGCGGGCAGCGGCGACGAGCCCCCGTGGCCGGGGAGCTCCGGGACGAGCACGCGGCAGCGCCGGGCCAGAGCCGGAGCCACAAGCGTCCAGTTCGAGGCGGCGCCGCCCAGGCCGTGCACCAGAGCGACGGCCGGCCCGCTCCCCGCCTCGAAGGTGCGCATTCTCGAGCCTCGCTCCTCGGTGTAGCGCGCAGTGAAACCCGGCAAAAAAGGGTTGCTCAGCGTCATCCGGACGGATTATGCTTAGGGCGTTCATGAGCTTATGGAGGTCAGCGGAACGTTGAATTTCCGCAACGACAAGGGAAGCAGCCAGTAGCCCGCTCGGCCGAGTGCCGGACGGGCTTTTTTCTGCCTCGAAAGGAGCGAGCATGGCGAATCATCTGACGCCTGACGAGCTGTCGAAGGAGCTCGGGATCGAACGCCAGGAAGTCATCCGGGTGTGCGTGGAGGAGGGCGTTCCGATTTATCAGGGCAAGATCGACAAGACGCTCTTCCAGGCGCAGCTGCAGGCGCTCGGCGCCATGCCGCAGAGCCACTAGCGCTCGAGAACTACTTCCGCGCGGCGGCGCGCTTTCGCGGGGCGGCCTTCCTGGCCGGCTTCGCGCCGTCGTCTTCGCTGCTCTTCGACGCGGCGACGCTCTTCTTGAGCGCTTCCATGAGGTCGACCACCGGCGCGTCGGCGACCGGCTCCGGCATCGCGATCTCCTCGCCGGCCAGCTTCGCCTCGAGCATCTCGCGCAGGTTCTCCCGGTACTCGCTGTGCAGGTCGTCCGGCTCCCACTCGCCGACGAGGCTGTCGATCAGCTGCCGCGCAAGGTCGAGCTCCGGCTCGCTCACGCCGATGCCCTCGACCGCCTCGTCGATCTCCGCCTGCGAGCGGACGTCCTCGGCGAGGAAAAGCGTCTCGAGCACCAGGGCGTCTCCCTTCGGGCGCACGAGGACGAAGTTCTCGTTGCCGCGGATGACCATGCGGCCGATGGCGGCCATGCCGGTCTCCTTCATGGCGTTCAGCAGCAGCACGTACGGCTTGCGCTGAGCCTCGGCGTTCGACGGCGCGAGGAAGTACGTGCGGTCGAAGAACAACGGGTCGACCTCCGCGAGCGGGACGAAGCGCGAGATCTCGATCGCGCGAGACGTGTCGCGCTGGGCGATCGCCTCCAGGTCGCCGTCCTCGACGATCACGAACTGGCCCTTCGAGACCTCCCAGCCCTTCACGAGCTCGTCGTTCGGCACCTCGCGCTCGTGCACCGGACACCAGCGCTTCTGCTTGATCGGCGTCTGGCACTCGCGATGCAGCGTGCGGAAGGTCACGTCCGAGGCGCGGGCCTTGGGCGCCGTTGCGGGCGCGAGGCCGACCGGGATGGTAACCAGGCCGAAGCTGAGGGATCCGTTC
>DASVFB010000238.1:0-3762 GCA_036380275.1 Gaiellaceae bacterium | reverse complement strand
CAGGTGGTTGACGACGACGTCGCGCAGCGCGCCGACCGGGTCGTAGAAGTGACCCCTGTCCTCGACGCCGAAGTCCTCTGCCATCGTGATCTGGACGCTGGAGAGGTAGTTCCGGCTCCAGAGGGGCTCCAGCATCGCGTTTGCGAAGCGGAGGTGCAGGATCTCGTCGAGGCCCATCTTTCCGAGGTAGTGGTCGATCCTGTAGAGCTGCGACTCGTCGATGTACTTGTGCATCTCGTCGGCAAGCGCGTGGGCGGACTCGCGGTCGTGGCCGAACGGCTTCTCGACGACGACGCGCGCGTTCGCCGTGAGGCCCGCGCCAGAAAGTCCGCCGACGACGCGGCCGAAGAGGAACGGCGGGATCTCCAGGTAGAACACAGGCCGTTCGAAGCCCTCGATCGCGTCGGCGACACGCTTGTACGTCGCGTCCTCCCCGAAGTCGCCGCTGACGTACGAGAAACGGGCTGCAAGCCGGTCGAACACCGCGTCATCGAGCGGCTCGCCCGTGCCCACGATCGACTCCTTGGCGCGCGCCCTGAGCTGGTCCACGGTCCAGTCGTCGACGGCCACGCCGACGATCGGGCAGTCGAGCAGCCCGCGGCGCTCGAGCCGGTAAAGCGACCGGAACGTCATGACCTTGGCCAGGTCGCCGGTGATCCCGAACACGACGAAGACGTCTGCCTGCCCGCCGCTGTCTCGTGCGGCTGCGGCGGAACGCGTCGCGGTTGCCGTCATCTCGTCCTCCTCCTAGGTGTGGTCTTTCGCCGCTGTTGCACGCCGGCGTGGCCGTCGATATCGATCCGGCCGCGCCCGAAGGCGTCGATGCGGCCCCAGCGGCCCGGAATGTCGAGCAGCTCGAGGCGCCCGATCGTCGTCGGCAGCGCCGGGTCGATGACAAGGTGTTCGCCCTCCGGCTCGAGGCCGAGCATCGTGCGCAGAAACAGCAACGGCGCACCCGTCGACCAGGCTTGTGGGCTGCACGCGGTCGGGTACTGAACGGGATACTTCGTCGCCGAGCGCTCGTAGCCGCCGAAAGCCTCTGGCAGCCGCCCGTCGAAGAACGCCGCCGCATCGAGGATCCCCGCCGCGACCTGCGCGGCCTCCTCCTTGAACCCGTACCGCCGCAGGCCCCATGCGACGAACGAGTTGTCGAACGGCCAGACGGTTCCGACGTGGTAGCCGATCGGGTTGTAGCGGCCCTCGCCCTCCGCGAGCGTGCGCACACCCCAGCCCGAGAAGAGCCTTGGCCCAACCAGGTGATCGGCGAGCGCCTGCGCCTTGGACTTGTCGACGATCCCGCTCCAGAGGAGATGGCCGTTGTTCGACGTGAGCGAGTCGACCTGTCGGCCGTCGGTGTCCAGGGCGAGGGCGAAGTACTCGCCGTCCTCGACCCAGAAGTCCCGGTTGAAGCGCCGCTTCAGGTCGGCTGCCTTGCGTTCGAGCCGGTCGGCGAGCTCCTGGTCTTTCCAGATCAGTCGCGCGAGCCGTGCACCACGCATCTTCGCGTCGTAGGCATAGCCCTGGAGCTCGCAGGTCGCGCGCGGGAAGCCCGGCAGGCGTCCGTTGCTGTACGAGATCGAATCCCAGGAGTCTTTCCAACACTGGTTCTCGAGACCGGTCTTCTCGTTCCTGCGCTTGTACGAGACGTAGCCGTTGTCCTGGAGATCGGCGTAATCGTCGATCCAGGCCAGCGCGGCGCGAGCCTCCTGCTCGAGGTCGCGCACGAGCCTGCGGTCGCCGGTCCACCGCTCGTACTCGTCGAGCAGCACCACGTAGAGCAGAGTCGCGTCGGCGCAACCGTAGTACGGCGAATGCGGACGCTCCTCGAACGCGGTCATCTCTCCGTATCGCATCTCGTGGAGGATCCGGCCCGGATCCTCGTCCCGGAAGTCGTCGATTCGGGTGCCCTGCCACTCGCCGAGCGCCCGGAGCGTCGTCGCGGCGAGCTCCGGCGTGAACGGCAACGCCTGGAGGCTCGTAAAGATGCTGTCACGACCGAACATGGTCATGAACCAAGGCAGGCCCGCAGCCGGCAGGCTGCGTCCTCCCGCGATCGGCGGAGAGAACCGCAGCGCCGCGAGGTCGACGAGGCTCCGGCGGTATGTCGACTTGAGCGATTCCCAGTCGCACTCGAGCCTCGGGGCTGCGCCCAGCCAGCGCTCGAGGTCGCGCGCCATGTTCGGGGGCGTACGACGGACGCCCAGCGCATCGGGCCCGGCCTTGACGGTCAGCTCCGTGGACCACGAGCCGTGCGGCGGGATCCGCGCTCTGAACGTCAGGCCCTCCGCGTCGACCTTCGCCTTCGCGGTCGAGGTGATCGTGGTCGTCCGCCGGTACGTGTCGCGTTCGTACACCAACTCGAGAGCGCCCCCGCGGATGCTCGTGCTGTACGTGCCCTTCTTCTTCAACGCGTCCTTAACCTCGAAGAGGTCGGCAAAGTCGCAGCCCGCCTCGATGCGGGTGGTGAGCGTGACCGGCTTCGCGTCGTGGTTGAGGATCGTGAGCTCTTCCAGGAACCCCTGCCCCACGGCTCGGCGCCTGATGACCGAGAGCTTCGCGTCGACGTAGACCGTGCCTGTGCCGGGCACGAGGAAGAACCTCGTCTCGAAGTACTGGAGGTCGTCGGTCGACAGCGCGGTCAGCCGCTCTCCGTCGATCGTGAGTACCCATTTCGACAGGAAACGCGTGTCGAACGAGAACAGCCCGGTCGGGTCGGTGAGCGACGCCTCGATGTCACCGCGCGCGTCGCTGACGACGAATGTGTTTCCGTCGAGGATCTTCACGAGCCCGTCGCTCATCGCGACCTTCCTGAACGCCCCGCGGGGCCACGCTCGGAGGACTGCGGATTCGGGAGGATGCGCTGGAAGAGCACGGCGAGCCGCATGTCCCCTTCAACGCCGATCGCACCTCGCAACCGCGCGGCGAACGCGTTCTCCTTGCCGGTGGCGAGGTCGGCGAAGAGCTCGCGGCTTCCGCGGAAGACGGTGTCGGCCGGACCCGCACCGCGTGAGACCTTGATGTTCCCCTTGTCGATCCGCACGAGCCAGCTCTCGGTGACGCGCCCCTTGACGATGTCGAACCGCACCGTCCCGTGGGCCTTTGCGAGGAGAGGATCCGAGCCACGGTTGCTGAGCGCCTCGAAGAGCTGTGCTGTCGCGGCGCTCACCGCTCCCTCAATCCCGATCTGCGCTGACGGTGATCCGCCCGGCGCGCTGATGAGTCAGAGCGGCGCCCGCCCAATTGACGATCGCCTTGGCGCGGTCCTCGTTCGTCGGCAGGAGCGCGAGGTGCACGGTGCCCCACGCAAGCTGCGCATCCTTGCCTTTCATCGTCCGGCCGCCGAGCATCTGCACGACCGCCGCACCGCGTCCGATCGTCGCCATCGTCCCCTTGTCCCGGTACTTGAAGGGCTTGCTCTCCTTGCCGGCGATGCGCCTGGCGATCGTCTCGCCTGCATGCTCGCCCGACTGCAGCGCGACCGAGCCGAGTTGCGGGAGAACTTGCTCCGTCTTCGCGTCGGTGATCGCGGCGATGTCGCCGATCGCGAAGACCTCGGGGTGGCCCTCGATCGTCAAATCGGGCCCGACGCCGATCCGATTGCCTCGCTCCAGGTCAAGCCCAAGTGAATGGACGAGCTGATTGCCCTGCAGCCCGGCGCCCCAGACGAGCGTGTGCGCGTCGAGCTCTTTCCCCGACTTGAGCGTCACACGTGTCGGCGCGACCGAGGCGACGATCTCACCCGTCATCACCTCGACGGTGCGC
>DASVFB010000237.1:0-6924 GCA_036380275.1 Gaiellaceae bacterium | reverse complement strand
GCATCGAGCGCCCGGTCGAGGTCGACGCCGTGCTCCGAGACGGCGTCCGGTAGCGCGATGCCGTTCGCGTCGACCTTCGCCCGCAGCTCGTCCTGGTCGGCCATCGAGCCCGCGGCGGCCGACGAGCCGAAGAGCGAGCGCCCGAAGCGCGCTCCCTCCTCGTCGGCCCAGTTGACGAGCCGCACCGTCAGCGGCGGTGTCCCATCTTCGGCGATCCGACGCAGCACCTCGACGCCGGCCATGACGTTCAGACATCCGTCGAGCCAGCCGCCGTTCGGCACCGAGTCGATGTGCCCACCGATCAGCAGCGCGTGCTCCGAGTCGCCGCGGAGCGTGAACCACTGGTTGCCCGCCGGATCGATCTCCTCGTCGGCGCCGGTGTCCCCGACCTTGCCGCGCAACCACTCGCGAGCGCGCTCCCATGTGTCCGTCCACGCGACGCGCTGCGCGCCGTTCTCGTCGCCCGTCAGCTCCTGCAACTCGCGCAACTCGGCGACGGTGCGACTCGGATCGAGCGGCATGGGCGCGACTCTACAGCTGTGATATGGCTAGGCCGTGTTCGCCGTCCGCCGCATCGCGATCAGCGTCGGGACGACTGTCGCGGTCCTCGCGGTTCTCATCGGCGCGTGGGAGCTGTACCGCTGGATCTGGATCAGCGCCGGCTGGACGTGGCCCTTCCTCGTGGACGACACGTCGATGCCGCACATCCACACGATCGTGCGGGCCCTCTTCGAGCACCCGACGTCGGGCTTCGGCGACATCCTCATCGTCCAGCTCCTGCACGCGGCGCTGTTCACCGCGAAGGAAGCCGCAGTCGGCTTCGCGCTGGGCGCGGTCTTCGGATTCACGCTGGGCGTGGTCATGTCGCAGTGGCGCGTTTTCCAGCGCGGCTTCCTCCCCTTCGTCGTTGCCTCGCAGACGGTGCCGATCCTTGCCGTGGCGCCGATCGTGGTCGTCTACCTCGGCACCTTGCACGTTGCCGCCTGGTTCTCGGTCGCCGTGATCGCCGCCTACCTGACGTTTTTCCCGGTCGCGATCAACACGCTGCGCGGCCTGCTCTCTACGGACCGGCGCGCGGTCGAGCTGATGCGCTCGTTCGCCGCGAGCCGCTGGCGGATCCTCTGGACGCTCCGCGTTCCTGCGGCGCTGCCGTACATCTTCTCCGCGCTCAAGATCTCCGCAACGGCGTGCGTCGTCGGCGCGATCATCGGCGAGGCGCCGTCGTCGATCCAGGACGGCCTCGGCGGTTACATCGTGAACTTCAATCAGTACTACACGCTCAACCCGCAGAACCTGTGGGCGACGAACGTGATCGCCGCGCTGCTCGGCATCTCGTTCTTTCTCGTGATCGTGATCGCCGAGAAGCTGGTCGTCCGCCGAGCGCCGGAGCACGTGGCGTGAGCGTCGTCGAGATCCACAAGCTGACGAAGCGCTTCGAGCGCGGCGATGTCCTCGCGCTGCAGGACATCGAGCTCGCGATCGAGCCGGGCGAGTTCGTCTCCCTGATCGGGCCGTCGGGCTGCGGCAAGTCGACGCTGCTCCGGATCATCGGCGACCTGATCCAGCCGACGAGCGGGACGGTGACGGTCAACGGCAAGCCCGCACCGCGGGCCCGGGCCGACCACGACTACGGCATGGTGTTCCAGGACTCGGTGCTGTTCGAGTGGCGCACGGTCGCCAAGAACGTCGCGCTGCCGCTCGAGGTGCTCGGCTGGGACCGCTCGCGCCGGAAGACGCGAGTCGACGAGCTGCTCGAGCTGGTCGAGTTGGGGGGCTTCGGCGATCACAACCCGTGGCAGCTCTCGGGCGGGATGCAGATGCGGGTCGCAATCGCGCGCGCGCTCTCCTTCGACCCTGCGCTGCTGCTCATGGACGAGCCGTTCGGCGCGCTGGACGAGATGACGCGCGAGCGGCTGAACATGGAGCTCCTTCGGATCTGGGCGGCGAGCAAGAGCACCGTCGTCTTCGTGACGCACTCGATCGCGGAAGCAGTCTTCCTCTCGACTCGCGTGGTTGTCATGTCTGCACGGCCCGGCCGAGTCGCCGACGTCGTCGAGATCGACCTTCCGGCTTCGCGCGGCGCGCTGACGCGCGAAGAAACGCGCTACTTCGAGCTCGTGACGCAGGTACGTGAGGCGTTGCACCTAGGCGCGGAGCTGGACGAGGCGGTGGCGCAGTGACAGCGCGGCGGCAGGCGCTCGACTGGGCTCCGGCTGCTGTAGTCCTCGTGCTTACGCTCGTGATCTGGCAGGAGACGATCGCCGTCTTCGACATCAAGCGTTTTCTCGCACCGCAGCCGACGGCGATCGCGAGCACGTTCTGGGATCACCGGAGTGAGCTGCTGCACGCGGGCTGGTACACGTTCCAGGAGGCGCTCGGCGGGTTCGCGATCGGCTGCTCCCTCGGGATCCTCGCCGCGCTCGTGCTCGCACGCTGGCGCGGAGTCGGCCGTGCCTTGATGCCGTACGCGATCGCCGCGAGCGCGGTGCCGATCATCGCCTTCGCGCCGATCACGAACGCGTGGTTCGGGCCATTCGGCAAGACCTCGAAGATGGCGATCGCAGCGGTGCTGTGCTTCTTTCCCGTCTTCGTGAACACGCTGCGGGGGCTCACGTCGGTTCGACCCGCCTCGATCGAGCTCATGCGCTCGTACGCCGCCGGCGAGATCGACATCTTCCGCCGAGTCCGGATTCCGACTGCGCTGCCGCTGCTCTTCACGGGCCTGAAGATCGCGACGGTGCTCTCCATGATCGGCGCGATCGTCGGGGAGTACTTCGGAGGCTCCCCGAACGCGCTCGGAGTGCTGATCAACAGCCGCAACGCGACCTTCGACTTCGAGGATGCCTGGGCCGGCATCGGCGTCGCCTGCGCCTACGGAATCGCCTTCTATCTGGCCATCGCTGCCCTGGAGCGGATTGCCCTGCGCGGGCCATCGACAGAGGACTGACGATCGGTCAGAATCGGCTGAGGACCGCGTCGACAACAAGGAGGACGGATGTATCGCAAGCGATTGGCACTGGTCGCGCTCGCGGCCGCCGCGGCGGTCGGGATCCTGGGCACGGCAGCCGGGGCCGCCACGAAGGCCGAGGGGTCGCAGAAGCTCACGAAGGTGACCTTGCAGTTGAAATGGGTGACGCAGGCTCAGTTCGCCGGCTACTACGCCGCGAAAACGAAGGGCTTTTACGCGTCTCAGGGCCTCGACGTCACGATCAAGCCCGGCGGGCCGAACATCGTTCCCGAGCAGGTCGTCGCCGGCGGGCAGGCGCAGTTCGGGATCGACTGGCTGTCGAGTCTCATGCTCTCGCGGGCGAAGGGCATCCCGCTCATTAGCATCTCGCAGGTCTTCAACAAGAGCGGCCTGACGTTGATCACGTGGAAGGACACGGGGATCAACACGGTCGCGAAGATGAAGGGCAAGAAGGTCGCAAACTGGCTCTTCGGCAACGAGTTCGAGGTGTTCGCCGCCCTTGCGAAGTACGGGATGGATCCCGCCCACAACAAGGGCGTGACCATCGTTCAGGAGCCGTTCACGATGGACTTCTTCCTCAAGCGCCAAGCCGATGCGGCGTCGGCGATGACGTACAACGAGCTCGCGCAGGTGCTCGAGGCGAAGAACCCGAAGACCGGGAAGCTCTACACGATGAAGGATCTCAACGTAATCAAGATGCAGACCGTCGGGACCTCGATGCTCGAGGACAACATCTTCACGACGACGGACTACCTCAAGAGCTCGACCAACCGCGACACGGCGAAGAAGTTCATCGCGGCGTCGCATCAAGGCTGGATCTATTGCCGTAGCCACCTCAAGGAGTGCGTCAACATCGTGCTCGCGAACGGGCCGGCGTTGCCGCGCGGGCACCAGACGTGGCAAATGAACGAGATCAACGCGCTCGTCTGGCCGTCGCCCAGCGGGATCGGGATCATGAACCCGGCGGCGTACGCCCGCTCCGCGAAGATCGTCGCGACGTACGGCAAGTTGAAGAAGGTGCCCGGCCACGAGGCCTACCGCACGGACCTCGCTGCAGCAGCGAATGCGATGCTGAAGGCGAAGGGTCTCGACGTCACGGGCAAAAACTGGAAGAAGGCGGTCGTCCACGTAACACCGGGCGGCAAGTAGGAGCAAGCGACCGAGAAGGGAGATCCGCAATGTCGATTCTGATCAAGGGCGGGCGCGTCATCACCGCCGCGGACGACTACGTCGGCGACGTCTACGTCGAAGGCGAGCGGATCTCCCTGATCGGCGAGTCGATGGACGTCGGCGCGGACCGCGTCATCGACGCGAGCGGCAAGTACGTGCTGCCGGGTTGCATCGACCCGCACACGCACCTGGACATGCCGTTCGGCGGCACGGTGACGATCGACGATGTTGAGTCGGGGCAGACGTCGGCCGCGTTCGGCGGGACGACCTGCCATGTCGACTTCATCATCCAGCCCCAGGGCTCGACCTTCGGCGAAGCGTTCGAGGAGTGGAAGTCGAAGGCGGAAGGCAAGCAGGTGATCGACATGGGCTACCACATGGCGGTCACCGACCTGAAGAACGGCGGCACGCTCGAGGAGCTTGCGACGCTTCCGGATCAGGGCATCACGTCGTACAAGCTCTTCATGGCGTACAAGGGCGCGCTCATGGTCGACGACGAGACGCTCTTCCGCACGATGCAGGTCGCGGCCGAGACCGGCGCGCTCGTGATGGTGCACGCCGAGAACGGCGATGCGATCGACGTGCTGGTGAAGCAGGCGCTCGCGGCTGGTCACACGGAGCCGAAGTACCACGCCTTGACGCGGCCGCCGGAGACCGAGGGCGAGGCGACAAATCGCGCCGTCCAACTCGCCCGAGTCGCGGGCTCGCCCCTGTACGTCGTCCACGTCTCCTGCCGCGAGTCGGTCGAGCCGATCGCGCGCGCACGCGATGCCGGCTGGAACATCCACGGCGAGACGTGCACGCAGTACCTCTTCATCGACGACACGTTCCTCGAGCGCCCGAACTTCGAGGGCGCCAAGTATGTCTACACGCCGCCGCCGCGCGCGAAGGAGAATCAGGACGTCCTTTGGAACGCCGTGCGCACCGACATCCTGTCGGCGATCTCGACCGACCACTGTGCGTTCCGCTGGGACGGTCAGAAGACGCTCGGACGCGACGACTTCTCGAAGATCCCGAACGGCGGCCCCGGAATCGAGAACCGGCTGCACATGATCCACGAGTTCGGCGCGCGCGCCGGCCGCATTTCGCTGAACCGGATGGTCGAGCTGCTGGCGACGAACCCAGCGAAGCTCTTCGGCCTCTACCCGCGCAAGGGCACGATCGCCGTCGGCTCCGACGCTGACATCGTCGTGTTCGATCCCGAGAAACGGCATACGCTCTCGGCGTCGACGCACCACTCGAAGGTCGACTACAACCTCTTCGAGGGCACCGAGGTAACGGGCGCGGTGGAGCTCGTTCTGCTGCGAGGCCAAGTGCTGATCGACGGCGATGAACTAGTGGCCAAGCCCGGGATTGGCCAGTTCGTGGAGCGTGCCCGCTTCGGGCATGAACTGAAGCCCGAGCGCGTCCCGGCCTAGGGCCACCCCGTCCGAATCAGACATTGACCCGAGTCCAGGACTCGGGTCATGCCCGTTCGGAACGACGGAGAGGGTGAAGGCGTTGGCCCGAGCGTCTGCCCGGCGTGGCCCGTCACCCGCGCAGGACATGTCCCGAGTCCAGGACTCGGGTCGTGTCCGGAATGGACGGCTCGTCCTCTGCGAGCCGTCGCGCTAGCGGGTTTGCGGGAAGCCGAGGTCGACCTGGCTCGTGGCCGGGTCTGGCCAGCGCGAGGTGACGACCTTGCCACGCGTGTAGAACGCGATGCCCTCGGTCCCGTAGATGTGCAGGTCGCCGAAGAGCGAGTTTTTCCAGCCGCCGAAGGAGTAGTACGCGACCGGCACCGGAATCGGGACGTTCACGCCGACCATCCCGGCCTGTACATCGAATTGGAACTGACGGGCCACGCCGCCGTCTCGCGTGAAGATCGCGGTGCCGTTCCCGAACGGGCTGTCGTTCACGAGCTTCAGCGCCTCGTCGTACGTGTCGACGCGCGTCACGCCGAGCACCGGCCCGAAGATCTCGTCGTCGTACAGCGCCATCCCGGGCTTCGCCTCGTCGATCAGCGTCGGGTTGAGGAAGAACCCCTCGCCGTTCGCGCTCTCGCGGCCGTCGACGAGCACCTTCGCACCCTCGCCGGGCGCGTTCTCGATGTACGACGCGACGCGATCGCGGTGCTCGCGTGTGATCAGCGGGCCCATCTCGACTCCTGGCTCGTCGCCCGCGCCGACCTTGATCTTCGGGATGCGCTCCTTGATCGCCTCGATCAGCGGTTCCGCCGCGTGACCCACCGCGACGACCATCGAGATCGCCATGCAGCGCTCGCCTGCGGAGCCATAGCCGGCCGAGACGGCTGCGTCGGCCGCCATGTCGATGTCGGCGTCGGGCAGCACGACCATGTGGTTCTTCGCGCCTGCGAGCGCCTGGCAGCGCTTCCCGTGCGAAGCCGCCGTCGAATAGATGTACCTCGCGATCGGCGTCGAGCCGACGAACGAGATCGCCGCGACGTCCGGATGCTCGAGCAGAGCATCGACCGCGACCTTGTCACCGTGCACGACGTTGAAGACGCCGTCGGGAACGCCCGCCTCGTGCAGCAGCTGCGCGAGATACACGGACGCCGACGGATCCTTCTCGGACGGTTTGAGCACGAACGTGTTTCCGCACGCGATCGCCGGCGCGAACATCCACATCGGCACCATCGCGGGGAAGTTGAACGGCGTGATCCCGCCGACGACGCCGAGCGGCTGGCGGATCGAGTAGACGTCGATTCCGGTCGACGCCTGCTCCGTGTAGCCGCCCTTCAGCAGGTGCGGAATTCCGCACGCGAACTCGACGATCTCGAGCCCGCG